>USEY01000007.1 GCA_900553815.1 uncultured Bacteroides sp.
ACTCTCGTTATTTGATGAGATTTAAAACTAATGCGATTTTATCGCACCAGTAGTAATATTTTTTCAGAGATTGAAAGCTCGTATAATATAGATAGGAATAGTAATACAGTCTGAAAACCTTGCATAGTTGTGAGCTGAATGATTTTCTCTTTTATATTTAAAACTGTATTTTGGGAAAAGACTATACCTCGTTGAGATTCAATTAATAGCTGTTTTATAGATTTGAAGAGCCTTTTGTTAATAATTGATTGGTTAAGAATGCTCTCTGAAAATTGAATAGTAATAACATGGTTCCCTTCTACAATGTTGCTTTTCCAAACATGTGGAAGATTAGGGCCTATCATGACAAGATCTAGTAGACCAAATTCTTGTAAGGAATCTCCAATAATTCTTTCTCCCGATGAATTAATTACTAGATTAATTTCAAAATCGGAATGATAATGGAGTGGATAGTCAAATTGCGCGTTAGGATGATTTAGTACAATAAATAAATCATCCATAGATATGGGTGTTATTTCTTTGTAAACAACTTATATGAAGTGTTGAATACTATCTGATGTACAATGCAATAGTAGTGGTTCATTGTATTTTATCTCGGATGAGGAGTTAACTTCTATTGCGGTTATAGTTAATATTTACCGAATAGGAAGTTAACTCCTTCTTTAATAGTATTTAAGAGATCGTTTTTATTTGTTCAATGTCCATTCGATGGCGTTACTAAACATCTGTGTAAATTCAGGTACTTCATAGAGTTTATATGTGTGGCCGAATTGGAAATAGACGTTACGCGCTTTCTTTTTTTCATTACTCCATACTACAGGATGGTCGCCCATCTTAATGTCTGAAGTTGGGGTATAACTTGACTCATCGACGTTGGCTAATACATGTACTTTTGGACGAGGGCTTTTATCGTATGTGTACCATTCATCGTCAGGTATGATGAATGACTCTGATACTCCTTTCATTACAGGGTGATTAGGGTCTTCTACATGAGTTGTGCCATTTGCTAAGGCCGCAATGTAGTTCTGAAAACGTATGCCACCCATGAAGTCGGAGAACCATTGCCACATGGGGTAACCGTCGAATTCGCCTAATAGAGTGGCGTGGTGGAAGCCTATCCAACCGCCTAGTCCTTGGTCTATGTAATTTATGAATGCTTTTTGTGCTTCTTCAGACCAAGTGTATGGCGGAAAATCTAGTTGGATAATCAGACTGAATTGCGAAAGATATTTTTCTGTGATGGGAGAAGCGTTATTGATTTCAGTGATACTAAATCCCTTTTTCTTACCTTCCTCATTCAGCCACTTTAATCCGGCATCGGTGAAACTGCCATGCTGGCCACCCCTTTCTGTCAATACCAGCACTTTGGATTTATGGGTTTTACCCAGCAGATTATTTGCTACTGTTGAACGGAGTTCATTTTGTTCATTGTCGCCACTGTAATCCCAGTACATACCTCCTAATAAATCTTGTTCAAGGATATAATTGCATTTTGAGGCTAGTGAATGCGCATTTTCAAATCCGAAAACAAACTTCCCACTTTCTTTATCTATTAGATATGGGACTTGGGCTATACTATCCCATTTTTCTTCAAAACGTTTATTATCTTTGCCTGTCTCTTTGAAATCCTGGAAGTTGGGATAGTCAGCACCGCCCCTGCCATAGAAGGGCATACCTAATACCAACATCGAGGGGGGAATTCCTGCTTTAAGGTGTGCCTCTACGGCTTGGCTTGAAGTTAGTTGTCCACTGTGTTCTGAGGGGTAAAGGGCTGAGTGGTGTTTGGGGGCATTGGCCATGTCATAGGCCATGATATTTACAAAATCAATATAAGGTAATATTGCCTTGAAATCAATAAATTTTGCAGAGGCTTCTGAGGCTAGCGTAAGGCGTTTACTTGTACCTAAAGCATTGCGCAAATCGCGCATAAGCAGTGTGAAGTTGTGAGTGTCATCTGGAGAAGACGATATTCCGGCTGCTGAGCTAGTGGGATATTCCCAGTCAATGTCTACACCGTCCAGATTCAGTCTGTCTACTATCTTGCGGCAGTCGTTGGCAAATGCTTGGCGGCAAGTGCTGTCGGCTGCCATTTCGCTGAATCGTCCGCTTTCCCATCCTCCTATTGATAGCATCACTTCGAGTTCGGGTTTGCTCTTCTTGAGTGCCACAATTTGTTTCAGTCTATCTTCATTGTCTATTTTTACTCCGTTGAAGGTTTCATTGACATGACCAAAAGCATAATTGATGTGTGTCATATATTGAGGGTCGGGCATGATGTCGCTCCACGATGTAACGTATGCCACAACAATTTTGCTCTCATAAACCTTAATAGCCTCTTGGCTCGTTTGTTTGTTGCTACATGCTGTTAATATTGTTAGCAGAATAGCAATCATGGTTTTTAGTGTTTTCATAAGCATAATTGTTTTGTTTAAGTTATTAAACGGATTCTTTATCATTAGCTCTCACCTTGGAGCCTATCAAAGCATAGTATAGCATAAACATTTCTCCAAAGAGTACGATACTCCATGACCATTGCCAGCTCCCTAAGAGGTCTGCCAATATCCCTTGGAATAAAGGAAGGATGGCACCTCCTACAACTCCAATCATGAAGACGCCTGAAGCAATAGAGGTATATTTCCCTAAATGGGCTATCGAGAGAGTAAAAATCGCTCCCCACATAATGGAATGGAATAAGCCTACGGCAGCCAATAGCCAGGGGCTATTGAACAGAATGGCCATTAATGATAATACGCCTGCAGCAATGGTTGTTACTGTTAATTGTACTCTTGGTGAAATTTTGCTTAATGAACTGCCAACCAGGCGTCCTACCAGCATACCACCCCAGTAGAGCGTAGCTAGTAAAGCAGGAGAATGGTGGTTCATTTCAATAGCATACAAGTTTATGTTGGCTCCTATACATACTTCTACACCAACGTAGAAGAATATAGCTACTACTCCCAGTGTGAGGTGTCGGAAAGACCACACACTACGCTCTAATTTTTCTCCTTTCTCCGCTTTTGTACCTTGTATATCAGGTAGTGACAGTCTAGTCAATAAGAATACAATCAACGCGATGATTATCATCAATACAAAGAAAGGCAGCATCAGCTGTTCTATGCGTATTTCTTCCATTGACAGGCCTCCAAATACAATTCCTGTAACAAAATAAGGTGCAAGGGTAGTACCTACCGAGTTGGCAGAACCTCCTATGGCCAGTCGTTGTATGGCTTGTGTGCCTTTAACAGAACAAGCTGTGAGATATGGATTGATAACAACCTGTAGTACAGTAGCTGACGCACCTACGACGAATGAACCTAATAAAAAAATCAGGAATCCGTAAGAAACCGTATTATTACCTATTTGCCAGTCGGCTTCTGGATAATGTACGGTAAAGTAAGATGAGATAAAGAACAATCCAAGACCTATAATCATCAATCCCAGCCCTCGTATTAACGTTCCTTTATATCCATGTTTGTTTATCCATGTAGCACCCAGTCCACCGCATATAGGATAGGCCAGGAACCAGGAGAATGTTATTAGTGTGGCGAATGTATTTTTTAGTTCACCAACTTCACTAAGGAAGGTTTCTTTTAAGGGGCCTTGAAATTGGGTATTGGCTGTAGTTAGAAAACCGACAATAAAGAATAAGAAGACCATTGTAAGGAATGGTCCTATATAATTTGTTTGTGTTTCTTGTTGTTTCATGCTATCAGATATAGTAATGTATGTTTAAATAGATAACTCTGCTGCCGCTTTGTCGTCGAATAAGAATTCGCAATTGGGGTGTAACTGTAGCACGGATGCAGGCACTTCGTTGCTAACAGGACCTTCCAGCATTTGCTTAACGATATTTGCTTTATTTTTTCCTTTGGCTACCAAAACAATTTTGCGGGCTTGCATAATGTCTTTTATGCCGAGGGTGGCACCTCCCAATTTTTTTTCCGGTGGAGTATTGGTTTCTTTTCTGATGCGTTCTTCCAGTTCTACATTCATGGAGGTAACCCATGCACGGCCTTCTAAAGGAGAACCTGGCTGATTAAAACCGAGGTGTCCATTCTCGCCTAAACCTAATATGAGAAGATCTATACCTCCTCGTTTGTTTAGCTCATGGCGGAAGTGGCGGCATGCTTCTTCAAAATTGTCTGAAACGGTAGGCAACATCAGAAAGTTTTCTTCTTTTATGTTTAACGTATCTATCAGCTCATTTTTCAGCATGGTATAACAGGCACCTGCATATTCTCTCGGCACATTGGTGACTTCGTCTAATCCAAAGAAAGTTGTTAATGACACATCGAAAGGATAGTTGGAATAGATTTCGCCTATTATTCGGTGTAGGTTTCCAGTAGTTCTTCCTGTAGAAAGTCCTATAACGGCCGACGGGTGGTTCAATATCTCTCTTATAACCCGCCAAGCTGCCGTGCAATCAAATTCGCGTTCTGTATGAGTAATGGTAATCTTCATAAGTCAGTCTGTTTTTATATGTTCATTGCTACGGCACCTGCGCCCAATAGTCCGATGAAGCCAGGATTAAGTTTGGTAATGACCACTCCGTTGGTAACAAAACGCATGGTTATAGGATTCAGTTTGGCCATGATTTTCTCGTGCATGTATCCGTCGGCTACTATGCCTCCGCCTAATACGACCGTGTCCGGGTCAGAGAAACGTACCAGGTTCATAATTAAGTTGGCCAGTGCTTCGGCTGCAATGTCTACAAGGGCTACGCATAGTGGATCTCCTTTTTTACTTAATGCAAAAACTTCGCTGATTAAGACACGTTCTCCCTTTCCTGCCGGAATGTGTAGTTCTGTATCATAACGGTCCTTCAGTAAGCGGGCACAATTGTCAAAGCCAATTCCTGCTGCTATCGTTTCTACGCAATCCATGCGTCCACAGCCGCATTTTATACCTACATTTACTCCTACGCGCAAATGACCCACTTCACCGGCGTTGAAATGACTGCCACGAATTTGTCTGCCGTTTACCACCGTTCCTACTCCGATACCTGTACCTACGTTGACATATATGAAGTTTTGGGAAATTTGTCCAAAACCCCATGCCTGTTCTGCCCGGGTAGCGCTTTTAACGTCATTGTCTATGTGACACGGAATGTCGTAAATATCGGTCAGTTCTTTTGCCAGTGCGATAGGATGTGTACGGCTGGGGTCTATTTGTAACCAGATACCTTCATTGGGGTCTACTCTACCAATCAAGCCTACGCCCATACCTAACGGTTTGCGGTCATACCATCCTACGGATTTAATATAGTCATCAAGCGAAGTTTTGATAAACTGCAGTGCTGCTTGTTGGTTGAAATATCCGGATTCATATCTTTTATATTTTAATATGTTTCCCCGGCTGTCCATTTCGCCAATCAGCAATTTTGTGCCTCCTAAATCAAGACCTAAATATGTATCCATGTTATTAAATATTTGTTAGTGAATAGTTATGTTTTTTGCACTGCAATACTACAGATTCCAAGTAGAATAATGGTTTATTATTCGACAAAAAAAGTTTGTTCTTTGCTTTGTATATTTAAAAGCTGTTTTTATTTCTCTAAATCTTGCTGGGACTTGTTCCAAACTGTTTCTTAAAGCAAGTGCTGAAATATTTTGGGTCTGAAAAGCCTACTTGTGAGGATACTTCTCCAATAGTGTAACGACGGGTCTTGAGCAGTTCCATTGCCTTGTTTAATCGCATAATCCGGATAAAATCATTAGGGCCTTGTCCTGTTAACGTTTTAATCTTGTTGTATATGGAAGTACGGCTCATACCCATCATGCGGCAGAAATCGTTGATACAGAAGTCAGGATTGGACAGCTCTCCATTAATAACTTCCATTACCTTGTCTAAGAATTCTTTGTCCAGTTGACTGCTATAATCCATTTCTTCAGAATGCTCTTCTATGGATAAAACGGCAGAGCGCAGTCGTTGTCTGTTTTGAATAACATTGCGTAGCCGTGCTTTCAGTACGGATAAGTCGAAGGGCTTGATGATATAGTCATTGGCTCCGGCTTCCAATCCGAAGATTATATTTTCACGTTCACTCAAGGCTGTTAGAAGAATGACAGGAATATGGCTTGTTTCAAGTGAAGATTTCAAAATGCGGCACAATTCATCACCCTGTAACACGGGCATGATGACGTCTGAGATGATTAAGTCAGGATTGATTTTTTTTGCCATCTCCAGGGCTTGTTCTCCATCCGGCACAGTTACAACTTCATATTCTGCCGACAGACTGTTTTTTAGATATTCGCGCATGTCTTCGTCATCTTCAGCCAGAAGTAATGTATTTTTTCCGCTCTCTTGTATCTGTGATAGATTTTCTTTGTTTTCTGTATCTAGTTCCGTTTCTTTGGCAGTTTTATGTTCTATTAGTTTGGCTTTAGGGGTGATGGGGAAAGTGATACTAAATGAAGTGCCTTTCCCCTCAGTACTGGTAAATTCAATTTTTCCTTGGTGTAGTTCTACCATCCTACGAGTTATCATGAGACCAATACCCATTCCGCATTTCTCTGTTGCGTTGTTGGCCCGATAATAGTCGCTGAAGATATGTTGTTGTTCGCTCTTGGGTATGCCTATTCCTGTATCGCAGATTTCAAGAGTCCAGTTCTTTTCTGTGCTTTTTACTGATATATGAATGCTTCCTTGTTCCGTATATTTCAGCGCATTAGATAAGAGATTCTCCACAATTCTATCCATCTTGTCTCTGTCAATCCAAACATTAGGCATATTGGGTGAAACATTTAGCTGTATCTCAATGCCTTTTTGTGACATCGAAGTTTTGAAATCTGAGACCTTCCCATCCAGATAAGCTTCTATATCACAATTGCTGACTTGAAGCATATCAGTCTGATTCTCTAATTTTTGCCATTCCAGTAACTTGTTGATTATGCTAAGAAGTTTGTCTATATTCTTAATGGCTGTCTTTACTTGTTTTTTGTTCTCTTCTGAGAGTGTCTGTTGCCTTTCCAGTTCACTTAGAGGAGCTTTCATTAAGGTAATAGGAGTACGGATGTCGTGAATTGAACTGATGAAATGGTTCAGCCGTTTGGATAAGGATGCTTCTTTTGCCTTACTTCGTCTATATGCAATTAATAAAATGATGCAGATAACAATCAATACAATATAACCTCCCCATCCAATCCACCTATAATTTGTTTGAACCATTAAGGATGGTCGGGCTAGCAGTTCCATCTGTTGCCAGACAGTAAGGAGTAGCAAAGTACATATATATCTTTTATTCATCAGTTTTGTTGGTGTTATAAATAGGCATAAAAGTTGTACTTGCAATATTACAAACAAATGGATAAATCATGGTAGAAAATTCATCCAAATAGGTTGATTCCTATTCCGCGGTTGGTGTAAAACACATTTTTAGCTATAATTTTGTTGAGTATGTACCAAAACAATCCGGCGGATAAACAAGTTAGCAGATAGTGATACCTGCTCCTGTTTATCCGCCGGATTGTCTACAATTTTTCTCCGTTTAATTCATCATCTTCTTCCAACTGCTTATCACCTTCTCGTACATGCCTTCCTTCAGCACCCGGATGGCTTGCTGTACGCTTTCGTTCGTTTCGTTCATCACCTGGAAGTATTCGCTCATGTCCCACAGGTCGCGGGCTATGAGTGCCTTGAGTTGGGTGGTGATGAGGGGCAGGGCACGGTCATACTGCTCCTGGTCGAACTTCACTTTCTCCTTCTCGCCCAGGGCACGCAGGTCAGCCAGCAGCTGCTCGTCTACCTGGAACTTGCGGTTGAAGCTGTCGAAGGTGGGGTATTTCTGCTTCAGCTCCGCGCGGTGCTTCTCTATGTAGCCCGTGGTGGTGCGTATGATGACACCCTTGGCCACCAGGTTGCGGTGATACTCCGTGTAGCGGGTAGTGTCGATGGGTACGAAGAAGTCGGGCATGATGCCTCCGCCGCCATAGACGGTGCGCTCCAGCAGCTTGGTCTGGTATTTCAGCGAGTCGGGGAAGTGGATGCTGTCGGCGTGCATCAGTTCGCCGTGGTTGAAGCGTTCGGTCAGGTCCTTATGATACTGTTCCAGCATGTCTTCGCCCTTGCCGCTGGCGTAGGGCTTCTGAATGCAGCGACCCGAGGGGGTGTAGTAGCGCGCCACGGTGAGGCGTATCATCGAGCCGTCGGGCAGGTCGATGGGGCGTTGCACCAGTCCCTTGCCG
The DNA here is from genome assembly GCA_900553815.1 of uncultured Bacteroides sp. Lineage (GTDB taxonomy): Bacteria > Bacteroidota > Bacteroidia > Bacteroidales > Bacteroidaceae > Bacteroides. The sequence goes on from USEY01000007.1 coordinate 8,184, forward strand.
AAGGTGCGTCGGCCTACCACTACGCCGCGGTCCCAGTCCTGTATGGCTCCGGTCACGATTTCGCTGGCCGATGCCGAATACTCATCCACCAGCACCACCAGACGTCCCTGTCTGAAGTTTCCGTTGCCTCGTGCCAGGAAGTCGCTGCGGCGTGCGGCGCGTCCCTCGGTATAGACAATCAGGTCCTTCTGGTTCAGAAACTCGTTGGCCATGTCGATGGCGGCGTTCAGGTATCCGCCTCCGTTGCCTTGCAGGTCCAGTATGAGGTCCTTCATGCCCTTGCCTTGCAGCTTTTTCAGGGCTTCCTTGAACTCGCTGCCCGTCTCGGCGGCAAAGCGGTTGATGCGTATGTAGCCTGTGCGTTTGTCTATCATGTAGGCGGCGTCGAGGCTGAAGATGGGTATCTTGTCGCGCTTCACGTCGAAGTGGAGCAGGTCGCCCACACCCCGGCGCACTATGCTGAGTTTCACGTGGCTGCCCTTGGGTCCGCGCAGGCGGGTCATGATGTCTTCGGTGCTCATCTTCACGCCGGCTATGGCGCTGTCGTTCACCGCCACAATGCGGTCGCCTGCCAGTATGCCCACCTTCTCTGAGGGGCCTCCGCTGACGGGCTGTATGACGAGCAGTGTGTCTTCTATCATCTGAAACTGTACGCCGATGCCTTCAAAGTTGCCCTGCAGGGGCTCGTTCATCTTCTTCACCTCCTCGGCGTTGTTGTAGGTGGAGTGAGGGTCCAGCTGCGCCAGCATTTCGATGATGGCTGTCTCCACCAGCTTGTCCTCGTTCACGGTGTCTACGTAGAGGTTGCTGATGGCGAATTCGGCCAGTTGCAGCTTGCGCATGGCGTTCTTGTTCTGTGCCTGCACGGCTAGCGTGGCCAGGCAGAGCAGCAGTAATGCTATCTTTTTCATGCGGATAAATGTTTAAATTTCCATTCCTTGAGGTATGAACATGCTGACATCCTTGCCGAATTGCAGCAGCTCGCGTACGGCAGTGGAGCTGATGCTGGTCAGTTCGGGTTCGGTGAAGAGCAGGATGGTTTCCACGCCGGCCAGTTTGCGGTTGATGTCGGCAATGGTCTCTTCGTACTCAAAATCCTTCACCGTGCGTATGCCGCGTATGATGAGGTTGGCTTTCTCCTGCAGGGCGAAGTCGATGGTGAGGCAGTCGTAGGCCTTGACGCTGACGCGCGGCTCGTCCTTGTAGAGCTGCCGAATCATTTCTTTGCGCTTCTCAGTAGGAAAATACGTGTTCTTTTTGTCGTTGATACCGATGCCGATGACTATTTCGTCGACAAAGGTCAGTGCACGCTTCACCACCGAATAGTGGCCGATGGTGAAGGGGTCGAATGTTCCGGGGAAAATGGCTCGGGTCATATTTTATATTATTAGTTGACAAGTTGACACATGGACAAGTTGGCAAGGATGCAGGCGGGCAGCGACTACCCTCGTGGTCTGAAGCCTTGTCGACTTGTCAGTTGACGACGTCTTCTTCTATTACCAGATTATCAATAATGAAACTCTGCCGCTCCATGGTGTTCTTGCCCATGTAGAACTCCAGCAGCTCCTTCACGGCGTCGGTCTTGCGCAGGCTCACCTGTTCCAGGCGCATGTCCTTGCCTATGAAGTGGCGGAACTCGTCGGGTGAAATCTCGCCCAAACCTTTGAATCGGGTGATTTCGGGGTTGGGACCCAGTTCGTCGATGGACTTCAGGCGCTCGTCTTCGGTGTAGCAATAGTTGGTCTTCTTCTTGTTGCGCACACGGAAGAGGGGAGTCTGTAGGATGTAGACGTGTCCTTTCTTGATGAGGTCGGGGAAGAATTGCAGGAAGAAGGTGATGATGAGCAGGCGGATGTGCATGCCGTCCACATCGGCATCGGTAGCCACGATGACCTTGTTGTAGCGCAGTCCGTCCAGTCCGTCCTCAATGTTGAGGGCTGCCTGTAGCAGGTTGAATTCCTCGTTTTCGTATACCACCTTTTTGGTCAGTCCGTAGGAGTTGAGCGGCTTACCGCGCAGCGAGAAGACGGCCTGCGTGTTCACGTCGCGGCTCTTCGTGATGGAGCCGCTGGCCGAGTCGCCCTCGGTGATGAAGATGCACGATTCGGCCTCCTGGTCCTTGCCCTTGCCGTCGTTCAGGTGATAGCGGCAATCACGCAGCTTGCGGTTGTGCAGGTTGGCCTTCTTGGCACGCTCGCGGGCCAGCTTGGTCACGCCTGCTATGGCTTTGCGCTCTTTCTCGGAGTCCTGAATCTTTTGCAGCATGATGTCGGCCATTAGCGGGTTCTTGTGCAGGTAGTTGTCCACCTCGGTCTTGATGAAGTCGCCCACGTACTTGTTCACCGTGGGGCCTGCCGGTCTGTTCTCTTGCGGCACGGCGGGCCACATGTTGTTCGAGCCCAGCTTGGTCTTGGTCTGGCTTTCGAACATGGGCTCTTCCACGTCGATGGCTATGGCTGCCACCAGTCCGTTGCGTATGTCGGCATAGTCCATGTTTTTGTTGTAGAACTCCTTGATGGTGCGCGCCAGGTGCTCTTTCAGGGCCGTCTGGTGGGTACCTCCCTGGGTGGTATGCTGGCCGTTGACGAAGGAGTAGTATTCCTCGCCATACTGGTTGGTGTGGGTGAAGGCTATCTCGATGTCCTCGCCCTTCAGGTGCACGATGTCGTACAGCCCTTCGCTGGTCATGTTGTCTTTCAGCAGGTCTTCCAGCCCGTGGCGCGACACGATGCGCTGGCCGTTGTAGAGGAAGGTCAGTCCCGTATTCAGGTACGTATAGTTGCGCAGCAGTGTCTCAACAAACTGGTTCTGGAAACTGTAGCCCACGAACAGCGTATTGTCGGGCTCGAAGAAGATGTAGGTTCCGGTTTCCTCCTGCGTGTCTTCGGTGGTGTCGCTCTGCAGCACGCCCCGTTCGAAGATGGCCGTACGCACCTTGCCGTCGCGGTAGCTGCGCACCTCAAAGCGGCTGCTCAGGGCGTTTACCGCCTTGATGCCCACGCCGTTCAGGCCGACACTCTTCTTGAAGGCTTTCGAGTCATACTTACCGCCCGTGTTCAGCTTGCTGACAGCCTCGATGAGCTTGCCTTGCGGAATGCCGCGGCCATAGTCGCGCACGCTGACGCGCAGATTGTCCTCGATGTTTACCTCGATTTTCTTTCCGGCACCCATTTTGAACTCGTCAATGGAGTTGTCCATCACCTCCTTCAGCAGCACGTAGATGCCGTCGTCGCTCTGCGCGCCGTCGCCCAGTCGGCCGATGTACATACCCGAGCGCACACGGATGTGCTCCATGTCGTCCAGGTGGCGTATGTTGTCGTCGGTGTATTCCACCGGTGCTTCCGTAAATTGCAGGCTGTTGTCTTTTTCTTCTTCTTCCATGTTTTCCAGGTTGCTTTTAATCCGCAAAAATAACATTTTCCCGGGGATTTGCCGACCGTCCGGTCGGTTTTTCAGCTTTTTTTTAAGCGTGGCCGGGCTGCTGCGGCTGTCTGTACCATTTTTCTGCGGCTGGTTGCGCATTGAGTTCAGTATGAGTGTGTGTGGCTGTCCTGTTGTACGCCATCCTGTCCGTACCGCCTCGGTCCGGCAGGCTTCGGGCGGTGTCTGTACGCTCTTTTCCGTGGCGTTTTTCTTGCCCTTCCTGTTCAATGGTAAATCTGAAGAATAGACCAAAAATGACCCTCTTCGTACCTCAGTCGTACCCCATTCGTACCTCAGTCGTACCAAGTTCGTTCCCATAGAAGCGAAGAAAATGCGGTTTTGGGGCGATTTTAGAGAGAGGCATTTGAAAAATAGAACAATTTTGGAGGAAGTTTTATGCCATTACATGACGACTTCTGCCTGTATTAAATGCTGCCGGAAAACAGGCGGAGATGTAGGACCTGATGATAGACTGGTTCAGACTCGGAGTTGCCTTGCATGCTGTAGACAAGGATGGGCGTACACAGCATCCGGTAATGCCCGGACGACGAATAAAGATGGGCTGTATTGAATTCTGTGACAGGAAAATGATGCGGTTCTTTACTTTTTATCGTATGAATTGCCTACCTTTGTAATCGGACTCAAAAATAACTTTATGAATACTGAACAAACAAATCTTTCATCTTTGAGACGGGGAGTGGTAGGTGTGCAGTTCCTGTTTGTAGCTTTTGGTGCAACGGTGCTTGTGCCTCTTCTCGTAGGCCTGGACCCTTCTACTGCTCTTTTTACAGCCGGTATCGGAACGTTGATATTCCATCTTGTCACCAAAGGCAAGGTGCCTATTTTCCTGGGCAGTAGTTTTGCCTTCATTGCTCCCATCATCAAATCGACGGAGCTTTATGGCCTTCCGGGAACAATTTCCGGTATAGCCGGTGTGGCACTGGTTTACTTCATAATGAGTGCGCTGATTAAATGGCAGGGCAACAGGTTTATTGAAAGGCTGTTTCCTCCCGTAGTGGTAGGCCCTGTCATCATCCTGATAGGTATATCACTTGCCGGCTCGGCAGTAGATATGGCCGAGACCAACTGGGTGCTTGCATTCATATCGCTGTTTACCGCCATCTTTGTATCGATAATGGGTAAGGGACTGTTCAAGCTTATCCCTATTTTCAGTGGAATAGTGGCAGGGTATATCGTAGCTTTGATTTTCTATGATGTAGACCTTGCTTCGGTGCGCGATGCCGCCTGGATAGGTCTGCCGCAGTTTGTCACTCCTGTTTTCTCCTGGGAGGCCATTCTGTTTATGATACCTGTAGCGATAGCACCGGTGATAGAACACATAGGCGATGTTTATGTGGTAAATACCGTGGCAGGAAAGGACTTTGTGAAAGACCCGGGACTGCACCGCACCATGCTGGGCGACGGACTGGCATGCTGTGTGGCCGGACTACTGGGAGGCCCTCCCGTGACCACCTATTCAGAGGTTACCGGAGCGATGTCTATCACCAAGGTTACCGACCCGCGGGTCATCAGAATAGCTGCCATTACAGCCATCGTCTTCTCGCTGATAGGCAAGATAAGTGCCTTGCTGAAGACCATACCTCAGGCAGTTCTTGGCGGACTGATGCTTTTGCTTTTCGGCACGATAGCAACTGCCGGTGTTGCAAACATGCTTAAGAACAAAGTAGACCTGTCGGATACGAGGAACATCGTTATATTTTCAATGACTATGACTCTCGGTATCGGTGGAGCGGCCTTTACATGGGGTGAGTTCTCGCTCTCAGGCATCGGCCTTGCTGCCATAGTGGGTGTTGTGCTCAATCTTGTTTTGCCTCGCGGCAAATCTTCGGATAAGTCTCAGTCTTGATATGCCGATGGCGGTTGAGGAGTTGGGAAGTCAGAGTACCATTCGCGTCTGAAGTATGGCTTGTCACTAATCCCGGGGTGGGCTATTGGCTTTTGATTTCTGCAAGTTTTGAGGTGGTTTTGGAGAGAGGAATTTGAAAAATGAAAAAATCTCAGAAGAGGTTATTATGATACTTTCTTTTGTGTGTTAAAATAGCTCGTCGCGTTTGGAATATGGGAATTTTTTTTTATTTTCGCCAAAAGCATTTGCCTGATATAGTTTAGTATAGTCACATAAAATAATCGGAATACTTATGAAAAAATGTTTTTGGGGAATAATTGTTTTGCTGGGGAGCCTGGTGGCTTTGTCGGCATGTGATAATGAGGAAGAATGGAAATTTGGACCGCCTCCTGTTAGTTTGTCGGTGAGTGTGTTTGATGCAGAAGGGAATGATTTGTTGATTCCTGGCAATGGTGGCTATCTATGGGATGGTGATGTATATTGGGACGGTAAAAAATGTACTGTAGATACTATGTATCGACGTTCATCTCAACCTTTTGTCCATTATACGAAGAGGTATTATCCGCAGGTAGAGAATGAATTTATGGAATTTACAACTCTTTCTTTCTTGGTAGATTTTCCATCGTTCCTTTGTGAACAGGACTGGAAAGAGATTGTTCTGGATTGGGGACAAGAGAAAACAACGATAAAGTATCATTATACTAAAAATAAAAACGGGTCTATAAGCGGTGAATTTATGGTAGATGGTAAGCCTGCTAAACTGCTTGATGAAAATTATGATATCTTATTGATTGAGAAAAAATAAGGTGAAGATTTTAGTCGGCTATTTGCATGACCTGATAAATTATAGTTTAAAAAGGCAGTCTTGTTAGTAGATTGCCTTTTTTCGCGTCTTTATATTTGAGTATATCAGGATATAAGTATATATTTGTAACACAGAACGATTCATGTGGTATGATTATGAACAGGAAATATCCGGTAGGTATACAGAGCTTTGAAAACATCGTCAGAGACGGTTATTGCTATGTGGACAAGACGGCACTAGTACATCAGCTGGTGACGTCGGGACAGTATTACTTTCTAAGTCGTCCGCGCCGTTTCGGTAAGAGCCTGTTGGTTTCTACATTGGAAGCTTATTTTCTGGGCAAGAAAGAACTGTTCCGCGGGTTGGCCATGGAGGGGCTGGAAAAGGAATGGGAGACGTATCCGGTGCTGCATCTTGACCTGAATACGGAGAAATATGATGCGGTAGAGGTCTTGGAGAATAAGTTGTCTCTGAATCTGAAATATTGGGAAGAGAAGTATGGAGGCAACGAACATGCATATTCGTTGGCAACCCGCTTTGAAGGTGTCATTCGCCGTGCCTGCGAGAAAACAGGCCGACGGGTGGTGATACTGATAGACGAGTACGACAAACCCATGCTTCAAGCTATCGGCAACGACAGTCTGCTCGACGAATACCGCAGCACGCTGAAGGCTTTTTATGGAGCCTTGAAGTCGATGGACAGTTGTATCCGCTTTGCCCTGCTGACGGGAGTAACGAAGTTCAGCAAGGTGAGTGTGTTCAGCGACCTGAACAATCTGGAGGACATATCCTTGCAGCCGGCTTACAACAGTCTTTGCGGCATTACGGAAGGGGAGTTGTTGAGCGTGTTTGCTGAAGATATCCGTGCCTTGGCTGCCAATAACGATATGAGCTATGAGGAAGCTTGCACACAGTTGCGCGAGTGGTACGACGGCTATCATTTTGCCTATCATTCGGAGGGACTTTACAATCCGTTCAGCTTGCTTAATGTGATGAAGAGCCGGGTATTTGACAGCTATTGGTTTGAGACCGGTACGCCGACTTTCCTGGTAGAACAGCTGAAGCGCAGCAAGTATGACCTTCATCGGCTGACGGAGGAAATGGCTTCATCCGATTCATTGGGAGGTATTGACACGATGGACGCCAATCCTGTCCCTATCCTCTATCAGAGTGGCTATCTGACCATCAAGGATTACGACCGTGAGTTTAAGGTGTATAAGCTGGGATTCCCGAACAAGGAGGTAGAGGAAGGCTTTACCCGCTTCCTGCTGCCCTGCTATGCCCACTTGGCCTCGGGCAATTCGTCATTCGAGATTATGAATTTCGTGAAGGAAGTGCGGGGTGGAAACATCGACGGTTTCATGCGCCGCCTGCAAAGCTTTTTTGCCGACAGTCCCTATGAATTGGCGCGCGATCTGGAGTTGCACTATCAGAACGTGCTGTTCATCATCTTCAAGCTGCTGGGTTTCTACACGCAGGCGGAGTATCACACCTCGCAGGGGCGCATCGACCTGCTGGTGAAGACCGACCACTACATCTACGTGATGGAGTTCAAGCTGGACGGCACGGCCGAGGAGGCCTTGCAGCAGATTAATGACAGGCAGTATGCTATGCCTTTTGTTGCCGACGGGCGCACAGTCTACAAAGTAGGCGTCAACTTCAGTAACCGGCTGAGGGGTATAGAGCGGTGGTTGGTGGAGGGATAGCGCATGAAATGGCTTAAAGTTTTTCTAGTGTGGTGCTCTTTTATTCCATTGGCTATTTTGAATGGTGGGTTGAGGGAATATGTCTTGTGTCAGTTCTTGCCCGATATGTGGGCTATGGCTGTGAGTGGTATTTTGCTGAGTGTTGTTATTTGTGTGGCAACTTATCTTTTGCTTTCTTTGGTGAGAAATCTTTCTACGAAGGATTTATGGCTGACCGGTATATGGTGGTTTGTGCTGACAGTTAGCTTTGAATTCGCAGGTGGAATTTTGGGCGGTGTGTCCATGGGTCAGTTGTTGTCGGCTTATAATCCGCTGAGTGGTAATTTGTGGATTTTGGTGTTATTAGCAACTATGTTTGCACCGGTAACCTTGTATCGGCGTAAAAGCAAATAGACATAAAGCGGAGAGATTGTATAGAATATATTATGGCAGAACTTATGAATTATTTGGAAACCGAACGTCTTATTCTTCGTCCTTGGAGTGAGGATGATGCTGTTTCACTTTACCGCTATGCCAGTCATCCCGATATAGGTCCAATTGCAGGTTGGGCACCACATTCTTCAGTGGAGGATAGCCGGGAAGTCATCCGTACAATATTTTCTGCACCTGAAACCTATGCGGTCGTATTGAAGGCTACTGGTGAACCGATAGGTAGCATTGGAGTGATGTTTAATGACGGTGTGCATAGTGCCACAATGGAAGAAGGCGATGCAGAGATTGGTTATTGGATTGGTGTGCCTTATTGGGGACAGGGGTTGATTCCAGAAGCAGTACGTTGTCTGTTACGTCGTTGTTTTGAGGAATTGGCTATTACAACGGTTTGGTGCGGGCATTATGATGGAAACCGACAATCACGTAGGGTAATGGAGAAATGTGGTTTTATTTTTCATCACACGGAGACCGGAAAAATGTCGCCACTTGGCGATATTCGTACGGAGCATTTTTTGCGGTTGAAGCAAGAGGAATGGCGTAAACTTAATATGGAAGTTCGTGGGTGTTGAGGTATTTGAAATTTTTTAAGGAGTGTAGCATTGTCTGGATAGGCAGTGATTACGGGTATATGGAAAAAGGTTGTATCAAAGTGTTGAAATGTTTAATTTCTCATTTTTGATATAACCTTTTCTGTATCTTACAGCTAATAATTTATTTTATCTCCTTGATGAACGCCCGGCGGCGCTTGTGCTGCTCGGTGCGGAAGTACTCCCATTGTGCCTGCACCTTGCCGTTCAACTCCAGTTCGGGATTGCTTTCGGCATATTCGAAGCCCAGTTGCTGGTAGACGGGGATGAGGTCGGAGAAGAGCAGGGCATTGACACCCTTGTTCTGGTATTCGGGTTTGACGGCTACCAGCAGCAGGTCGAGCATCTTGGCGCGACGCTTGAAGAAGAGGGCCTTGAGCAGGTAGTACCAGCCGAAGGGCAGCAACCGGCCATGTGACTTCTGCAACGCCTCGGAGAGAGAGGGCATGGAGATGCCTACGGCCACGAGTTTGTCGTCCTGGTCGGTGATGAGCGTCACCATGCGCAGGTCGAGGATGGGCAGGTACATCTTGACGTACTGGTCAATCTGCCGCTGCGTCAGGGCCGAGTAGCCGTAGAGGGGCGTGTAGGCCTCGTTGATAAGCTCGAAGATGGCTTGGCCATAGTCGCGGGCAATCTGCTTGCTCGACGTGTATTTCTTTATTTTCAGATTATACTTGCGCTGGATGAGGTCGGAAATACGCTTGTGCTTGTCGGGGATGGCGTCGGGGATGTATATCTTGTATTCCACCCAGTCGGCATCTTTCTGGAAGCCCATGCGCTCCATGTGCTGCGGATAGTAGGGATAGTTGTAGATGGTGGCCATGGTGCTCAGCTGGTCGAAACCTTCTACCAGCATGCCTTCGGCGTCCATGTCGGTGAAACCCAAGGGGCCGGTGATGTGTGTCATGCCCCGTTCCTTGCCCCATTGCTCTACGGTGCGGATGAGGGCATCGGACACTTCGGCATCGTCGGTAAAGTCTATCCAGCCGAAGCGAACCTCTTTCTTGTTCCACGTGTTGTTGGCCCGGTTGTTGATGATGGCGGCCACGCGGCCAACAAGTTTTCCATCTTTATAAGCCAGGAAATACTCGGCCTCACAGAACTCAAAGGCGGCATTCTTCTTCTTGTTGAAGGTGTTGAGCATGTCGTCATAGAGGTCGGGCACGGAGTAGGGATTATGTTTGTATAGTTCGTAGTTGAAGCGGATGAAACGCTTCAGTTCATGCTTTGTGGTAACTTTCTTGATGGTAACAGCCATGGTTGTTTGCATTGATTATGGGCGCAAAGATAACACTAACTGACCACTTTAGCCAAATTTCGGGGCAAGTTTTTGCCATCCCGGGACGTACCTCGCATACCCGTGCGTCGGGGAGGGGCACCCCAGAGCAAATGGGGAGGAGCCTCCCATGATGTCTGGGAGGGACGTCCCGGAGTGTCAGGGAAGAACGCCCCGGAATGATGGTGGAAAACGGGCCTCTACAGCGAGTAGATGAGCCAGGCTGTATAGCCCACGTAGCAGGCAATGAGGATGCTGCCTTCCACACGGGTAATGATGCGCTTGCCGAAGAATACGCCAAAGAGCCAGAGGAGTATGCTGGAGCCGACCATTACCAGAAGGTCGAGGTTGTTGATGCCGCCCAGGTGGAGCGGGGTGATGGAGGCCGAGCAGCCCAGTACGAAGAAGATGTTGAACAGGTTGCTGCCCACCACGTTGCCGATGGCTATCTCGGGGTTCTTCTTCAAGGCGGCTACGATGCTGGTGGCCAGTTCGGGCAGTGAGGTACCGCCGGCCACGATGGTCAGTCCGATGACCGATTCGCTGACACCCAGCGTGCGGGCTATGCCGCTGGCGCCGTCTACAAAGAACTGTCCGCCATAGATAAGTCCGGCCAGGCCACCCACAATGTAGAGTGCCGACCGCCACAGGGGCATGTCCTTTATCTCCGTTTCCTCTTCGGCCGCCGGCACGGGGCTTTCTCCGTCCTGCGTGGCTGGTTGTGGATGGGGCTTGGCTATGGCGAAGGTGTAGCTCAGGAAGATGGCCATGAAGCAGAGCAGAATGAGTCCGTCGGTGATGCTGAGCACGTTTTCGCTGGTTTTGTCCAGTAAGATGTCGTTGCCCATCACCAGCAGGGCCAGGGAGGCCAGGATGCAGAGCGGTATTTCCTTGACCAGCGTATTGCGTTGCACTACGATAGGGGCAAACATGGCTGTGCAGCCTACAATCATCAGGGCATTGAAGATGTTGCTGCCCACTACGTTGCCTATGGCAATGTCGGCACTGCCTTTGATGGCCGATGACACGCTGACTGCCAGTTCGGGGGCTGATGTGCCGAAGGCTACGATGGTAAGTCCGATGACGATGTTTGGAATGTGGAAGCGCTTGGCCACGGCAGAGGCTCCGTCGGTCAGTCCGTTGGCGCCCAGCAGGATGAGGAGGAGACCTCCGATGAGGAAGAGAATGTCCATGCTTATAAATGTGTTAATGGTTTTAGTGGCACAAAGATAGGAATTAATGGTGAATGGTGGGTGATAAATATCAAATGATAAATGGCAGACAGCGGTTTTCTGTGTCCGCTGTCTGCCATTCGTGGATGTTGTGATGTATGTTATTTGTTGCGCGTTACTGTGTGCAGCACCTTGCCAGTCTTGTCAATCATGCGCAGCTCCAGTGTCTTGGGTGTGGCCGAGATGATGGAGAATCCCGGTTCGGGGCTACAGAACTGAGTACCCTCGATGGGGTTTACCTTGCGGCTGAGTGAACCGCTGGAGTTGGTCACATAGTCAATGTCGCTGCCTTTGACGCGTACGTGCTGGAAGTTGTGGATGTGTCCGCAGACGTACATGTCTACCTTATGCTTGCGCAAGATGGGGTCTACACGCTGTTGCATGTTCTGGCGTTCGATTTCGTCTTTCGGAGTCTCGGCGTAGATGGGATGATGGCCTACTACAATCACCCAGTCTTCCTTGGCCGATGCCAGTACGCCGTCCAGCCATTGCAGTTGGGCGTCGATGTCTTGCAGGCAAGCATCGGGATATTTGTCGCTTTCCTGGCGATACTTGTCGATGAGGGGTGTGGTGTCCAGCCATACGATGCGTACGGTGGTGCCTTCTTCGTTGAATGCCTTGGTGTAGTAGCGGGCAGGCATTGTCCAGCGGCGGCTGACGCGGGCATAGTCGAGCACAGCCTGTGTGTTGCCGCGGTATTCGTGGTTGCCACATATGGGATACCAGTCAATCATCAGTTCGGGATGGCTGTAGATAAGTTCGTAGTTGGTCATCCACAGGGGATCATCTACCGAGCGGACGCCTTCGAAGTGGTGCACGTCGCCGGCGGCAATGACAAACTCGGGGCCTACTTCTTCGGCCATCTCGCCCATCAGTTCGGCTATGGGCTTCTGGTCATAGTAGCCGTTACGGCCCAGGTCGTTGGCCACGTACATGTTGAACTTATCGTCGTAGACCGAGTAGTCTATCTTGTTTTGGGCAACAGCCCACTGGCCCATCAGGGCGAGAGTAAGCAACAGGAATAGTTTCTTCATTTTCATTGTTTTTTTATTTATTGTTTTGTTTCTATGGTTGGATGCTTGTCCTTTCGGGGAGCAAAGCTAATTCTTCTTTTGGGAATGAATCTGGAACGGGACTTGGTGAACGCATGAGAAAGCCCGGCCTGCAACGTTGCTTGCAGGTGGGCTTTCATAGTGCAGATTCATGTAACCAATGTCCGGTTGTGTCTACGGCAGGTTGTCGGCATCAATTAGAAGTTAATCTTGAAACCGGCATTGACGCGTACACCGTAGTATTCAGCCTGCATGGAGCGGTCGGGTGTGCCCTGATAGTAGCGCAGGGGCTGGTTCAGCAGGTTGGTTGCCTCGGCATAGAAAGTGGTTTTGAACTTCTTGCCGAATGTGTAGCTGGCGTTTACGTCCATGTAGTTCACTTTGTCGTAGTAGCGGTCGTAGAAGGCTTCTTCGCCTACTTCGTCGATGAAGTCGCTGGCAAAGTTGTAAGAGAGACGCACGTTGAAACCGGCCTTGTCAAAGTAGAGCGAGGCGTTGGCAGTGTGCTCGGGCGAGCCGGGCATGCGGAGCTCTTCGTTCTCGCGGCCTTCGAAGTTGAAGTTCTTCACCTTGCTGTAGGTGTACGTGTAGTTTCCGTAGAAGCCGATGCACTTCAGTGCCGGGGCAATGAAACCGAAGTCGCGCTGGTAGGCTACCTCAACACCCAGTACGTCAGCGTCGCCGGCATTGCGGGGCTGGGTCAGCAGGTCGTAGGTGTGGCCGTTGTAGGTGTAGTTGGTGATGCGCTGGTCTACGATGAAGTCGTTGATTTTCTTGTAGAACAGACCGGCGCTGACCAGACCGATGCTCTTGAAGTAGTATTCGGCGCTGAGGTCGAAGTTGTAGCTCAGGGTCGGGGTCAGGTTCGGGTTACCCATCTCCAGTTCGTTGTCGCTGCTCTTCACTACCACGTTGGGTATAAGGTTAGAGTATTTGGGGCGTGCGATAGTGTTGGTGAACGAAGCGCGTACTTTCAGGTCGTCGTTGACATCGTATTTCAGCAGCAGTGAGGGCAGCACGTTGATGTAGCTGTCGGTATATTCGCCCGTGGGGTCAAGGCTTTCTTTGATGCCCTGGTCTTTGTCTTTTTCGGTGTAAATCCAGCCGCTGTAGCGCAGGTGAGTGTTCTCCAGACGTACGCCGGCCATGAGGTTCCAGCGTTTGCCCAGTTGCTGGTCGAAGCGGATGTATCCGGCGCTTACGGTCTCGTGTGCCTTGAAGTTGCCGCCCTCTTCCTCCAGGTTCTCTTCGCCTTCAAACTTGCTGCTGTCGCTGAAGGGCAGGCTTCCCAGGAATTCCTTGGTGAAGGCGTCGCCTACTTTATATCGGTCGCCGGCCATGTATCCGTCGCGGTTCTGGTTCTGCAGGTGAGCCAGAGCGTCGGCCATGAAGGTGCTTTCGTAGTCACCGGTCGGTTCGTAGTCGTAGAAGGTCACGTCTTTGCGTTTGTCCTTGTCCACAATCTTGGCTCCGAATTTCAGCTTGTTGCCAAACTTGCCCTTGGCCAGCGGAAGTTCGAAGTTGAGGCTGAACTTCAGGTCTTTCTCCTTGATGTCCTCGAAGCTTTCGGTCAGTTCGTCCAGGCCGTAGTCGTCGGCGTTCATCACCAGTTCGTCAGCGTTGAGGGCCGACATGTAGGGGCGGCGGATGTCGCTCCAGTCGGTGTTCATGGCCACGCCTTCGCGGTTGAAGCCGATGTAGCGTTCGTTAGGACGTTTCTCGCCGGCTTGTGCGTAAGAGGCTTTCCAGTCCATCTCCAGCGGGCCGAAGAGGTGCTCACCACCCAGCGTGAAGTCCATGGTGCGCTGCTGCTCCAGGCGGGCGTTGCGGTTGTTGGGTGTGCCGCCTTTGGTCTGGTAGATGACTTCGTATTCGTTGGCCGTATCGTCGTCCCACTTGTAAGTGGTGCGGTAGCGGTTTTCCCAGTCGTTGCGGTTGTTGAAGATACCCTTGAAGTCAATCTTGTGGTTGGGGTTGATTTCCCAGTCCAGGGCCAGTGAGTAGCTCTGGCGTTCGCGGGTCACGTAGTACTGGCGTATTTCGTATTCGTCTATCACCACTTCGCCGTCGTCGTTCTTCTCGTAGGCCATTTCCACGTCGTCGCTGCCGGCGGGGTTGTTCTGGTACGATGCAGAGAGCATCAGGCCCAGCTTGTCGTTGAAGAAGCGGTCGCCGTAGGTGAAGCCCAGGTTCAGGGCAGCCTTGCCGCTTACCCAGTTGTAGCCTGTTCCGGCCGTGGCGGCAATGGTGCGCTTGTAGGGCGAGTTCTTGGTGACGAGGTTGATGCTGCCGCCTATGGCGTCGGCATCCATATCAGGTGTTACGACCTTGTTCACCTCGATGGTCTGAATCATGTCGGCAGGGATAAGGTCGAGCTGCACGTTGCGTGTGTCGCCTTCGGCCGAGGGAACGCGGTTGCCGTTGATGGTCACTGAGCTGAGGTCGGCACTCGTACCACGCACTTGTCCGAAGCGGGCTTCGCCCTGGTCATACTGCACGTTGATACCGCTGATGCGCTTCAGTGCATCGCCGATGTTTGAGTCGGGGAACTTGCCCACCTGGTCGGCCGATACCACGTTGGTGATACCCAGGTTGCTGCGTTGTGAGTTGATGGCGCGGCGTTGGCCCTGGAAAGCGCCTCCTACTACTACTTCTTGCAGTTCAAGGCCTTCGTTCAGCATGACGTCTTTGTCCAGAGTTTTTCCTTCGGGGATGGTGATTTTCAGTTCTACGGGAGCATAGCCCACGTAGGTCACCTTTACTGTATAGGTTCCCGGGTCAAGGTTGGAGAAAGTGTAGAAGCCGTTGACGTCGCTCGTGACGCCTGTGTGAAGTTTCTCAATGTAGATTGAAGCACCCGGGAGGGCTTGCTTGGTGTTGTCGATAATGCGGCCGCGGATAGCTCCTTTGGCCTCATTGGCAGTTTCGTCAGCCTGCATGGGGTTGGCGGTAGCAGTCAAAAATAGAAAAGAATAAATCAATCCTTTTACAATCTGTTTCATACCTGTTTTTTTACTGTTATTATTTCGCCGCAAAAGTACAGGTATGGGGTTACGCGCACTTTGCAAGTCTTTGAAGATGGCGTAACAAAGATGTTGCAAAGAGATTACAAACTGCCGATTGGTGGCCTATGGCTTGCTGCACCTGATGAGCACCTTCTGTCCGTCGGCCAAGGTGGTGGCAAACAGATAGATATTGCCTCCTTCGCTCAGTTTCAGCCGTTTGCGCAGCTCGGCTACCGAGTTGGGAAAGTTGCGTACGGTCAGGTTGGCCTTCTTTTCGCCTTTCAGCAGCTCCTTGATCTCGCGTTTGCCAAAGCCGCTCCAGCCATCTATGCGGAAGGTGCGGCCGGGGAATTCTTCGACCTGCGTATCCGAGGTGTAGAGGTGGCTGTTGGGGTGCAGTTTCTCTACCTTATATATAGAGGCCAGGCTGCGGAAAGCACCAGCCTTGAGCAGGGCGGCATGGGGCTCGTAGAGGTAGGCGCGGGGTGTGTCGGCATAAATGCAAGGAGCATTCTGTTCCTCCTGTCGGCTGAAGGTGAAGACGTTGGCTGCGGCTGGCAGGTTGACGCAGCAGATGGGCACCTCGTCGGGCTGCAAGGCGGCGTCGGCCGCAAGCACCAGCAGCAGTTCCTTGCATTCGCCACCTACGGCCACTACATGAGCCTGCACCACGTACTTCAGCGTGTGCAAAGCCTGCGCCAGGTCGAGCATGGGCGACAGTTTCAGCAGTACTCGTCTGGCCTTGGCCAGCAGCAGCGGTTCCAGCAGGGCGGCGTCGGGCTCGCAGTCGGCTATGGCCACAGTCTTGCCGCCGTGTCCGTCGCGTCGGGCGGGGTCGAGGAAGAGCCAGCTGACTGGCTCCATGCCTTGCAGGTATTCGGTGGCATCGGCCTGGTGGACGGTGGCGTGCTTCAGTCCGAGGAGCGGAAAGTTGTGGCGAGCCAGTTCGCACAGTATTTCCTGGCGTTCCACGTAGTCAGCCCGTTCAAACTCGGCAGCCAGTGCGCTGAAGTCTATGCCGAAACCTCCCGTCAGGTCAGTCAGGCTATGGCGTTCGCCTCCTGCCTGCGCCACGATGGCAGCCTTGTAGTCGGCAGTTAGTTCTGACGAGCACTGTTCCATGGACAGGTGGGGTGGGTAGAGGATGCCGTCGGTGGCAGCCCAGGTGGGTATCTTGGTGCGTGCGGCTTGCCAGCCGGCAATCTGTGTGACAGCGGCAGGCATGTCTACGCCCGGGTGCCGTCCGGCTTGCAAGGGCAGCGAGCTGACGTTGTCGGTGCGGTGAAGTCGGATGAACTGTAGGGTTTCTTTGGTCAGCGTCATAGGTTCTTAGGAGATATGGCAGGCATGCTTGCACTTCCCGTTTTGGAACGGTGCAGCGTGCCCTTTTTCTGCAAAATTAAGATTTATTCTTCAGCTGCAAAAAGATTCTTTTGTCTTTGTCTCAGCAGGCTGCGGCTCTTACGTGCAAGAGTATGGTTTGTCTTTTATTGAATGTGGACGACTTGGCCTGGTGGAGCGGTCTGCCGAAGCGGAAGAAATAACAATATCCCATTTTTCTCGATTAGCGATAATATTGGGCTACATCATCCGTAAACTTATCAAAACCGCCAGGATAGGCATGTCCCAGCTTTTCGGATACAGGTGAGAGGTCGGTTTTGTTCTGGAGCAAGGATACCAGCTCTTGCAATACCGAACGGGGAGTTTTCTCCAATAAGAAAGTCACCAATGCATGAGCCAGGATATAGGCATACTGTTCGTCAGTTCTCTGTTTCTTCATGAAAAAAGCCTTATCTGCATCTACAAAATGCAGCAAATCTACTTCTCCCAGCATATACATGGTGCGTAGCCGCCCCTTTTCGTAGGCATCCATCTCATGCTTGATGCCTTTTTTACTCACTTCGCAATGCTCGAAATACTCACTTAATCCTTCCATCAACCAAGAAGGTGGGCGAGTTCCTACGACTCTTCGAGTCAGGAAGTGACTTAATTCATGATAAATAAGCGAAATTACCTTCTTTCTTCCCTTTTCCATCCCAAGAATGACCGCTTCTTTCCGGTTTTCAATATAAATACCATCTACTGTCGATAACGGGTATTGTTGGCTTACTCCCAGACTATCCAGATAAACCAGTCCGTCGCTCCGTTTTTCAAACACAGTCAGCCTCACGTTCAACGAGTCTGGTAAACCAAACAGACCGTAGAACTCCATTTCGTAATCCATCATCCGTTCTATCTGTGCCCGTTCCTTCTCTGTCAGCGGGTCGCCGGCATAAGTTATATTCAAATGACTGGCATGTATCTGACTGAAGGCACAAGTCAGAGCAATCACTATCAGCACCAAACCTTGTTTCATTATCCACGCTTGTTTTTCAGATATTTCTTTTGTTGGCGCTTGCTCATGTCTTGCATGATAATGGCATCATCCACTACGGCTTTATACACTTTCTGTTCCTCCAGCTGTACGTCGCCTTCCGCTGTGCGAAACACGGGCATAAAATGTGAATAAGGATATCCTGTCGGTTGAAGGTTCTCGAATTTATTCTCGTCGAGGAAGAAGAAAGAGATTGATACTCCCGTAATTCCTGCCACGCCTACAGGTTGACCGACCTGAACTTCTTGCCCTGCCTCAATAAAATTTCGGTCCATCACCAGATAAGCGGCAAAAGTACAGTCGGCATGATAAACAAGTAGAATCCGGGGATTTGGTGTGCGGCATGCCACACCGGAGCGTACTGCATATACGGTATCGCCTTGAGCCAGTTGGAAATTTAACGTTCTCACCGGTTCCCGCTTATCTGTCGTCCATGAGGTCTCTGTTCCGTCTTTCACTGGTAAAGCATAAGGACGCTTGATATTGAAATTTTCTACAAAATTTCCCCGGAAGTACATATAGCTGGACGGACTTTTGAACGGATTATCCGCGTTAGACCCCTTATGTATGGTAAAGATTGTGTTTTTACCGGGGTGCAAACTATATGAACGGTCTTGCTGGCGAAATACATAATAATCGCAAAAGTCGCGGTTATAATAGTTTAGTTGTTGGTCTCCGTTGGAACTTAATTCCCACTTTGACTCTATCATTTCGCGAGGAGTTTTCATCAATATCTTAAATGATTGTGCAGAAATCTGCATTGTTATGGCTAGGGCAATTCCTGCCAATAACGCAATGCGTGTGTGTCTTTTCATGGTGATTTAAATATTATTTGTTAGATGTTTATTGCAAAGTAAATGATAATTTGAGACTTATACAATTGTTGAATAACTTATTTTATTTTCATAAACAGCTCTTCCATAAAATGTAAGCTTCTAGATTGATTTATGGCATAAAACTAAAATATCTGAATGAAGTACCAGATGAAGTATAGTTTTATGCTCTGTTTGTGATTTGATAGTAAATAATGTGTTGATGTTAAATTTTAAATAAAAGAGTCCTAATTTGCAGGTTATGTTACATGATTTCGTTGATTATTGGTATTTGTTTCAGCCAACCTTGGGATTGTTTGTATGCTGGTACTTCAATGGTTTTGCGGTGGTCGGTTCATCCGCTGTAAGTTGATAGGATACCTCATTCACGAGGCTTCTGAAGCGGGGTTGATAGCAGTGGACTGCTATCGTGTTAGGAGTTAACTGCTATCGCGTTGGGAGTCCACTGCTATCGGGAGGGGAGTTAACTGCTATCATAATGGGGTCTACTGCTTTTATATAACGCTTATATCATTGCTTCGCCGGGTAGTTGTTGCTGTTTTAGCCGGGTGTGCTGTTGGGGAATGTTGTCTCGGGTCGGAGTGTCGCAGGAGCAGGCAGCGGAAATGGTTGGTGCGGTGTTTGTGGGAATGATAGGGAATGTTTGCAGTAAGAGGATAAAAAAACTCCGGCATTCCGGGTGGAATGTCGGAGTTTCTATGCTGGTTTCCGTCAGACAGCGGTTTGCTGTCGTCGGTTCAGTGCTTGGCTTATTTGCTTTCGGCAGCAGGCTCTTCAGTGTTGTTCTTCTTGATGAGCGTGTAAGCAATCGGTGATGCAACGAACAGTGAAGACAGGGTACCGAATACAACACCCAGAATCATGGCGAATGCGAAGCTGCGGATAGAATCACCACCGAGGATGAAGATACACAGCAATACAATCAAGGTGCTGACAGAGGTGTTGATGGTACGGGCCAGTGTAGTGTTCAGTGAGTCATTGAACAGTTGCAGCTTGCCACGCTTCGGATAGAGACCGAAGAACTCGCGTACGCGGTCGAAGATAACCACCTTATCGTTGATAGAGTAACCGATAGCGGTCAGGATGGCACCGATGAAGGTCTGGTCAATTTCGAGCGAGAACGGCAGGATGCCCCAGAAGATAGAGTAGGCACCGAGGATGACGATGGTATCGCAGGCCAAGGCGGCTACAGAACCGATACTGTAGGCAATGTTGCGGAAGCGGAGCAGAATGTAGAGACCGATGGCGATGAGGGCCAGGATAACAGACCAGATGGCTGATACCTTGATGTCGTCGGCGATGCTCGGACCTACTTTCTGCGAGCTGATGATACTGCCGCCGGTGTGGTTCTCGCGGTCGATGAAGGTAGCCAGGTCAATGTTCTGAGTGAGCAGCGGTTTCAGCGTCTCATACAGGTAAGCTTCGATTTCCGAGTCTACGTTGCTACCTTCTTCTTCAATGCGGTAGTTGGTGCTGATACGTACGGTCTTGCCGTCGGTACCGATGGCGATGACGCTGACGTTAGAGTCACCGAACTTGTCAGAGATGAGCTTGCGTACTTGTTCGGGTTCAACGGGCTTCTCAAACTGTACCTTGAAGTTGCGGCCACCGGTGAAGTCGATGCTCTGGCTCAGTCCGCGTGTGAAGAGGAAGCCGAGGCAAACGACAACTACAATGATGGTGGTAGTGAACCATACCTTGTTGCGTCCCATGAAGTTGAAGTGTACGTTCTGCATCAGGTTTTTGGAAACCTTTGATGAGAAGGTCAGGTTCAACAGCTTGTCCTTACCCATGAAGTATTCGTAGAACAGACGTGTCATGAATACGGCGGTGAAGAACGAAATGAGGATACCGATAATCAGGGTAGTGGCGAAACCACGGATAGGACCTGTACCGAAGTTGAACAGGATGATAGCGGTGATGATAGATGTCAAGTTAGAGTCGAAGATGGCCGAGAAAGCGTTAGAATAACCGTCAGCCAAGGCTTTCTTCACTCCCTTGCCGGCGCGCAGCTCTTCCTTGGTGCGCTCGTAGATAAGCACGTTGGCATCCACTGCCATACCGAGTGAGAGCACCATACCGGCGATACCAGACATGGTCAGTGCGGCTTGGAACGAGGTAAGGATACCCAGTGTGAAGAAGAGGTTCAGAATCAAAGCACCGTTGGCTACCATGCCCGGGATGAATCCGTACATAGAGCACATGTAAATCATCAGCAGCACGAGGGCAACGATGAACGAAATGATACCGGCGTTGATGGATGCTTGTCCCAGCGACGGACCTACGATGTCTTCCTGAACGATGTGAGCAGGAGCGGGCATCTTACCAGACTTCAGCACGTTGGCCAAGTCTTTGGCTTGCTCGGGAGTGAAGTGTCCGGTGATTTGTGAGTTACCGCCGGTGATTTCCTGATTTACGTTAGGAGCTGAGTATACATAGCCGTCCAGTACGATGGCGATGCTCTTGCCGATGTTCTGCTTGGTGAGCTGTGCCCAGCGGCGTGCGCCGTCGGTATTCATCGACATGCTGACTGCCGGCATGTTGCGCTGGTCGTATTCGTCGCGTGCGTCAACCACTACGTCGCCTTCCAGCGGAGCACGGCCGTCGCGTTGAGTAGACTTGATGGCATAGAGTTCGAAAGTCTGTGCCTTGGGATCGTATTCATAAGCCGAAACACCCCACTTCAAACGGAGGTCTTTGGGCAGGATGGATTTGATTTCGGGCATTGACAGGTAGCGGTTGATGTCAGCCGTATCCTTATAGTTGGCATAACCTACTACAGGGCCTTGTCCGCTGGTGTTGGGAGCCAGGATGGCGAGCAGCGGGTTGGCTTTCTTCATCTCTTCCATGCTCTGTGTCTGCTGTTGGCTTTCACCTTTCAGGGCAGCGGCAATGCTGTCGGTAGCGCTTACGGCAGCAGCCTGTGCCTGCTCGGCAGCGGGAACAGTGTCTTCTTTGGCCTCGCTGTTGTCTGCAAGCAGAGTGCGCAGCTTGGAATTGGCAGCATCGAAGAAAGGAACAACGTCCTTAGCGTCGTAAGTTTCCCAGAACTCCAGATTTGCAGAACCTTGCAGTAACTTTCTTACACGTTCAGGTTCTTTGATACCCGGCAGCTCGACCATGATGCGGCCCATTTTGTCTTCCAGACTCTGGATGTTGGGCTGAACTACACCGAAGCGGTCGATACGTGTACGGAGTACGTTATATGAATTGTCGATGGCTGCCT
Organism: uncultured Bacteroides sp.; assembly: GCA_900553815.1. Taxonomy (GTDB): domain Bacteria; phylum Bacteroidota; class Bacteroidia; order Bacteroidales; family Bacteroidaceae; genus Bacteroides. Next base: position 30,005 of record USEY01000007.1, read on the forward strand.
TTACTTCTTCGCGGAGTACTTTCTCCACTTCGGCATCCGTAGACTTTTGGTTTACTCTGTCTTTAAGTTGTTGTGTGGCGAAGAGCTCGGCCAGTGAGCTTTGCGGAGCCACTCTTTTGTACTCTCTGATGAAAAGCGTGATGACGTCGTCCTGGCTGGTAGTTGCCTGCTTGGCGGCTGTAGCCAGTGCCTGGTTGAAGGCTTCGTCGGGTTTGTTGTCGGCCAAAACCTTGATAACGTCGGGTACTGAAACTTCAAGAATGACGTTCATACCGCCCTTCAAGTCCAGACCTAAACTGATTTCCATCTCTCTACAATCTTTCAGGCTCCAGTTCCAAAGCCATACCTTTTCGTTTGCCAACGAATCCAAGTAGTTTTGCTCTGCAAGTGGATCTCCCTTTGCTATCTCCCGTGCTTTATTTGTATAGTGGCGGGTTACAAAAGAGAAAGACAAGTAGAACAAGCATACCAAGGTAAGCAATAGTGCGAAAACCTTTACAAATCCTTTGTTTTGCATGTTACTTTTAGTTTATTATAATTACTTTTTTTAATTGATTTCCACTACATAAGGCTGCAAATATAGCCTTTTTTTTCATAATTCTTACTTCATGCCTCTGTTTTTTAACATCGGATCGAGCTGTGGCTCTGCGCCTCTGAAATTCTTATAAAGTGTCATCGGGTCATCGCTGTCACCTTTTTCCAACACATTGTGGCGGAAGGCGTCGGCAGTCTGTTTGTCAAAAATGCCGTGTTCCTTGAAAGCTTCGAAGGCGTCGTTGTCCAGCACATTGGCCCAGAGGTAGCTGTAGTAGCCTGCTGCATAGCCACCGATGATGTGGTTGAAGTAGGTGGTGCGGTAGCGCGGTGCTATTTCGGGAATCAAGCCCAGACTATCCATGGCATCCTTCTCAAACTTCTCTACGTCAAAGCCTTGCATGTCGGTCAGGTTGTGCAGGTTCATGTCGAGGATGGCGGCTGCCATCAGTTCGGTGGTGATGAAGCCTTGGTTAAAGGTCTTCTGGCGCAGAATCTTTTCGATGAGCTCGTCGGGTATCACTTCACCTGTCTGGTAGTGCTTGGCATACATCTTCAGCACTTCGGGTTCAGTAGCCCAGTGTTCGTTGATTTGTGAGGGAAGCTCCACAAAGTCGCGTACGACGTTGGTGCCCGATGTGCCCTTGTATTGGCATTTGGTCAGCAAGCCGTGGAGTCCGTGGCCGAACTCGTGGAAGAGCGTCTCTACCTCGTCCAGTGTCAGCAGCGACGGCGTGTCGCCTACGGGCTTGGTGAAGCTGGCCACGTTGCACACCAGCGGACGGATGTCGCCCTGCTGCTCGCGGTAGTTGCTCATCCATGCTCCGCCGCTCTTGCCCGGACGTGGGAAGTAGTCTACGTAGAAGATACCCAGCTGAGAGCCGTCGGCATCTTTCACCTCAAACACTTCTACATCGGGATGGTAGACGGGTACGCCTTCTTTCTTGGTGAGCGTGATGCCATAGAGCTTGTTGGCTACGGCAAAGGCACCCTCGCGTACGTTCTCCAGCTTGAAGTAGGGCTTTATTTCGTCTTCTTCCAGGTTATACTTTTCCTTGCGCAGTTTCTCGGTGTAGTACCACCAGTCCCAGGCCTCCAGTTTCTGTCCCTTGCCTTCCTTGTCCATCAGCTTCTGCAGTTCGGCAGCTTCGGCCTTGGCCTTGGGCAGAGCATATTGCCACAGGTTGCCCAGGAAGTCCATCACCGTCTGCGGTGTCTTGGCCATGGTATTGTCGAGCACGAAAGCCGAGTAGCAGTCATAGCCCAGCAGTTTCGCCTTTTCCAAACGCAGGGTCAGGATGTCCTTGATGATTTGCTTGTTGTCGTTCTTGTCGTTGTTGTTGCCGCGGTTGATGTAGGCTTTATACATCTTTTCGCGCAGGTCGCGGTTGTCGGCATATTGCAGGAACGGCAGGCGGCTGGCATTGTGCAGCGTGAAGAGCCATTTGCCTTCCTGTCCGGCAGCCTTGGCTTCCTGGGCGGCGCTTTGGCAGAACCAGTCGGGTAGTCCGGCCAGGTCTTCCTTCTTGTCAACAAAGAGTTTGAATTCGTTGTTCTCGTTCAGTATGTTGTTGCTGAAGGTGATGCCCAGCGTAGACAGTTGCTTGTTGATGTCGCGCAGGCGTGCCTGCTTGTCGGCGGGCAGGTTGGCTCCCGAGCGTACGAAGTCTTTGTAAATCTTCTCTAGCAAACGGTTCTGTTCAGTGTTGAGTCCCAGGGCGTCTTTCTTGTCGTAGACGGCCTTTATCTTCAGGAATAGGTCGTGGTTGAGCGAAATGTTGTCGCCGTGTTCAGACAATACGGGAGCCAGCTTCATGGACAGGGCTGTCAGCTCGTCGGTGGTTTCGGCCTCGGTCAGGTTGTAAAATACGCCACCCACGCGGTCCAGTATGGGCGAACTGTTGTCGAACGCTACGATGACGTTCTCGAAGTTAGGTTCTTCCTTGCTGTCGACAATGGCCTGTATGAGCTTGTTCTGCTCTTCCATGCCTTTGCGGAAGGCGGGTTCGTAGTGTTCCAGCTTTATCTGGTCGAAAGGTGGAACGCCGTCGGGCGTCTGAAACTCGGAAAAGAACGGATTACTTTCCGTCTGCGTAGCACATGAGTACATCATACAACTTGCTGCTAATACGATAAGACTTCTTTTAAACATAATCTATTAGTGGTTAACGGTTAGTATTCTATTTAATGGTTAATGGTTAGTATCTCTTGTTCCCTTGTCTCTCGTCAACTTCTATCTTTCCTAGTCAGCTCTTCTTCCTATGTAGCACCACACCGGGTAGTGGTCGGAGTCCTTGATGGAGCGGTCTACCGTGCAGTTGTAGGTTTTCAGGTTCTTGCTGACAAAGATATGGTCGATGCGAAAGTAGAAGCGGTTCTGGTTGTAGGAGATGCCGAATCCGCAGCCCGACTGGCGGAAGGCGTCGTCGAGGTGACGGGCAACGACATGATGGGCATAGGACAGGGGCGAATCGTTGAAGTCGCCACATACCACCACGTTCTTGTGGCGCGAACGTTCCACCAAGCAAGCTACGCTGTCGGCCTGTGGTGCGCGCAGGGCCGATGCTTCGGCCAGTTTGCCTACCAGCAGTCGCAGGCCACTCTTCACCTTTCCCTTTTCGGGCGACTCCAGCATGTCGGTATAAACGTCCTTGTCGGCCTTGGTCAGTTTGTTGGATTCCAGGTGGTTGTTGATGAGCAGCAGCGTGTCGCCTTCTACCAGCAGTTCGTAGGCTACCGAGCCATTGGACTGGCTGTCATAGTCCACCCGCCGGGCCGACAGGATGGGGTATTTGGAATAGCAGGCCAGCTGGTTGAGATTGCCTTTTGCCTCGCCTGCCAGCTGGATGTTGTGGTAGGGATAGTCCTTCAGAGCCTGGTCGACGTCTTTCTGCGTCAGCTTCTTGGAGGAAGTCAGCGTGCGATATTCCTGCAGGCAGAGGATGTCGGCTCCGCTATTCTTCAGGTAGTTCAGAATGGGGTTACCTTCCTCGGTCTTGACGTCGTTGTTAAAGCCCATAATGTTGTAGGACAGCAGCTTGATACTCTTTTCGGGCACGTTGGATGTATGCCGGTTGATGGGCATGTAGGTGAGCAGTGGACCGTAGCACACGACGAAGCCCAGCACGGGCAGCAGGGCAGCCTTGTATTGCCTGATGATGAGCCAGAAGAGCAGGAACAGGCCGTTCAGTATCAGAAAAATGGGAAATGCCAGCCCGAAGCATGAGCGCACCGGATGCTCCACCGGCTGCACGTAGGGACTGTAGGCCGAAAACACCAGCAGCCCTGTAATCAGCAGGTTGACTCCCAGCAACAGCAGCAGGACCAAGTATCCGAAATGTTTCACACGTATGGGCATAGGCTAACGTTTGCTGGCATCGAACAGGCTTTTCTTTTCGTCGGCCGTCAGGCTTTCGTAGCCCGACTTCTTCAGCTTGTCCAGAATGCGGTCTATTTCGTCGGACTGTGCCTTGCGGCGTGCGTTGTAGTCGTAGTCGGCCTGTCGGTTGGCGCCGTAGTGTATCTTCATCTTGGGTTTGCGCTTGCGCGGACGGAACAGTGAAGCCACGCCGTCAATCACCAGGTTTATCCACTTCGTCAGGTCGTGTCCCTTGCTCAGGGCAGCCGCCCAGGCCAGTCCGGCCAGCGCGCCTCCCAGGTGGGCAATGTGTCCGCCGGCATTGGACGAAGTGATGAACAGCAGGTCGCACCCAATCACAATCAGTGCCAGGTACTTCAGTCTGACGGTGCCAAACAGCATCAGCATAACCGGATAGTCGGGTTGGCGGAAGGCAGTGGCCGCCACAATGGCCAGCACCGAAGCCGAGGCTCCCAACAGGAAGGAACCTTCCACCATATATTCAAAATAGGGGAATACGTTGTAGGCCACCATGTAGAGCAGACCTCCGCAGATGCCGCCCAGCAGGTAGAGACCCAGCAAGTGGCGGACGCTGAAGAAGCGCAGGAACAGCTGGCCAAACCAGTAGAGCCACAGCATGTTGAACAGCAAGTGGATGAACCCTGCGTGCATGAACATATAGGTAAGCAGCGACCACGGTTGTATGGCCAGGCGCGAGAACGAAGCCGGCAGCTCCAGCCAGTTGAAAATGTCGCCTACGTAGCGGTTGAACAACAGCAAAGAAATCTGTACCAACGCCACGACCACAAACACCGCCACGTTGATGAATATCAGTTTTATCGATACGTCACCTCTCCTGAACTTCTCCTTCAGGTCAGTTATAATAGTAGCCATTGCCTCTTCTTCCTTTTCTTCTCCAATACATTATTAAAATGAAACCGAATATCATGCCTCCCAGGTGGGCAAAGTGGGCCACGTTGTCGGTCGGATTGTTGGCCAGGCCCGAGTAAAGCTCAATAAGCGCGTAGCCCATGACGAAATATTTGGCCTTGATGGGCATGGGCAGCGGGAATATGAACATGCGTTCGTTGGGGAACAGCATGCCGAAGCCCAGCAGGATGGCATAGACGGCACCCGAAGCACCTACGGTAGACGAGTTGAGCACGATGTTCAGCTCGGCCATACCCGGGTCTACGAAGTTCATGCCCGAACTCAGCGCCTTGGCTCCCTCCGACATCACTGCGCTCACGGCCTCGGGGCTCATTCCCGACTCCATGCTGAAGTAGCGCACCGCCGTCACTCCCTCCTGTATCAGTCCGGCACCGATGCCGCACAGCAGGTAGTAGAACAGGAAGCGCTTCGGTCCCCACACCTGCTCCAGTATGCGGCCGAACATCCACACGGCAAACATGTTGAAGAACACGTGCGAAAAGCCCCCGTGCATGAACATGTAGGTGATGAGCTGCGCGGCGTTGAAGCGGTCGCTCATGAAGAAGTGCAGACCCAGGTAATCGGCCAGGTCAATGCCATAGGTCCTGGCCACCAGCGTGCCCAGAAACATCAGCACATTAATAATAAGCAGGTTTTTGGTGATTACAGGTATTGAGTTCATAAAGCATTTTTTCGTTCAATATGCCGCAAAAGTACGAATAAAATCTGTTTTCAGAAGAAAATCAGCGCCTATTCACGCTTTTTTTCTATTTTTTCATACAAATTATTGCTCCTTTTATTTGGTTTTCAGATTTATTACTCTATTTTTGTGACAACTTCCTTACGAGGAAATAACCTTAGTGTAATCCATAAATCTCTTCTGTTATGAATAAATCAGATTTAATCAACGCCATGTCTGCCGAAGCAGGCATGAGCAAGGCCGGCGCCGCCAAAGCGCTGAACGCATTTATCGCATCCGTAACCAAAGCGCTGAAAGACGGTGAGAAGGTGACACTGGTTGGCTTCGGCACCTTCACCGTTCATGCAAGGGCTGCGCGCACCGGCATCAATCCTTCTACCAAGCAACCCATTCACATCCCGGCCAAGAAAGTGGTGAAATTCACCCCGGGCACCGACCTTGATTTGACCGAAGAATAAGGGCTTGCTGTAAAGACCGGTTACAACCGGCACTACAAAAACTATTACTGATGGCCACGGAGTTTATCGCAACAGATAAGCATCCGTGGCCATTTGCTTTCGTATGCCTTGTTTGTGCTCCGCAATTCCCAGTCTGTGGCCTTTACCCCCTTCCAGATGGCCTTCTGAAGGCGCCGTGATAGCAGTTAACTCCTAATGCGATAGCAGTACACTCCTAACGTGATAGCAGTTAACTCCTGACACGATAGCAGTCCACTACTATCAACCGGGGAGTTAACTACTATCATTTGCGAAGTCTGACCCCCTTCACAAGCCGCAGGAAGCGGGTTGCGGGGACTTTGAAAAACCTGCGCCTGGCAGGATGCGGGGCGGGTCTTGCCGGCGGTGTGGGGCTGAAAAAACTTTTAACCAATCCTAATAAATGCCCTTGCTTACATTCATTTAGCACCGAATTCATTATCTTTGCGGCCATATTGTTCCGATATCGTAAATTAAATTATAACAGATTTTCATTCGAATGAAACAGTACAAATTCGTAAACGACCTCGTGGGGTGGATAACTTTCCTCATTGCGGCGACGGTCTACTGTCTGACCATCGAGCCTACCGCAAGCTTCTGGGACTGCCCCGAGTTTATCACCACCGGCTATAAGCTGGAAGTAGGCCACCCGCCCGGCGCGCCTTTCTTCATGCTGGTAGCCAACCTGTTCTCGCAGTTTGCCTCCGACCCCTCCGAGGTGGCCAAGATGGTGAACTACATGAGTGCGCTGATGAGTGGCGCGTGCATCCTGTTCCTGTTCTGGAGCATCACGCACCTGGTGCGCAAGCTAGTGGTGAAGGACGAAGAGCACATCACGGCCGGACAGACGGCGCTCATCATGGGCAGCGGTCTGGTGGGCGCGCTGGCCTATACGTTCAGCGACACCTTCTGGTTCTCGGCTGTCGAGGGCGAGGTTTATGCCTTTTCGTCACTGTTTACGGCGGTGGTTTTCTGGCTCATCCTGAAGTGGGAAGACGTGGCCGACCAGCCTCACTCTGACCGCTGGCTGGTGCTGATAGCCTACCTGACGGGTCTGAGTATCGGTGTGCACCTGCTCAACCTGCTCTGCTTGCCGGCCATCGTACTGGTATATTACTATAAGAAGGTGCCCCATGCCAACGCCAAGGGCTCGCTGCTGGCGCTTCTTGGCTCCATGGTGCTGGTGGCTGTGGTGCTCTATGGCATCGTGCCGGGCATTGTGAAGGTGGGTGGCTGGTTCGAGCTGCTGTTTGTCAACACGCTGGGCATGCCGTTCAACACGGGTGTGGTAATCTACGTCATCCTGCTGGCTGCCGCCGTGGTTTGGGGCGTTTACGAGAGCTACGTGGAGAAGAGCCGCCTGCGCATGGCACTGTCGTTCATCATCACGGTGGCCATGCTTGGCATTCCGTTCTACGGACATGGAGGCACGTCGGTGGTCATCGGACTGATAGTCATTGCCCTGCTGTGGCTCTATCTCAACCCCAAGACACAGGACAAGCTGAAGGAAAGCATACGCGTCAGTGCCCGTACGCTGAACACGGCGCTGCTCTGCACCATGCTCATCGTCATCGGCTACTCGTCCTACGCGCTTATTGTCATCCGTTCTACGGCCAATACACCTATGGACCAGAACTCGCCCGAGGACATCTTTACGCTGGGCGAATACTTGGGCCGCGAGCAGTATGGCACGCGTCCGCTGTTCTACGGTCCGGCCTATAGTTCCAAGGTGGCACTCGACGTAAAGGACGGCTATTGCGAACCGCGCATCTCGTACAACGGCACCAAGTTCATACGCAAGGAAAAGGCTACGCCCGACGAGAAGGACAGCTACATTGAAGTTCCCGGACGGATTGAATACGAATACGCGCAGAACATGCTGTTCCCTCGCATGTACAGCAGCATGCACGCGCAGCAATACGAAGCCTGGCAGGACATCCAGGGTTATGAAGTGCCCTACGACCAGTGTGGTCAGATGGTGATGGTGAAGATGCCCACGCAGTGGGAGAACATCAAGTTCTTCTTCTCTTACCAGCTCAACTGGATGTACTGGCGCTACTTCATGTGGAACTTCGTGGGCCGTCAGAACGACATCCAGGGCTTTGGCGAGATAGAGCACGGCAACTGGATTACCGGCTTTGACTTTATTGACAATATGCTGATAGGCGACCAGACACTGTTGCCCAAGGACCTGAAGGAGAACAAGGGACGCAACGTGTTCTACGGACTGCCGCTGCTGCTGGGCATCATCGGTCTGTTGTGGCAGGCCTACCGCGGACAGAAGGGCGTGCAGCAGTTCTGGGTGGTATTCTTCCTGTTCTTCATGACAGGTATTGCCATTGTGCTCTACCTGAACCAGACACCGAGCCAGCCGCGCGAGCGCGACTATGCTTATGCCGGTTCGTTCTATGCGTTTGCCATCTGGATTGGTATGGGTGTGGCCGGACTGGTACAGCTGCTGAATCATCTGCTAAACCGCAAGAAGACCGAAACACTGGACGAAACCGCCTTGGCAGAAGGAGACGACGCCGACAATGCGCCCGAGCTGAAGCCGTCGCTGGTATGTGCCGTCGTTGTTTCGCTGGTCTGCCTGCTGGTGCCCATACAGATGGCCAGCCAGACCTGGGACGACCATGACCGCAGCGACCGCTACGTGGCCCGCGACTTCGGACAGAACTACCTGATGTCCTTGCAGGAAGCCGGTGCCCCCATCATCTTTACCAACGGCGATAACGATACCTTCCCCTTGTGGTACAACCAGGAGACCGAAGGCTTCCGCACCGATACGCGTACCTGCAACCTCTCTTACCTTCAGACCGACTGGTACATCGACCAGATGAAGCGTCCGGCCTACGACAGCCCGTCGCTGCCCATTACCTGGGAACGCATGGAGTATGTGGAAGGAACCAACGAGTACGTGCCTGTACGTCCCGAATACAAGAAGAGCATCGACGCTCTCTATGCCGAGGCCGAGAAGCAGGTATTGGCAGGAAACAAGGAAGCCATGGTCAACGTGCAGAAGGAATTCGGCGAGAACCCCTACGAACTGAAGAACATCCTGAAACACTGGGTGCGCAGCGAGAATGAGGAACTCAAGGTGATACCGACCGACAGCATCGTCATCAAGGTAGATAAGGAAGCCGTTCGTCGCAGTGGCATGATGATTCCGGGCGACAGCATACCCGACTACATGCACATTTCGCTGAAAGGCAAACGTGCCCTCTACAAGAAAGACCTGATGATGCTGGAGATGCTGGCCGAGGCCAACTGGGAACGTCCCATCTACATTGCAGTCAGCGTGGGTCGCGAGGAACAGCTGGGCATGGAGAACCACTTCATACAGGAAGGTCTGGCTTACCGCTTCACACCGTTCGACAGCAAGCAGACGGGAGTCACCATCGACAGCGAAAAGATGTACGACAACCTGATGAACAAGTTCAAGTTCGGCGGCATCGACAAGCCGGGCATCTACATCGACGAGAACGCCATGCGCATGTGCTACTCGCACCGCCGCATCTTCTCGCAGCTGGTAGGACAGCTGATAAAGGAAGGCAAGAAGGACAAGGCCAAGGCTGCCCTTGACTATGCCGAGAAGGTAATTCCGGCCGTCAACGTGCCCTACGACTGGCAGAACGGTGCCGTGCAGATGGCAGAAGCCTACTATCAGCTGGGCGAAATGGCTAAGGCCGACCAGATGATGAAGGAATTGGCCGACAAGTCGGTGGAATACATGACTTGGTATCTCAGTCTGGACGAACACCGCTTCATACTTTCGGCTCAGGAGTTTGAATATCACTGGGCACTGCTCGACCGTGAGGTGAAAATCATGAAGCAGTACAAGTCTACTCAGGCCGAAGCATACGACGCCAAAGTGGAAGAACTCTACAATCTGTATGTAGGCAGAATAAAATCATAAGCATGACAGCGGCCGGCAACCGACGTTTTCTCCCGGTGCCGGCCGCTGTTTGTATGCTTGGTTTTGACTGCTGACCGAATGTTTTATTTTGACCAATTCTAATCGTTAACCGACGTGTTTATAGAACAACCTCCAGAGCTGGTACGCAAACTTTATCCCAGCGCGCTCTGGCGCATGAATCCCAATGAGAAGGCTATTTATCTGACTTTCGACGACGGCCCTATACCCGAAGTCACTCCTTGGGTGCTCGACCTGCTCGACAAGTATGGCGTGAAGGCCACTTTCTTTCTGGTGGGCGACAATGTGCGCAAGTATCCCGACGTGTTCAAGATGGTGGTGGAACGTGGCCACCGCATCGGAAATCATACCTTTAACCACATACGAGGCTTCAGTAAGCGTTACTTTACTTCGGTGCGCTATCTGGACAATACGGAAGAGGCGCAGCACATCATGGAAGAGACGGCTGCCGGACTGGGCAACTCACGCCAGTTCATTCCCCCGCTGTTCCGTCCGCCCCACGGACACATGGGCTGGGCGCAGTATATGGTGCTGAAGCGTCACTACACCATTGTGATGTGGGACCTCGTCACCCGCGACTACAGTAAAAAGCTGCGTGGCCCGCAGGTACTGGCCAATGTGATGAAGTATGCCCGCAACGGCTCCATCATCACCTTCCACGACTCGCTGAAATCGTGGAACAACGGCAACCTGCAGTATGCCCTGCCGCGTGCCATCGAGTTCCTGCTGGAAGAAGGTTACGAATTCAGGCTGCTCTGACGGGGCAGCCTTTTTTATGGCACGTTCTGTGCCTGTGCTTAGCGTATGCGAGTCAGTTCCCCGTCGTCAAACCCTATGGTCACCATCTTGTGGTAGAAGAGCGAAGAAGCATCGTCGGTCCGCTGGGCTGTATATCGGGCGACGGCTTCCGTGACGTCCTGCCTCAGTTGCTGCCAGTTTTTCTCATCCTTTCGCTCTGTGGAGAGGTCCAGGTATTTCTGTTCGGGTACAAAGTCTTCCGTACATGCCCAGTCATCGTCTGCCTCGTCGTAATGGCGGACGCCTGTCAGGTAGAGGGCGTAACCCGTGACAGTTTCAAAGATGCCGATGTTCAGCGCCACGATGTCAGTCGGTGCCGGCTTGTCAATACGCTGGAGCCAACTGCCGATTCTGTCCTGCAAAGGCGTGTGCAGATACAGGGGGAAGAAGCTGAATCTGTTCAGGAGGTATTCCAGTTGGTCCATGGCCTCTACAACACAGGCGGGAGTAGACAGCTCCTTTTTCTCAAACAAGGCAAACAGGGCATAATCTTCCAACACAAGCTTCCGGCCACTATCCTTGCCTTCGCAGTAGGCCGCCCATTCGTCGATGAGCGACGGGCGCATCTCCGTGTCTTCATCAAACCACAGCAACTCTGTTCCCGGCTGTGGCGCATAGTACAGGGCTATGAGGAAGCACGGGTGGTTGCGCCGAACTCTTCCGCTTTGGTCCGTTTCAGGAACATGGGTGTAGCATACCTCATATTCAATGCCTTTTCTCAGCAATGTATAGTTGGTCGGGCTAAGCCGGGTGATGCAGGTTGCATCCGGGATATGGCGCGAGATGAATGCCTGAAGCTTCCGGGTTAGCCGGCGTGCCGCTATGAAGGAATAGTAATAGGTGCCCGCCCAGATGAGGGGCATGAAGAAGAGGAACGGCAGCAGACTGACCGAGACCACCAGACTCCAGTCCGTTTCTTCGCCCGTGCCGAGTTCCTGATAGAGAATGGCCGCGAATATCAGGATGCTGGCAACGGACAGGGGCAGGCAGCTGTACAGCGTGGTTTGTTTCCACCAGTTCCACACGGAGGTGTACAGAAGCCGTCTGTTCATGAAGGCATGACTGAAGTATTTCCGGCATGTCAGGCCGTCTCCGTGGACGTAAGTGGGGCTTGTCTTTATCATAATTAAAACAGATTATCGGTCGTTCAGGCAGGCAAAGATATAAAAAGGGCGATACATTGCCAACGGATTGTGAGTAACTGCAACCGTTCGGTTTAACCGGATAGATGTGAAAGTTGGTTGTGAGCGCAGACCATTGGACGGATAATTGGTGATAGACCGTCGAATCGATGATAAGTCTCTGTAATGAAGCTGTTCGGATAAGGTGAAAAAGCTGGAAAACATGGCCGGAAAAGTGGTAAATGCGGGCCGGAAAAGTTTGCGAAGACGGCTGTTTGCTCTATCTTCAGGCTAAAGATACACATCTTCTGCTTAAAGATGTCCATCTTCAGCCTGAAGATAGACATCTGCAACCTGGAGACAGAAGTTGCAGTCCGGTAAATGGATGGTTGTGGCGGAAGCTGATTTTTCCTTGAGTTAAAACAAAATGCCATTCCAAACGGAGGGAAGAACCGGCGTGTGGAGTAGTTGTCTTTGGGATTCTTCGCTCTGTTCAGAATGGCATGATGTGGTTGTTCTGGCATGTAGAGTCGGCTCCTGCATGTCTTCCTTTCGTCGGCACAGCGGGCCGGTCGCCTGCTTTATTCCATGCTGATTTGCAGCGGGTTTTGCAGCTTCTTCACGAAGTCGGCCATGTACTGGTTCCAGGCTTCGGGCGTCTTGATGGCGGCCTTGCTCCAGGCAAATCCCCAGTAGTAGGTGAATTCGCTGCCCGGCTCGTACTGGCTCAGTGCCAGGACGTGTCCGTCGGCATTGTTGCGCTGCTTCTTTTCCTTTTCAGAGAAGAGGACCGTCTTGGCGTCGGTCATGCCGGCCGGCAGGGTTATGCCCAGGAATATCTTTCCGTTGTCGGGGCCTGTGGTGGGGTCGACGTAGCTGATGTAGCCCTGTTTGGCGTCGGCTGTAACCTGGCCGTCGGGTTCATGCAGCACGATGCCGGCAGCTATGGGCATGGCTTCCTGCAATCCCTCGTAGCTCACGATGGTCTTGTTCAGCTGTGAGCCGGCGTCGAGGCTGATGAGGCGGGTCTCCACTACGTTGCTGTCGCCCTTTACGGTGATGGGATTGAAGGTCAGCTTCACGCTGAAGCGCAGCGGGCCGTTGTCCAGTATCTCGTAGTCGCGGTAGCACCAGGGGTAAATCAGCGTGTCGGCGTCCATCAGTGCGGCCACTCCGGCACCCAGCGTGGGGCCTACGGCATAGCAGTCCATGCCGAAGCCGTGGTCAACGTGGTAGGTGAAGCTCCGCTTCAGTTCTTCGGCGGCCTTGGGGTCGGTCTTCTTCAGTTCGTTCACCTGTTTCCACGAGTCGGGGTTCAGTTCCTTGGCATACATGTCTTCCAGCACGGGCTCGGTGGTGTTGTACTTGGTGAAGAGGTCGTAACCGAATCCGCGTTCGCCCCGCTGTTGCAAGGCAGGTCCGTAGGCGCGATAGGCGGTGAGGTCGTTTTCCCAGGCCATGTCGTCCAGACGTTCAGGATACTGGCGTCCGCAGGCCACGGCCTCTACCGGCAGCGGGTTGCCCGGCTGTATGGTGTAGGTGGCGGTGGCGCCGGCCTTGGCCGATACGGGGAAGATGAGCTTCTCGTCGTAGGTAATCTGGTAGGGCACCTGTTGGCCGTTCTCATCGAGGACTACTACCTGAGCCGTGTCGGCCAGTTGCAGGCGTCCGCTGACTTCGGCCATGCTGACTTCGGCCATTTCGTTGGTGCGCTCCATGTCCGAGGGGTTGGATACGGTCACGGTGATGCTTTTGGGTTGGTTGCAGGCAACACAGCACAGGGCCGCGATGCACAGAAATAGAATCTTTCTCATGTTGGGTTCTTATGAATATATGAATGATAGTGGAAGGCTACACACACCGGCTGCCGGTGATTCGGAGCTCTGCAGGCAGGCTTGCCTGCAACGGGCGGAAAAGGGAAACGGATAACTGGAGAAGAACGCAGGTTCTTCCTCGCAATTACCCGTTTCTGCCACGCGTGTATGTGTGGTGTGTGGGCACTGCCAGCGCAATGCCCTTCTGCCTGTACCTTATTTATTTAGGCTGCTTGCCAATGTAAGCCAGGATACCGCCGTCTACATAGAGGATGTGGCCGTTGACAGCATTGGATGCTTCAGAAGCCAGGAACACTGCGGGACCGGTGAGTTCCTGCGGGTCGAGCCAGCGGCCGGCCGGGGTCTTGGCGCAGATGAATGAGTCGAACGGATGACGGCTGCCGTCCGGTTGTCTTTCGCGCAGAGGAGCTGTCTGAGGAGTGGCGATGTAGCCCGGGCCAATGCCGTTGCACTGGATGTTGTATTCACCATATTCAGAGCAGATGTTGCGAGTCAGCATCTTCAGACCACCCTTGGCTGCTGCATAAGCCGATACAGTTTCGCGGCCCAACTCAGACATCATAGAGCAGATGTTGATAATCTTACCGTGTCCTTTGGCCATCATGCCCGGCAGAACGGCTTTAGATACGATGAACGGAGCGTTCAGGTCGATGTCGATAACTTTGCGGAAGTCGGCAGCCTCCATTTCGTGCATCGGGATGCGGCGGATGATACCGGCGTTGTTCACCAGAATGTCGATAGTACCGATTTCTTTGGCGATAGTAGCTACCATGGCCTGTACGGCGGGCTCGTCTGTTACGTCGCATACAAAGCCGTGAGCCTTGATGCCCTTTTCAGCGTATGCAGCCATACCTTTGTCAACCAACTCCTGGTTGATGTCGTTGAAGCAGATGGTTGCTCCTTGTTCAGCAAAAGCTGAAGCGATGGCAAAACCGATACCGTAAGAAGCACCTGTTACCAGAGCTACTTTACCTTCCAATGAAAAATTCAAATACTGATTCATACTGTTATAAATTTAAGTTAGAAAAAAGTGTTTTTTTTATCTGTCTTGTGCCGGCTGGCTTCTGCCGCAGGGCTGTGTCGGCCGGGCTGTTGTTCTCTGATGTTTCCTATACATTATATTATACGTGTGGGCAAGCTGTTCTACCCAACGTCGTTTCCTTTAAATGAGGGGAGCAATGGTTTCGAGCGCAAGCGTCTTGTGCCGTCACTTGGGGCATCGTCAGGATGGGCAGTGTAGCGGATTTCATAGTTCGTTTTCACGGTCTCCTCGTTTTAGGTTTCATAAATATATGTACTCCGTTTGCGTACACGATGCAAAGGTAATGAAAGATTGCAGAGCAAAGCGATAAAATCGTCCTAATTGTGTGCTTTTTCGTACATATTAAAAAGGAAGAGGGAATTCGTTAAAAAAGTTTCATCTTCTTCTTCCGTTCGGTTCCCCTCTTCCTGCTTCCTTCTTCTTGGTTCTTTAATTAGCCATCACTTTGCGCACTACGGTGCTGCCATCGGCTAGCCGAGCCTTGACAATGTACAGTCCGGGTTGGGGCACTGCAAACTGGAAACTGCCGTCGTGTGATTCTTTCTGCAACAACTGACCACTGGCCGACAGGATTTCGACCACGCCTGCCTGAGCGGGACTGATGGTGAGGTTGCGACCGTCGGTAGTGATTTTCAACTTGGCATCGGCCTGTTGCTCTTCAATGCCTTCGGGGGTGCTGAAGTATGCGGCAATGCAGATGTGCTTCTCGTCAGGCATCGGGAAGGGGTCGAGCGTGTTTTGTTCAAAGAGCAGGTCGCTCTCATAAGGATTGCTTTGCATGTAGTCTACCTTGTAGACTCTAAGGCTTTGGAACGTGCAGTTTTCGCCCGGAGTTACTTTTACTTCGATTTCCGTGCCGGCAGTGGCCGTCTTGCGGTCGACGCTGATGCTGCCTGCTTCACACGAGAAGTTCAGGAACTGTGGCGAATCGTAAGAATTGTCCACTTTCACCGTCATCGTATGCAGGCATTTGTCGGTGAGTTGCGGGGTCTGCGAAGCTACGCTTTGCCATTCGGCGGGTTGAATATCCGGGAAGTTTTTCCAGGGCTTCAGGCAGATTTCGGCAGCCTGGTTGTTCAGCTTCTGCGTGAATTCATCTTTGCACATGTCAGCATAGGACATCAAGGTACTATTGGAGCTGCTTTCTGTTTCTTGGGTGTAGTAGCAGTTGGTGGCAGAAAAAGCAACAGCATCTTGTTGGATGTCAAAAGAATGAATGTTGGTAGCCGACAATTGGCCAATATTGTAACAGTTGTCTGCGCTGCCACCGACTCCTGCTTGTACTATACGTCCGTTTTTGCCGCTTGCTGTTAGCTTGCCCAGGTTGGCCGAATTGACCACCAAAGAGCTGTTTACACAGATACCTCCCATTAAAATCTCGTTACTATAAAATTCTGGGCAGGAAACATCCGCGTTGAGATTTCCATAGTTCATGCAGTTGACAAGAAGATCTCCTGTTCCGGCAATGCCACCCATGTAGCAGACAAAACCATTGTCAGCTGTATTGCTGACGTTTCCATAGTTGATGCATCCGTCGGCATAACTGTTGCCTGTTTCAAGGGAGGTACTGCCCAAACGATAAGCTACACTGCCGGCAATGCCGCCCACATAGAGGTCGCGTCCAATGGATACGACTTCTCCCCTGTTTGTGCAGCGGTAGGCCTGTCCGCTGCCCAGCACACCGCCTATGCAGCTGCCATTCGTTCCGGTTACTTTTCCGGTATTCTCGCAATATTCCACGTAGCCCTGGCCCAGAATTCCGCCTGTATAGCCTTCGGTGTAGCGGGTGGCGACGTCGATGCTGGCCGAACTGGTACAACGGCTCACGGTTTTTCCTTTGCCGCACACACCGCCTGTCGAAATGGAGTGATTCCATTGTTCATAGGGTAAGTTTGTTGTAAGCTGTACTTCGATGCTTCCTCCCTCCATGTGTAGGTTTTGAATCAGTCCCTTGCTCTCGCCAAACAGTCCTACCACCCATTCGCGGTCTTTGGACGCCAATTCGTTGTCGTCGATGTCAATCTGCATGTTGCTTACCGTGTGATTCTTGCCGTCGAAAGTACCATGGAAGGCTGTGGGGCGTAGTACTCCAGTATCGTCTAACTTCGTCTGGTCATTGTCGCCTATGGGCACCCATTCTTTGCCCGCAAGGTCAATGTCGGCAGTCAGTTCCACCACCTTATCTTCAAACAAGTCGGTGGCGTTGTTCACCAGGTAGGCCAGTCCGGCCAGCTGGCTTGCGGAGCTTATCGAGTAGGTTTCCACATCTTTGTCATACCACGAAATGTCGTAGCAGCCCTCGTCTGTCCATTTACTCTGTGCTTGCAGGGCGGCAGTGGACAGTAGGAATAGTTCTAAACAGAATAATGCCTTTTTCATGTTGTATGTCTTTTAAAAATAATGTGTGTAGATGTCGTGACAGGAATGGCGTGCCGGTCAGAAGTTGATGTCCACCTCTACCGGGCAGTGGTCAGACCCGAAGATATCGGTGTGTATCTTGGCGTCGGCCAGTTTGTCGTCTATCCGTTTGGATGTCAGGAAGTAGTCGATGCGCCAGCCTGCGTTCTTCTCGCGCGCCTTGAAGCGGTAGGACCACCACGAGTAGATGCCCTCCTGCGTAGGGTAGAAGTGGCGGAAGGTGTCGGTGAAGCCCGATTGCAGCAGGGTGGTGAACTTGGCACGCTCTTCGTCGGTGAATCCGGCGTTGCGACGGTTCGTCTTGGGGTTCTTCAGGTCTATTTCCTGATGGGCCACGTTGAGGTCACCGCATACCACCACGGGCTTGCGGGCGTCGAGCTTCAGCAGGTAGTCGCGGAAGTCGTCTTCCCAGGTCATGCGGTAGTCCAGTCGGCGCAGCTCGTCCTGCGAGTTGGGCACGTAGACGGTGACCAGAAAGAAGTCGTCCATCTCCAGTGTGATGACGCGTCCTTCGCGGTCGTGATGTTCCATGTCAATGCCATAGCTGACGTTGAGCGGCTGGTGGCGGGTATAGATGGCGGTGCCCGAGTAGCCTTTCTTCTCGGCGTAGTTCCAGTATGATTGATAACCCTCGAACTGCAGGTCGAGTTGTCCGGCCTGCATCTTGGTCTCTTGCAGGCAGAAAAAGTCGGCATCGAGCCGGCGGAATGCGTCGCTGAAGCCTTTCTCGTTGCATGCTCTCAGTCCGTTGACGTTCCAGGAAATGAATTTCATCATTGTTCGTTCTTTTTAGTGTATAGGGGTTTCTAAATAGGTCCTGGCTGCTTGCTACCATATTGTCGGCCCTCACGTTGGGTGTACGCTCAGGTGCAAACGACCATTTATCTATCAAAAGTACGAAAAAAACGACTAAATATCCAATTTTTTGTCATAGAAATGCGTTTTTCGCGTTCAGGCGGTAGCTGGCGGGGGATGGACATCGGAGTTTGGATGGCGAGGTGCGGAATGCTGTCAGTGTGGTAGTATACTTCCAGCGCGATAGCAGTTAACTCCTAACGCGATAGCAGTCCACTCCTGACGTGATAGCAGTCCACTCCTGACGTGATAGCAGTTAACTCCTAACACGATAGCAGTTCACTACTATCAAGCAGGAGGCAAAGAGGTTGGTAAGACGGTCAGCATTCGGTCGCTTGCGGCTTGGGATGCGCCTTCTGTGGATGAATTCATTTCCTTAATTCTTCTTAATGGATGGGATGTAAATCGTTTTTTATTAGTTAATTTGCACCAAATTAAGGATAAATATGCCCCGGCGGTTGGGGCTGTTTGCTTTTTTGTCGAAGATAGATGAATAAACTCACTATAAAAGCTTGTCCTCTGTGCGGAGGGACGCATCTGGAGCGGGCGCTGACCTGTGTCGACCACTATGCCACGGGCGAAGTGTTCCATTTGTGCCGCTGCAGCGAATGCGGATTTCTGTTTACGCAAGATTTTCCGGTGGAGGCCGAGATAGGGCGCTACTATGCCACCCCCGATTATATTTCCCACTCTGACACGCGCAAGGGCGTGATGAACTCCGTGTACCATTGGGTCAGGGCCTATATGCTGGGCCGTAAGGCACGCCTGGTGATGCGTGAGGCTCACCGCAAGACCGGACACCTGCTGGATATCGGCACGGGTACGGGCTATTTTCCGGCTACGATGAAACGTCGCGGCTGGACGGTGGAGGCTGTGGAGAAAAACGAGGGCGCCCGTCGCTTTGCTGCCGAGCACTTTGGGTTGGACGTAAGGCCCGAGGGTGAATTGCAGGGGATGAAGGCGGAGAGCTTCGACGTCATTACGCTGTGGCACGTGATGGAACATCTGGAACACTTGAACGAAACTTGGGAATTGCTGCACCGGCTGCTGATCGACAAGGGCGTACTGGTGGTGGCCGTGCCCAACTGTTCGTCGTACGACGCGCAGAAGTATGGCGCTTATTGGGCGGCCTACGACGTGCCGCGCCATCTGTGGCACTTCACGCCCAACACGATGCAACGCTTCGGTGCCCGACACGGGTTCATCTTGGCCGAGCACTATCCCATGCCGTTCGATGCCTTCTATGTCTCCATGCTGACCGAGCGCCATTTGCACCACTCCTGTCCGTTCTTGCGCGGATTGCTGACGGGTACGCTGGCGTGGTTCAGCTCGCTGGTCAGGAAGGAACGTAGCAGCTCCATGATATATGTGTTCAGAAAGAAGTCGCCGCGGGCTTAGGTCGGGTTGTGGATGCGGCCGGTGAGCGGTAAACGGAAATATTAAAGGAATAAGAACTGATAGAAAGTGATATAAGAGATGGCGAGAAAGGTCAGAAACAATACGGTACCGGTGCTGGACATGCAGTTCATCACTTCTAGCATCAGCACTACGATGGTCCTGCTGCTGTTGGGGCTGGTGGTGTTCTTCGTGCTGGCGGCTCACAACCTGTCGGTCTATGTCAGGGAGAATATCAGCTTCTCGCTGGTGGTGGGCGACAATATGAAGGAAGCCGAAGTGCTGAAGCTGCGCAAGCGGTTGGCAGCAGAGCCTTTCGTCAAGGAGCTGGAGTACATCTCGAAAGAACAGGCGCTGAAGGAGCATACCGAGGCCATGGGCACCGACCCGCAGGAGTTTCTGGGCTATAATCCGTTCAAGGCGTCCATGGAGATAAAGCTTCACTCGCAGTATGCCAACTCCGACAGCATTGCACGCATTGAGAAGGTGCTGAAGCGAAACTCCAACATTCAGGAGGTGCTCTATCGCAAGGAATTGATTGATGCAGTGAACGACAATATACGCAACATCAGCCTGTTGCTGCTGGGACTGGCGCTGGTGCTGGCGCTCATTTCTTTTGCGCTTATCAACAACACCATCCGGCTGGCTATTTATTCCAAGCGGTTCCTCATCCACACCATGAAGCTGGTGGGAGCCAAGTGGAGCTTCATCCGGCGGCCGTTCTTGCGGCGAAACTTCTGGGTGGGCATTTTGTCGGCATGTGTGGCCGACGGGTTGCTATGGGCAGGTGCTACGTGGCTGGTACGCTACGAGCCGGGGCTGGTCAGCGTGGTTACGCCTCAGGTCATGGTGGTGGTATCGTGTGCGGTGCTGGTATTTGGCGTGCTCATCACGTGGCTGTGCGCGTTGCTTTCCATCAACAAGTATCTGCGTATGAAAGCCGGGACGCTCTACTATATTTAGTGGAGAGTTGAGAAGTGAGAGTGGAAAGTTGAGAGTTGAAAGTGGAGGGTTGTGAGTTGAGAGTGAGGGGCGTTTATAATTGAAATTAATCATACATACCAAATAGATAATGAATAACAAAGAGAAATTTGCTTTCGACAAGGTTAATTTCCTGCTGATAGCCATCGGCATGGTGGTGGTGATAGTAGGTTTTTTGCTGATGAGTGGCCCGTCGTCGTCGGTGACGCATTTTGAGCCGGATATCTTCAGTGTGCGACGTATCAAGGTGGCGCCGATAGTTTGCCTGCTGGGCTTCGTGTTTATGATATATGCGGTGGTTCGCAAGCCGAAAGACCAACACTAATACTTCAAGTAATAACGATTTATGGGAGATCTGTCTATATTTGAGGCAATCATCATTGCTATAGTAGAGGGACTTACAGAGTTCCTTCCGGTATCTTCTACCGGTCACATGATTATCACGCAGAATGTACTGGGCGTAGAAAGTACAGAGTTTGTCAAGGCATTTACGGTTATCATACAGTTTGGTGCCATCCTGTCGGTGGTTTGCCTGTACTGGAAGCGTTTCTTCCGTCTGAACCGTAAGCCGGCTCCTGCCAATGCTTCTGGTTTAAAATTGTTTCTGCATAAATTTGATTTTTATTGGAAACTGTTGGTAGCTTTTATTCCTGCGGCTGTACTTGGCTTTTTGTTCAGCGATACCATTGATTCCATGCTTGAGAGTGTGGTAATAGTTGCAGTAATGTTGGTTATTGGTGGCGTGTTCATGCTGTATTGCGACCGTATATTCTCTAAAGGTAGTGACAAAACTGAGCTGACTGAGAAGCGGGCTTTCTTCATTGGCTTGTTTCAATGTATAGCCATGATTCCAGGAGTATCACGCTCCATGGCTACGATTGTCGGCGGTATGGCGCAAAAACTGACCCGTAAAGACGCTGCTGAGTTTTCTTTTTTCCTGGCAGTGCCTACTATGTTTGCAGCTACAGCCTACAAGATGCTGAAGCTGTTTATGGACGGTGGTATGGAAATTATCATGAACAACCTGACAGCTCTGATTATTGGCAACGTGGTGGCATTTATCGTTGCGCTGCTTGCCATTAAGTTTTTCATCAGTTTTGTTACTAAATATGGCTTCAAGGCATTTGGTTGGTATCGCATCATTGTGGGCGGTGTCATCCTTGTCATGCTGTTAATGGGCTATAGCCTCGAAATATCTTGATTTAAATGAATTTTAAAGAAGGAGAAATACTATACTTTAACAAGCCGCTGGGCTGGACGTCCTTCAAGGTCGTGGGCCACGCGCGCTATCATATCTGCCGCCGCCTGGGTGTCAAGAAACTGAAGGTAGGCCACGCTGGTACGCTCGACCCGTTGGCCACTGGCGTCATGATAGTGTGCACCGGCAAGGCAACCAAGCGCATTGAAGAACTTCAGGCCCACACCAAGGAATACGTGGCCACCTTGCGCCTGGGAGCAACCACCCCGTCCTTCGACCTGGAGCACGAAATAGATGCCTACTATCCTACCGAACACATCACCCGTGAGCTGGTGGAAGAGGTGCTCAAGCAGTTTGTAGGACAGATTGAGCAAGTGCCCCCCGCTTTCTCGGCCTGCATGGTCAACGGCAAGCGCGCCTACGACCTGGCCCGAAAAGGTGAGGAAGTGGAGCTGAAGCCCAAGACACTGGTGATAGACGAAATAGAACTGCTGGAATGCAACCTGCCCGAAGAAATCAAAATCAGGGTAGTGTGCAGCAAAGGAAC
Organism: uncultured Bacteroides sp.; assembly: GCA_900553815.1. Lineage (GTDB taxonomy): Bacteria > Bacteroidota > Bacteroidia > Bacteroidales > Bacteroidaceae > Bacteroides. The sequence continues at coordinate 52,127 of USEY01000007.1, forward strand.
CTATATCCGGGCACTGGCGCGCGACATCGGTCAGGCATTGGGCAGCGGCGCACACCTCACCGCTTTGGAACGCACCCGCGTGGGCAATGTCCGCGTGGAAGATTGCCTTAACCCCCTCGACTTCCGTGACTGGATTGATAAGCAGCCGGTAGAGACCGGCGACGAAGAAGCGGACTGACGCCGTCCTCCCTTCGACGTTTTCACAGATAGAATTAACACAGAGAACTCAAAAAAAGAATAACATGAAACTCTCACAATTCAAATTCAAGCTTCCCGAAGACAGGATAGCCATGCACCCCACGAAGTTTCGCGACGAATGCCGCCTGATGGTACTTCATCGCAAGACCGGAGAGATAGAACACAAAGTATTCAAGGACATACTCGAGTATTTTGACGACAAGGACGTGTTTATCTTCAACGACACTAAGGTTTTCCCTGCCCGTCTCTACGGCAACAAGGAAAAGACCGGTGCCCGCATTGAGGTATTCCTCCTGCGCGAGCTCAACGAAGAACTGCGCCTCTGGGACGTGCTGGTAGACCCTGCCCGCAAGATACGTATCGGCAATAAACTCTACTTCGGCGAAGACGATTCGATGGTGGCCGAAGTGATTGACAACACTACCTCGCGCGGACGTACACTACGCTTCCTCTACGACGGCCCTCACGATGAGTTCAAGAAGGCACTCTATGCCCTGGGCGAGACACCGCTGCCCCACAGCATCATCAACCGCCCTGTAGAGCCGGAAGACGAAGAGCGCTTCCAGTCCATCTTTGCCCGCCACGAAGGAGCTGTCACCGCTCCTACGGCCAACCTCCACTTCAGCCGCGAACTGATGAAGCGCATGGAGATTAAGGGCATTGACTTTGCCTACATCACCTTGCATGCCGGACTTGGAAACTTCCGTGAGATTGACGTGGAAGACCTGACCAAGCACAAGACCGACTCCGAGCAGATGTTTGTCACCGAGGAAACTGTTCGTCGTGTCAATCAGGCTAAGGACGAGCGCAAGCAAGTGTGTGCCGTAGGTACCACCGTGATGCGTGCCATCGAGACCGCTGTCAGCACCGACGGTCACCTGAAGGAGTATGAAGGCTGGACCAACAAGTTCATCTTCCCGCCATACGACTTCACCGTTGCCACTTCTATGGTGTCCAACTTCCACATGCCGCTCTCTACGCTCCTTATGATTGTGGCAGCCTTTGGCGGCTATGAGCAGGTGATGAACGCCTATGACGTGGCTCTGAAGGAAGGCTACAGCTTCGGAACCTACGGCGACGCCATGCTGATAACAGACAAGTAAAACCGTTTTTAATGAAGGGCAAAGAATGAAGCATGAAGGATTAACCCCAAGGCAGGGAGAACAAACCGGCGTAGGAGAGGATTCTTCATGCTGCATTCCCCATTCTTCATTTACTTATTATCTGGGCCTCGGCACCAACCTGGGCGACAAGGCCGGCAACCTGAGGGCTGCCGTGTCCAAGATAGAAGAGCGGATAGGGAAGGTCGTTTCCCTGTCCGCTTTTTATGCTACAGAACCATGGGGTTTCCACTCCGAAAACAGCTTTCTGAATGCTGCCTGCTGTCTGCTGACCTCCTTACCTCCGCGTCAGGTGCTCGGATTGACGCAGGAAGTGGAGCGCGACATGGGCCGCATGCTCAAGTCGAAGGACGGCGTCTATCACGACCGGCTCATCGACATCGACCTGCTCCTCTGCCTGGCTCCCGACGGTACTCCCGTACTGATAGACGAGCCCGACCTGAAACTGCCCCATCCGCTGATGCACCTGCGCGATTTTGTGATGCGCCCGCTGGCTGAGATTGCTCCCGACGTTCTCCATCCGCTGCTGGGCAAAAGACTGCGCGACATTCCCTGTCCCTAAACTTCGAGCCGACACGCACATCCCTGCTGTGCCCTTCTCATCCTTATATCCTTGGCAATTAATGCTTTCCTGATGTTAGTCAGTGGCTTTTGCGGTAGCCACCGATAGCTTCTGCATGAGTCGTAGTCCCTCCTTTTGTTAGTAGTTAACTTCTCGTTTGATAGCAGTGTACTCCTCTCGTGATAGCAGTGCACTCCCAACGCGATAGTAGTTAACTCCTCACACGATAGCAGTTAACTGCTATCACACCCCTCTCAGAAGGGGTTCTGGCAAGGGGTGAAAGTGGAGAATGAAGTGGCGGGAGAAGTGGGTTGAGGCCGGTGTGAGACTCAGCCGGAAATCTTTGTGGCACGCAGGATTTCGCGCTTGCCTCCCGGAGGACCGGGCAAACGTTCCACGTGGAAACCAGTGGCTTGCAGCAGGCGGCGCACAACGCCCTTGGCGCAGTAGGTGGTCAGTATGCCGCCGGATGCCATGTGGCGGTAGATGGCCTGGAAGAGTTCGGGTGTCCACATTTCGGGCTGCTTTTCGGGGGCAAAGGCGTCGAAGTAGACAACGTCGAACAATGAAGAATTGGGAATGAGGAATGAAGAATTTTCCGGGGATGAAGCATCGGGCTCGGAGGCTTCGGACAGCAGGCTGTAGGCGTCGCCTTGCAGCTTGCGGAGGCTGAAGTAAGGGGTCAGTTGCACCGGTTGCTGCCAGGGGGCAAGGTGCAGCTGTTCGAAGAGGGGATTGTCGCTGTAGCCCAGTGGATGGACTTCGTCCCAACTGAGGGGATAGAGCTCGAGGGCGGTGTAGCTGACGGGGCGTTGGCAGCGGTCGGCGTCTTCCAGTGTAAGCAAGGCGTTGAGGCCTGTGCCCAATCCCACTTCAAGCACCTGTGGATGGGGAACGGGCGAGGCGTGCAGACCCATCTCGATGAAGATGTGCTGCGACTCGGTGCGGGCACCTTTCACGGAATGGTAGTGTTCGTCCAGCTGGGGCACGTAGAGGGTGGCGCTGCCGTCTTGGGTCTGTTCGATGATGCGTTGCATGGGGATGTGAGTTTAGTTCTTCTTGAGTTTATAAATGGGTAGATTTATAAATTATAGATTGACTCGCTCCATAGAATCAAAACTAATGGACATAAAAACTAAATACTGACTACCAGCGACACGACGCCCTCCAGCGCCAGCAGCATCAGCACGTAGCGCAGCAGCTTGCCGGTGAACATGGACAGGGTGGTAATCCATACGTTGCTGCGCATCAGTCCCAGGGCAATGGCTATGACCTCGCCCACGATGGGCAGGAAGACGAAGAAGGCCATCAGTGCGCCCTTGCCTTGCAGGAAGCGCTGCATGCGCTCCACCTTTTCGGGCTTCACGCGCAGGTATTTCTCTATCCAGTCGGTGCGCCCCAGCCGGCCAATGTAGTAGCAGGTCATGCCGCCTACGGTGTTGCCCAAGGCTGCCGAGAGAACGCAGAGTGCGGGGCTGAGGCCCAGCTTGACAAGCGCCACCAGCACCAGTTCGGAGCTGAAAGGCAGGATGCTGCCGGCAATGAGGGCCGAAAGGAAGAGGCCCAGGTAGCCCCAGTCGATGAGGAGCTGTATGAGTTGGTCTACAAAAATATCCATAGGTTGAAAACAAATAACAGCAGCAGCAGGAGCAGCGACACGACGAAGAAGATGTTGGCTGCCTTGCCGCCTGAAAGGGCAAACAGGTGTCCGCTAAGCAGGCTGACGCCTATGAGCAGCAGGGGCAGTATCTGTATGCAGAGCCATGCCTGCAGGAAGGCCAGCAGGAAGAGCAGACCGTTGACCAGCAACAGAAAGTGCAGGTAGCTGCGGGTGCGCAGCTTGTCGGAGAAGCCGGTGGCCAGACAGTGGGCCGCACTGACCACGTAGAGCAGCAGCAGGTAGAGCAGCATGGCCAGCTCCCAGGGCAGGAAGCTGAAGGCAGGGGTGCGGAAGTCGAGCATCTGGCTCAGCGGGCTGTAGAAGATGTCCATCTGCCCGGTCCAGTAGGCATAGCACAGCAGAAACCAGTAGGGCAGGGCAAAGCCCAGCAGCGAAGCCAGGAAGCTGCGCGGCGTCAGTGAGCGGAAGTTGTAGGCGCCTATCCAGCAGAAGGGCACCAGCCACACGAACTGGGGCAGGAACAGGCTGGCCACACCCAGAAAGACGAAGGAGTGGAACAGGCGTCCGGCAGGATAGGGATGCTGGTAGCTGTCGAACAGGAAGAACAGGGCCACCAGCAGGGCGGCCGAGGCTACGTCGCCGGCATAGAGCAGGTGCATGCCGGGGCAGACAGAGGCCAGCAGGAAGTAGATGGAGGTCTGCACCGAGGCGCGCATGCGTATGATGGCAAAGCGGTTGTTTATCTCGATGAGAAAATAGCCAATGACGGCGTAGAGCAGGAAACTGCCCAGGCGGTCGGTCAAGGCAAGGCTTGCATCGGTTGAGGAGTGGAACAGCGGAGTGGCGTCGGTCGACACATTGGGCTGCAACAGAGCAGCCAGCAGCCAGCAACACAGCGAGATGAGGATGGCGGCAGGCAGGGTGAAGTGGCCCGAGGTGACACGTAGCTGGAAATTCTTGAGGGACATTTGTCAGTGGTCAGTGGTCAATGGTGAGTGGTCAGTGGTGAGCGGTGAGTGGCAGTGCAAGTATCCCGGATGGGTTCTCGCCACTTGCCACTCATCACTTACCGTTGACCACTCTATTTACAGGTCGAAACCGATGTCGCGACGGAAGTACTTGCCGTCGAAGCTCAGCAGGTCGGCCACCTTGTAGCTCTTTTCCAAGGCTTCCTGCCTGGTCTCGCCATACGAGCATACGGCGATGACGCGTCCGCCGTTGGTCACGATGCGTCCGTCCTTCATCGTTGTTCCGGCATGGAACAGAATGCTGTCGGTCGTTTCGGCCAGGTTGAAGCCGGTGATGGGCAGTCCCTTCTTGTAGTCGCCGGGATAGCCGCCGCTGACCAGCATGACGCAGGCTACCGCACGCGGGTCGATAATCATGGACTTGGTGTTGAGGTTCACCTTGTAGACGCCCTCGAAGAGGTCGACGATGTCGCTCTGCAGGCGCAGCATGACGCTTTCGGTCTCGGGGTCGCCCATGCGTACGTTGTATTCAATGACCATCGGCTCACCCTGTACGTTGATGAGGCCCAGGAAGATGAAGCCTTTGTAGAGGATGCCTTCTTCGCGCAGACCGTTGATGGTAGGCTCGATGATGCGCTCGCGCACCTTCTCCATGAACTCGTCGTTGGCAAAGGGTACGGGCGATACGCTGCCCATGCCGCCGGTGTTCAGGCCGGTGTCGCCTTCGCCTACGCGCTTGTAGTCTTTGGCCACGGGCAATACCTTGTAGTGCTCGCTGTCGGTCAGCACGAAGACGGAGCACTCAATGCCGCTGAGGAACTCCTCGATGACTACCGTGGCGCTGGCGTCGCCAAACATGCCTTCGAGCATGCTTTGCAGTTCCTTCTTGGCCTCCTCCAGGGTAGGCACGATGAGCACGCCCTTGCCGGCACACAGGCCGTCGGCCTTCAGTACGTAGGGAGCCTGCAGGGTCTCCAGGAAGGCGAAGCCTTCGGCTATGGTTTCGGTAGTTACGGTCTTGTGGCGGGCAGTGGGGATGTTGTGGCGGTGCATGAATTCCTTGGCGAACTCCTTGCTGCCTTCCAACATGGCGCCACGGGCCGAGGGACCGATGATGGCTATGTTCTGGGTAGTGATGTCATTCTTGAAGTAGTCGAAGATGCCCTTCACCAAGGGGTCTTCGGGGCCAACGACAATCATGTCGATGGCACGTTCGAGTGCAAATACTTTCAGTGCGGCAAAGTCTGTGGCCTTGATGTCGACGTTCTCACCTACTTGTGCGGTGCCGGCATTACCGGGTGCAATGTACAGTTTCTCAACTTTCGGACTTTGGGCAATCTTCCATGCCAGGGCGTGCTCGCGGCCGCCCGAACCTAAGAGTAATATCTTCATAATGAGTATATATTGTATGACGGCGCAAAGTTACAAATATTTCCCCGTATGTTTGGCATGGTAATGTATTTATTCATTATCTTTGTGCATGGCGGGGTAAGAGTACGAGGATGCCTGAAACGTCACCTCGGTCACGGTCGGTTCTTCACCTCGGTCACGGCCTGCTCTTCACCTCGGTCACGAACTGCCCTTCACCGAGGTGACGTTTCCGCCTTCACCGAGGTGACGTTTTCACCTTCGCCGGGGCAACGTTTCTGCTCTTGCTGATATGAATTGTAAGCGTATGACAGTCAGTTTGTTATCAGAATACAGAGGACTGTCCTTTTGAATATTAACCTTTTAAAAACTAACTACCATGGGATTTAAGTACAAACTTGTAGAGAAAAGCAGCAACCCCGGGGACAAGCGGGCCCCGAAGAAGTGGTATGCAACTCCGCAAAGCTCCACTGCCATGAGCGGAAAGGCCATGACGCGTGCTGCCGCAAAGAACACCACGTTGGCTCCCATCGAGCTGGAGGCCGCACTCGATTTGCTGGCCGACTTCATCCCCCAGCAGCTGTTGCAGGGACACACCGTCACCATTCCCGGACTGGGATACTTCCGACTCTCCTTCAAGAGCAAGGGGGCGGACACGGTGAAGGCGTTCAATCCGCAGGAGATGATTTACGACGTGCGTCCGGTGTTTGTGCCCGACAGTACGTTCCGTAACCGGGTGAAGCAGGGTGTGGAATTTGAGGATGGCGGCGTGAAGGCGGGCGACGTGAACTATGCCACCCGTATGGACTACTATGCAGCCAACGGCGAGGAACCTGGCGGCGGCGAAGAGCCGGGCGGCGGCGAAGAGCCGGGCGGTGGAATGGGCTAACGGGCGGAACCCCGTAGGTATAAAGTAAAAGGGCCTCCCCATGGACGTGCGTCCGTCGGGGAGGCCCTTGCTGTATCTTTACAGATAATCCTCGAAGTAGCGGGTTATCTTCTCGTGCAGATGCACGCGGTCGCGCCCCAGCACGTTGTGCTTGTGGCAGGGGTAGATGAACATGTCGGGATAGGTGCGGGCATCTACGCAGGCCTTGATGAACGACAGGGTGTGCTGTGGCACGCAGGTGTCGTCGTGGTCGTCGTGGATGATGAGCAGGTGTCCCTTCAGCTGCGGGGCCAGGTTCTTCAGGTTGGTCTGCTTGTAGCCGTCGGGGTTGGTCTGCGGGGTGTCCATGTAGCGTTCGCCGTACATTACCTCGTAGTAGCCCCAGTCGATGACCGGTCCGCCGGCCACGCCTACCTTGAATGTGTCGGGATAGCGCAGCATGAGGGCGGTTGTCATGTGTCCGCCGAAGCTCCAGCCGTGCACGCCGATGCGGTTGGCATCCACGTAGGGCAGGCTCTGGAGGAATTCCACGCCCTTCACCTGGTCTTTGCCTTCCTCAATGCCCAGGTGGCGGAAGGTGCAGTTCTCGAACTCCAGTCCGCGGTTGGAGCTGCCGCGGTTGTCGAGGGTGAAGAGGATGTAGCCCTTGTTGGCCATGTAGAGGTCCCAGCCGCGGGCTGAGCTGTTCCAGTTGCTGGCTATCATCTGTGCGTGCGGTCCGCCGTAGACGTAGACGATGGCGGGATATTTCTTCGCCGGGTCGAAGTCGGCGGGCTTGATGATGCGGTAGTAGAGGTCGGTCTTCCCGTCGGCAGCCTTCAGTGTGCCCACTTCTACGCTGGGCATCTTGAAGCCTTCAAAGGGGTTGGCGGCGGTGAGCAGGCAGGCTGTCTGGCGGCCGTTGGCGGTGGAGCGCAGGTCGATGACGCGCGGCACGTCGGGGGCCGACCAGTTGTCAAGCAGGTAGGTGCCCGATGCGGAGAGCTGTGCGTTGTGTACGCCCTGGCCGTTGTCCATCGGGGTCAGCTTGCCGTTGGCCACGTTTACTTTATACAGGTTGCTTTGCAGGGGCGACTCCTTGGTGGCGGTGATGAAGATTTCCTTCTTCTTGGCGTTGAAGCCGAGGATGCTCTGCACGAGCCAGGGGCCGGAGGTGAGGGGCTTCATTTGATAGAACGCGATATGGTTGCCGCCAGCTTTGTCTTCTACCCGTTGTACCTCTGTTTTTATCTGTGTGTCGAACAGATAGAGATGGTTGTATCCGTCCTTCTGGCTTTGATAGATGAACTTGGTATCATCCCAGGGCAGGAAAACTATGGGTTGTTGAGGCTCCACATACTTGGGATGTTTCTCCTGATAAAGGGTATCCATCAGTTTGCCTGTTTCGGCGTCGTACTGGCACAGCTTGGAGTGGTTCTGGTCGCGGTTCAGCTCGATGAGGAAGAGCGACTTCTCGTCGGGTGCCCACGAGATGTTGGTGAAGTAGCGGTCGGTGGGGTCGCCGGTGTTCAGGTAGAGGGTCTTCCCGGTGGCGGGGTTGTAGATGCCTACCTGCACCTTGTGGCTGGTCATGCCGGCCATGGGGTAGCGCACGGGGTCGACCTTGCCCACGCGGGCGGTGATGTCGACCAGCGGATACTGGCTCACCATGCTCTCGTCCATGCGGTAGAAGGCCAGCAGCTGGCCGCTGGGGCTCCAGAAGGTACCTTTCGAGATGCCGAACTCGTTGCGGTGTACGGTCTGTCCGCAGACGATGCCTTCGGGTTCGTCGGTCACTTGGTGGTTATCTACGTAGAGGTTGTTGGCTATGGTGTAGGCCACGTGGCCGCTCTCTGTGGAGTAGTCGACGTTGGCTGCCTGCTGGTCAAACACGAGGCTGCTGACAATCTGGTCGGCCTTCCAGTCGTAGACCACGTACTTGCCTTTCATGGCCAACAGCAGTTGGGTCTTGTCGGCCCAAGGCAGTTGCACGCTGTAGAGGTGCGACAGCTTGCCCAGCTTCTGTGCCTGGAGTGCCTGGTTGATGTGCTCGCGTGTGGTGAGCAGGGTCTCCTTGCCGTTCTTGGGGTTGATGGCAAAGAGTGAGTCGAGGGTGGGCTTTATGCATTGGTCTCCCCACCACTGCACGCCGTAGAGTGTCTCGGCAAAGCGGTAGGTTTCGCCGCCGGGGATGAGGTCTTCCAGCGTGGGATATTTCAGCTCGTTGCTGTTCATGGTTGTTTCTTGTGCCATAACTGTTGTTCCCGGCATTGCAGGCATTGCCAGCAGCAGTGCGGCCAGGATGCTTTTACAGATTGTTTTCATGATAGCCTGATATATGGTTTAGTATCACTGTTCTTCTTTCTTCTGTTGCTCGCGCTTCTTCCTTTCAGGATAGGATTCGCCTGAGCGGGGACGGCGTTCGGCAGAGAAGTTCTTCTTTTCGCTGCTCTCACGGTCTTTGCGGTCGCGTGGCTTGAAGTCGCGTCGTTCGCCGCTGCCGTGTTCACGTTTCTCACGCGGTTTGTATTCACGTCGTTCGCTAGCCGGTGCCTTGCGTTCTTTCTGTTCCTTTTGCTCCTTGTCCAGCGTCTCGCCCGACTCAAGGAACTCACGGTATTTGCCGTCGAATATCTCGTACTGGCGGAATTCGCAGTCAAGTGCACCGTTGAACAGCGGGATGCGCTTGCTGGCTTTCAGACCGATTTTGTCGAAACATTCGTCGCGGTAAGACAGTATCCAGGCCGAATTGCCGATGAAGGCATGTTTCAGGCGTTCACCAATCATCTCGTACAGTCCCAGCAAGTCGTTGGTCGAGATACGTTCGCCGTAGGGCGGGTTGGTGATGATGATGCTCTTTTCCTTGGGCTGTTCAAACTGCTGGAAGGGTTGTATTTTGAGGATGATGTCCTTGCTCAGTCCGGCTGCCTTTACGTTGTGTGTGGCTATTTCGTTGGCTTTGGGGTTGTTGTCGTAGCCGTAGATTTTATGCTCGAACTCGCGCTCCTGGCTGTCGTCGTTGTAGATGCTCTCGAACAGGTCGGCGTCAAAGTCGTTCCACTTTTCGAAGGCATAGCCTTGGCGGAAAACTCCCGGCGCAATGTTGCGGGCAATGAGGGCTGCCTCGATGGGAATGGTACCCGAACCGCACATGGGGTCAATCAGGTCGCACTCGCCGTGCCAGCCCGTCATCAGAATCATGCCGGCAGCCAGCACCTCGTTGAGCGGAGCTTCGACGGCTTCCTGGCGATAGCCGCGGCGGTGGAGCGACTCACCGCTGGAGTCGAGCGACAGGGTGCACTGCGTCTGCGCAATGTGGATGTTGAGCAATACGTCGGGCTTGCTGATGCGTACGCTGGGACGCTTGCCGGTCTTCTCGCGGAAGTAGTCCACGATGGCATCTTTTACACGGTAGGAAACAAACTTGCTGTGGCGGAATTCTTCGCTGAAGACTACCGCATCTACGGCAAACGTCTTGTTGATGTCCAGAATATCTTCCCACTCAATGGCATGTACGGCCTCATAGACCTCATCGGCATCCTTGGCCTCAAAGCTTTTGATAGGCTTGAGAATGCGGATGGCAGTACGCAGGCTGAAGTTAGCCCTGTACATCATTTCTTTGTCGCCGCTGAAAGACACCATGCGACGTCCTATTTCAATGTCGTTTGCCCCTAAGGCTGTCAGTTCTTGTGCTAGCACTTCTTCCAACCCCTGGAAGGTCTTGGCTATCATTGGGAATGTTTCCATCATGTATGTTACTTATATTAATATGCTGTTTTATGGCTGAATAAATGAAATCCTTTTCTTGTCGCTTACTTGTCATCGTCAGTTATCATCTCCTTTGTACCACTCTTGCACCGGCCGGCACATTCTCTGTTACCCAGATATTGCCGCCCACCGTGGCTCCACGGCCAACAGTGATGCGTCCCAGAATGGTGGCGTTGGAATAGACAATGACGTCGTCTTCCAGAATAGGATGCCGCGGGATGCCTTTGATGGGTTTACCGTCGGCATCAAGCGGGAAGCTTTTGGCTCCCAACGTAACGCCCTGGTAGAGCTTCACGTTATTGCCGATGATGCAGGTCTCGCCAATCACTACACCCGTACCATGGTCTATCGTAAAGTAACTGCCGATTTGAGCTCCCGGGTGAATGTCGATACCTGTCTCGCTGTGTGCCATCTCTGTAATGATGCGCGGTATGAGGGGCACGCCCAGTAACAACAGTTCGTGGGCAATGCGGTAGTTGCTGATGGCGCGGATAGCCGGATAGCAGCTGATGACCTCGCCAAAGGAATGTGCGGCCGGGTCGCCGTTATAAGCCGCTTCTACATCGGTTGCCAGCACCCTGCGCAGTTGAGGCAGGCGGCTGATGAAGTTGGCCGCAAGCTGTGCGGCTTCCTCACGCTGGTATTCGTTGCAAGCATTACACTCACCATCTCCGCCAAAACATAGTCCGGCCCATATCTGGTCGGCCAGTAAGTCGAACAGACGTTCTACATTGACGCCGATGTGGTAAGTCACCGTACGGCTGTTTACTGTAGAGTTTCCAAAATAACCGGGGAAAATGATAGCGCGTGCTAGCTCCACAATGTTGCAAAGAGCATGTGCCGAGGGCAAGGGATTGCCGTCTGTGTGCTGGTGAAACAGTCCTTTATAAGATTCGCTTTCCGATAGCTCATCGACTGCCTGTGTCAAGATGTGAGTAAAGTTTATAGGACTCATCCGCAATATCCAGTTTGATAATGAGACTGCAAAGGTAATAAGTATTCATTAAAAAACCTACATCTTCCTCATTTATAGTGCACATAGAAGCTCAGAAATTTGGCAGGAACCATCATTTTCCCCTTTTTTAGGGAACAAATAGCACTATAAACAGACTGATTGTTCATGTTCGTGCTTCTTTGCTTGGCAAAGTTTCAGCTTGTGCACAGAATACTATACTTTTAATTTATTATTTGCATAAAATACTTGACAGTTTGTTCTGTTTGGGGTTCTGTGGTGATAAAATTTCTGATTCATCCGTTTTATTCAGTTTGGTAATTTGTTCATCAATGTTTCTTCTTTTACACATTATTAAATAAGCAAAGGAACTATTCTCCCTTTTTTAGTGGAAAATTGCATATTTTTAGTATAATTCTTTGTTTCTTTCCTATTTGTCCTTACGTTTGCACGCTGCACGGGAAATGTATGGACTTAAGCGCGCAATCCCATTTCCCTACATTAATAAAAAATAATTAATTAAAAACATTACATGAGCGTTAAAAAACTGTTTCCACTGTTCAGCTTGCTGGCGTTGTTTGCTTTTACAGCTTGTAACGACGACGATGAGAACACCAGTTCTTACCTGGACCTGAGCAAGCAAGAGCTGACACTGGCCGAAGGAGAAGCTACTACTTCTACTTTCAACTTCAGCGTTAAGGCATCTGATGCCAACATCCCCTATCTGTGTCTTTACGTAGACAAACAAACTGTAGACAATGTGTCAAAGGGCGAATTGCCCGCCTACCTGATGGACGACCTGAAGAAGCAGGCAGAAGCTAAAGGAACTCCTTTTGAGCAATACGTTGCTTCGCTGGCCGTAAAAGGTGACCAAAATATGAAAATTGAGAACCTGTTGCCGGGCCGTATTTATGAGTTAGTTGCATTTGCTGTTGATGGAACACGTACGGCTGATAAAGCTGAATATTTGTTCTTCCAGACGATGAAAGCAGATCATGTGGATTGCACATTTAATGTTAATGTAATCCCAGAAATGCTGGATGCCCAGTCTGCCGTGTTTGAAGTAGAACCTTCTAATAAAGAAGTTAAGTGGTATCTGACAGGTATTACTAAGACTAGCTATGAAAATGCAATTGCTAGTGGAAACTATGATGATGGTTCAATTATCATGTCGTTGATGCAACAAGAACTGGAAGCTATTTGCATGCAATTGATGCCTGAAGATCAAGAACTCACAGAAGAATTGATGGATCAGTTGATAGAGCAGGCTCTGGGAATGATGCTGCATACAGGTGATATCAATAATGGTAAGGGTTTGAAGTTTACAGGACTGAATGCTAATACAGATTATAAATGGATGGCAGCAGCTTTTGTTATTGTAGAAACAGATGATGCTAGTGAAGTAGTTCTTTGTTCTGATGTAAGTTTGGGTGATTTCAAGACACCAGCTAAGGATTTGTCAAGAATGACCTTCGACGTAAGTGTAACAGACATTACGCCTATCTCTGCCCACGTGACAGTAACACCTTCTTACATTGACGAGAAGTATGCTTTCATCTCTGAAGCTTTCACAGAAGAAAACATCAATATGACTGATGAAGAGTTGATGAATGATTATGTAGAGAAGAACCAAAGTTATTTGAATGCACCTTGGGGTACTTATAAAGGTGTACAAGATGTGCCGCAGTTGTCTTGTACGCCCAGCAGCCATAACTATGTATTGGTATTTGGTTACGACAGAGGTATTACTACGAAGCCCGTAGTTGTACGTTTCGATACTCCTGCAGGAGGTGATGCATCCAAGACTACATTTGATTATGAACCGGCTTTGGCAAGCCCATATCAAATTGAAGTGAATGTAATTCCTTCAGACTTGACAGTGCCTTATATCAGCGTACTTGTGCCTGACGACGAATTTGATAAGGAAAAATACATTAGCTTGATTGAAATGCAGGTTCAAAATGATTTCCAAATGAATGCCATGTGGAATCCTGGTATGACTATGACCTCTTTCTTATATAGCAATTCTACATATCGTCCGGGCAAAAAGAGCGCAGGTGTATATCAAGATTTGAAAGAAGGCGATTCTTATACCATTTGTTCGTTCGCATTTGCACCCGATGGTAAGATTGCAGCTGTGGAAGAACAGAAATCTGTAATTACTGTTCCCGGACTGTCTAATGCTTCTGTTTCGGGTGAAATCTTGGGCTTCTATGACGGTGATGAAGAAAACGGACTTGTATTTGGTCTGCCCGACAAGACCAAGGGTCGTGTTATTTTGGCTATGAAATATACGAAGTCTGCTGAAGCAAAGAACGCTTGGTTTAGCATAACTCTTGATTCGGAAGAAATTGATGAAATGAATCCGGAAGAATTGTTTGATATCGATATTATCAGAAGCTATGCCACTCCGTGGATTGAGTTGACTGACAGCTATCGTTTTGTAATGTGTGATTGGGAGAAACTTTACCATAGCTTTGCTTATGCAAAAGATGAAAACAATGTAGAAGGAAAGGTTGCTCGTATGGTAGTTCCTGCTATGACAAGAGATGGTGCAGGAACCATTGATGAACTGAAGAAACTGGTAGAAGAAGCCAATGAGGCAGAAAGTACACGTTCTTTGTTCCGTTCAATCATTCCTCAGACAGGAAAGCAGCAGGTAGAGGCTAAGAAGCAAGAACAAGCCGTTCAAGTTCCTTATCGCTATGATGAGCCAGCTACACAAGTAACTAACAAGAAGAACTCGTCTGCAACAGGCTATCAGCCTACCTTCTTCCCATGTAATGGACATCTGCCGGTTGCACATCCGGTTAGATAAGAACATAACTGCCATTGCCTTCCAGGCGCGAGGAAGGCAATGACAGTAGATGTGTATTTTAAGAATTATATATAATTTAAATCTGACAGTTTCTCTGACACTTTCCATGAAGCGAGAAAGTGAGTGAAATTCAGTCTAAATAAAATGATATGAAACATAAACTATTATATTTGTTGCCACTGTTTTGTCTGTTGCTGACAAACTGTAGTGATGATGATGCGTTAATGACCTTATCGCAGAATAAGTTTGAGGAGATTTCTCATGAAGGTGGAATCTTTGATATTGTAATGAATACTAATGTTGAATGGACAGCTACCAGTCAAGCTGACTGGTGTCGTATTTCTAAGTCGGAGGGTGTGGGCAGTCGTACTTTGTCTGTAGAAGTAGAAGCCAACTTGGGTGAAGCCCGTACGGCTGAAGTCCTGATTGATGCACAAGGTGAGAAGCATGTCATTGTTTTCAGCCAGCAGGCGATGCCTAGTGGCCAAGAACTGAAATATAAACTTCCTATTGTATTCCACATCATCTATGCTGATGAAAACGATCCTAAGCAAAACATACCTGCTGATGAAATCTATTCGATGATTGAAAAGGTAAATGAAATGTATCGTGATGCGGGTGGTGATAATACAGTAGACCTGAACATGGAATTTGTGCCTGCCGAGTTTGATCCCCAAGGTAACCGTTTGGAAGAGCCGGGTATTGACCGTGTGAAGTGGGTGACTGCAGACCTTGATCCGACTGAGGTGATGGAAGACAATACACGTAAGTATGTGCATTTCTTATGGGAACCCAATGATTACGTCAATATCTTGGTTTATCGTTTTACTGCGGCCAATATTCTTGGTATTTCTACCTTCCCTTATAGTACTTCTTCACATCCGTTGAAGGGGACAGATGTGATTGAAGATATGAACATTACGCTGGCCAACCTGAATTACGTGCGTGGCGTGTCTATTAACAATGCGTTCATTGGCGATGTTGATGATGCTTTCAGTCCTTATGCTCCTGATGAATATAAAGCTCTTATAGACAAACAGGTAGATGGTAGCATTACGTTGGCTCATGAGTTAGGGCATTATTTTGGTCTGCGTCATACGTTCTCTGAGGCTCAAATTGGTTGTCTGGATACGGACTTCTGTGAAGATACCAAAAGCTATGATAAGTACAATTATGATATGTTTGTTTATCAGACCTTTGAATTACTTAATCATGATGCTACTTATGCTGAGAGATTTGATTGGTCTAGTTTGTTCAAACGTACTACCTGTCAGGATGAAGAGTTTGTTTCGCACAACATCATGGATTACGCCTACAGCTACCTCGACGAGTTTACTGCTGACCAGCGCCTGCGCGTACGCCACGTGTTGGACTACAGTCCTATGATTCCCGGTCCGAAGCAGACGCGCGCTTACCTGAGCACGAAGGCTGTTTCTGACGGCCCCATGGACCTGCCGTTCTCTGTATCTGACTGCGGTCCGCGCGGTCTGATGGCTCACTAATACGCCACCGGTGCGGCTGCGATGCTGCCCGCTGGTCTGAACAAAAGCCGGCCACTGCGCCCCTTGCTGCACAAGTGTGTGGCAAGCAGGCACGGTGGCCGGCTCTTTTTTGCTACTGGCTGAAAGACAGAGGAATAAGTGACGCACTGTGAAGATGGTTATACCCGGTGGAAAAGTAGTGTACTTGCCTCATGCTGGCAGTTAACTCCCAGCGCGCTAGCAGTTAACTGCTAGGTCGGTAGCAGTGGACTGCTTGGTCGGTAGGAGTTTACTGCTACCGTTGTGCCCTTTCGGGTGGCTTCTGATGCTGCCGGACAGAGGTCAGATGCCCAGCCGTTGGCGTAGCAGGCGGTAGCCGCTGAGGCTGACGCGCAGTCGGGTGCCGTTCTTCAGCAGTATCTGGTAGGTTTCTTTGCCAAACTGTTCGAGGCGCGAAATCTGCGACACGCTGACGATGGTGGAACGGTGAATGCGCACAAAGCTTTCGGGTGGCAGGTGCGATTCGAAGTATTTCATGGTCTGCTCCATGACGTATTCGCCGCGGGGAGTGACCAGCGTGGCATAGTCGCCGCAGGCCTGGATGTAGAGCAGTTCGTCGGGGCTGATGAGGTGGATGCGTGTTCCGTCCTTCACGCTGATGCGGTCCAGATATTCTGCCGGTGGTGTAGTGGGTTGGGTGTCGGGTGCGGTTGCCGGAGATAGGGGCGTGGCGACAGGTGCTTGAGTGCTTGTTAGTTTCATCAGCCTGTACCATAGAAGCAACGCCGTCCAGGCGGGCAGGCCGAACAGCAGTTTGAAGGGCAGCGTCGGCAGCTGTGGGGCGTCGGGCAGACCCAGCATGTCGCTCAGCATGAGGCTTAAGGCCATGCTGCCACCCAGCCAGAGCACGGTAGTAGCGGCTACCGTCATGCAACGCGTGGCGGGCATGGCCAGCAGTCCGGCCATGAACCAGGTCAGGTAGGCCAATGTGGCACTGCAGGCGGTGGTGTAGCCACGGCGTCGACCGCAGCTGTTTGCCAGCCGGTGTGGGCATAGCAGACCAGTAGCAGGGCATGGGCGGCTGCCAGCAGGGTCAGCAACACGGTGGCGCATAGCAGGCTGATGCGGTTGTCGGTGATGGGATGCGTGTCCATGCGCGTCAGTCTTTAACTTCCAGACTGCCAAATCTGATGTTGCCTCGCAGTACCAGTGTGCCCTGTCCGGGTTTCACATCGGGGGCGTTCCATCGCAGGTCCTCGCATCCGGCACACAGGCAGTTGCACTCCAGCCGCAGGTGCCAGTCGGAGGGAATGTACAGTTCGATGCTGCCGCAGCTACAGTCCAAGTCTATGTAGGTCTCGCCCTCGGCTATCTTCGTACGACGCAGGTCGACCACGGTTCCGCCCAAGCTGGTGCGTATGCGTCCGCCTTTGAACAGCTCGTCCAGCACCACGTGGCGTGCCGCGCCTAGTGAGTTGTCCGAGTAGAGGAATCCGTCTGTCGAGCGATATTGCTTCGTGTTTTCATAAGCTTGTTCTTGATGACGTTCGTCCAGCCGCTGTTGCAGGCTTTCCTGATAGCGTTCGCTGCGCGATTTCCGCCTGCCGGTCTGCCGTGTCAGCAGGATGGCACCTATCAGCATCAGCAGCAGCGGGCCTTGCAGTGTCTGTGCGTCGGCGTCGAACAGGTGCAGGTGGTTGGCCAGTCCGCAACCGCCTATAATCAGCAGCAGGGAGCCTATGACGAAACGGCGTCGCAGTAGGTTGTAGATGCCGCCCAGCAGGAAGAGACTGTGCCAGGCCAGGAACAGGTCGAGGGTGTAACGGCTTATCCAGCCCAGGTTGTGGGCCAAGAGCAGCAGGCCAGAGCCTATGAAGGCAAAGGCTATGAACTGCCTGCCGTGGCCGGGGCGCAGGAGGGGTTTACGGGGTTCGTTCATGGTGTGCATGTTGTTTATTGGTTTCGTAAGGCAAAGGTAGGGCGTATGTCTGTCATCTGCAATGTTTTCCCGATGGTTGCGGCCTATTTCCCGACTAATGCCGACCGGTTGGGGGATGAATGCGGGGCTGCCGGATGGTAGCACGGGCAGGCTTAGGGGATAACGGGGTAGTGGTTGCGCGCTGTCTGACGACTGACCAGGTTGAAATGCCACCATTCGCTGGGCAGGACACGGAAGCCGGCCTGCCTCATGACGCGGCGCAGCAGCAGACGGTTCTGTCGGGCGTCTTCGGTCAGCTTGCCTTGGGATACGAGTTGCGCTTCCTGTCCGATGTTTGCCTCAGGTCCCAGATGGTCCACCGGCGTGCCCATGTCCAGTGGTTGGCCGTCGGCGTCGAGTATGCTGACGTCTACAGCCAACCCATAGTTGTGCAGGCCTCCGCCGTGGGCGGGGTTCGACACATAGTTCTGCTGCGGCGTGCCTTTCACGGTGTCCCACATTTTTTGCTGTACGGACAGAGGGCGGGCGGCGTCGTAGACGATGAGGCGGTAGGCGGGATGTTCCTGGCGGAGCAGTTGCTGTGCCTGTAGCAGGCACTTCAGGGCGTCGGGGTGGAGATAGGCTTCGCGCAGGTCGGTGTAGAGCACCTGTCCGGTGAAGTTGTCGGCGCGGCTGTACATCAGGTCTACGGCTATGGTGCTGTCGGCCTCGGCAATGTTGAGGTAGCCCAGCGAGTCCAGCTGGCGGGCAGTGTGGCTCTTGGCGGGCTGGGGTGGTGTAGCAGTGTCGGCGGTGCATGTGTCGGTCAGGGTGTCGGTGGCTGTTGACGTGGAGCTTTTCCGGCTGTTGTGGCGGCAGGAGGCTGCCAGCAGGACGGTGGCCAGCAGTAGCGGAATGAGGAACTTCATGGGTGGAGCAGGTGTTGGCAAGTGGATATAAAAATCGGCCGAATCCTCCGGCAGGTCTTGCTCCTGCCGCCCGATTCAGCCGATGATTAATGGGGTAAGCGGATTTTATGAGTCCGGCTTAGAAGATGTAAGCGGCGGAAATCTGCCAGGTTTTGTCTTTACCTTTAATGACAGCTTCACCTGCTTCTACTACTGAGAAGTGGTCGCCCAGCGGAATGTTGTAGTTGATACCGATTTGCAGGTGTTTGAGCAACTTCACACCGGCACCAACGTTAACGCCAACCTGTGCTTTCTTTTTCTCAATGCCGTCTTCATCGCCCTTGAAGTCAAAGAAGAAGTCGGGACCAGCTGCTACAAAAATACCCAGTGTGCTACCCAGACCGATGGTATACTTCAAATTAACGGGGATGTCGAGACCCAGCTGCTTGGTTGCGTCGTCGTCAGCCTTGATACCTTTCTGAGAGAAGAGCAGAGATGCGTCAACACCCAGACCTACCACCGGAATGGTGACTTCGGCCATAGGACCGATGAAGAAACCGGCCATCTTGTCTTTGTAATTATCGAAGTCAACCTTCGTCATGTTAACACCACCCTTGACACCAAACTTGATAAGCTGCGCCTGTGCGGGTACGGCCATGAACAGTGCGAACACAGCCACTAAGAGTGTACTAAAAAACTTTTTCATACCTTAATGTTTTTTGTTTACGCGACAAATATATGTATAATATTCCGAAATAGAACAACTTCGTCTCCTATTTTGTTCGTTTGGATGTACATTCTGCGTCTGTTTCTTTGTTCTTGGAGGTGTAGCGGACTTTTCGGTTACTGGGGCAGGGGGGCTTCTGCATAAGGCGGCGGAAAGCTGCTGCTGGCTGCGGTAAGGTTTAGTGACGCTGCCTGCGTACGGTGGCGCGAGGTGCGGCGGCTTCGCGCTTGGACACGGACGACTGGCTCGTTCCGCTGGCGCTTTCGCGGCGGGCGGCACTGCGCTTGCTCACTTTCTTGCTGTCTTTCTTGGCTGTTGCCGGATTGGCCTGAACGGAGTCAGGATTGGCCAGGTCGTTGCCGTAAAGGGTGAGTTCAAAGTCGGCTATCTCCTTCTCGATGCGTCGCTGCTCCTTTATCATGGCGCTGTCAGTGGTGCAATACTGTGCCAGGGTGCGGTTTTGCAGGTTAGTCACTTTGTAGATGTCGCCGCGGTAGAGGCGGGTGGTGAAGAAGTCGTCCCAGCTGCTGTTGGCCGAGTTGTTGTAGTTGCTGGTCATGACGCGTGTCTGTGCCAGTAAGGGAGCCACTTCGCGGTAGTCTATCCAGAACATGGGCAGCTTCACTTTCTCGCTGCTGAAGTCCTCGCTACGGTGAAGCACCGGGCAGAGGGCCGTCACGCGTGAGCCGAAGGTAGAGGTGCGCTGGTCGAAATACCACACTTCCTTGATGAAGTAGCTCAGCACGTCGGCCGAGGGAATGTCGCTGTTATGTATGGACATGACGCTGTCGCGGCGATTCTTCACCTTTTTCATCTCGTAGTAAATCTGGAAGCGGTCGAGCACGTCGCGCAGGCCTATGCGGGCCGATTCGGTGAAATGTTCGGTTCCGTCCAGCTGATATTCGTAGGCGTTTATTTTCTTCTGCGCCAGCAGGCGGAAGAGGGTGGTGAAGAGGTTCATGCGGTCGCCCTGTGGTTCCACGGGGTAGTAGAGGGCACCGTTCTCGTCACGTGTCAGGTCGAGTGTGCGGTATATCTCGCGCGTCCACACGGCTTCCTCGGGCACTGAGCCTGCGCTGGGATATTCACGTTGCGCGCTGGCGGGCAGGATGGCCAGCAGGCCGAGGGTCAGGATTATGATCAGTTTCAAATGCGGTTTCATGTTACTTATATAGTGATTAGTGGTAAGCGGTTAGTGGTCAGTAAAGCATATTCTTCATTCTTCATTTAATTCACAATGACCTCCAGCGTGGTGGGTAGCGTTCGTTCCACGCCGTCAGGTCCTACTGCCCTGACGCGCGAGATGTAGAACCGTTTGCCCCTCGACAGGCGACGGAACATTTCCTTCTGGCGCGCCGAGAAGGAGGCTCCTGCCGATACTTCGGGCACGGCGTTGCCCATGTTGTCGAAGAAGACGGTCTCGAAACCCAATACACGGAAGTTGATGTTGAGTAGTCCGTCGTCGATGGCGGCCACAATGCCCGGTGTGTTCATCAGCACGGCTTTGGGCAGTCCTGTGCCGCCACGATAGCGCTTGGGCGTGCCTTTGTCGGAGTATTCGATGAAAGGCGACGGGTCAGGCAGCTGGCGTACGCGGTAGGTGTAGTCACCCATGGACTGCGTGCGGCCGTTTACCTGAGCCGTGACGCGTATCACGGCGTCTTTGCCAATGTTGGCTGGTCGTGCAATGTAGCCGTTGCCTTGTCGGCGCAGGGTCCCGTTGCCGTTGGCCAGTGTGGCCTGTACCTGCGAGGCAGGTATGCCGGGCACAGAGATGCTGATGGGGTTGTCATAACCGGCGTAGAGCACGTTCATCAGCGTAGCCGAGACGGTGGCCGACGGCTCTACTACTGTATATTTCTGTTCAAAAGGCCGGCGCAGAGTGTCGCCGTTGCCCTGGGTCAGTTCCAGGTAGCCGTTGAGGCTGAACTCACCGGTACGGTTGCACACGGTCTCATACCAGCCTTCCTTGTTGTCGGGCTGGCGTTGTCCTCCGATGTAGATGGCCGGGCGTTGGGTAGAGTCGACAGCAGCCAGGATGATGCGTGCGCTGTAGGTGCCGCCCCGTACCACGTTCTGCGAGGTGGGGATGACGTAGGCCTGCAACTGGTTGACGCGTACGTCCTGCACATCGGTGTTCTGGGTCAGCAGGTGCAGCACTTCGCCCTCGGCATAGCGCACGTCGCTCTGCAACTTGGTCAGCAGGGTGACGGCGGCTGCCACCGGCGTGTTTTCGAAGATGTATTCTTGCCAGTTCTTTCCGTCTGCCTCCAGTCGGTTGGGTACTGTGGTGCTGAGGTTCTCACGGATGATTTGCTGTTGTACGGGGTCGCCTACGTAGGACAGCATGGTTTCGCGGAAGCGGTTGATGCGGTTGTACAGCTCCTTGCCTTCGCCGCGGGCAGGCGCCAGCATGACGTAGGAGGCAGCCTCCAGGTCTTCGCGGTTCTCTATGTGGGCCACGTCGCCATCGTCGCCGTCGGCTTCCTGCACGATACGCAGCTTCAACTCGTCCACATAGCGGTAGAGCGAGTCGGCCATAGCCTTTACGTGGGCGGCTTTTTCATACCACGGCCCCACCTTCTCGGGGTTTTGCCGGTTGGCGCCCGCCAGTTCCTGGAAGAGCGCATTGTTCTGCACCGTAGAGTTGGCGGTGGTGCGCGACAGGCTTTCATCCACCAGCGAGAATCCGTTGAGCACATCGGACGACACGTTGAGGGCCAGTAAGGCCATCAACACGATGTACATCAGATTTATCATCTTCTGGCGTGGTGAATCCGGGTTAATATACATAAGTCGTTGTCTTTTTTATAAAAGGTTATTGTCATTGTTGTCTGCCTGCAAGGAGGCTGTGCGGCTTGCGCTACGCCTGAGCATCAGCTTCCCAAGCTGAGGGTCACGGGTTTGGGCCTTGTCCGCGCGGCTCACTTCACTTGCAGTGCCTGAATCATGCGGGCATAGACGGCATTGAGCTCTTCTATCTGCCGTGCCATCTTGCGGGTTTCTTCGTGTACCTGGTCTATGGTGCCAATCTGTGCGCTGGCGCTGCGCAGCTGCATTTCGTAGATGGCGTTGATGCCAGCCAGGTTACGGCCCAGGTTGCTCATCTGCTCGGCTTCCTGTGCCATGTTCTCGGCCTTGGCCGTGAAGCGTGCCATGGTTTCGGTCAGTTCCTTCAGCTGGTCAATGTATGCCTGTGTGCTGGTCTCCATTTCGGCGGTAAGTCCGGCCGACGGAATACCTCCGGCCTGCGGTATGCCTGCACCGCCAGTCGGAGTGAACCCAGTCGGTGTGCCAGCCTGTATGGTCGGTCCAAATCCTGCGGATGCGCCGGCTTGCGGGTTGGCTGTATCTTGTATCGGTGATGCCTGTGGGGCTGCACCTGTTACTCCTGCCATCGGTGCACTGCCGCCCACGATGATGACGCCACCACTGCCGACCGCTTGTCCACCGCCAGCATTACCAGCTTGTGCGGCAGCCTTGAGCAGAGCTTCTTCCTCACCGGGTTGCAGGGGCGCTCCGCCCGAGGCAATGACACCACCTGTCGTGACAGGGGTAACGATGTCGCGTCTGGGTAGTTCGAACGCTGAGATGAAGAATACCAGCACCTCCGTGCCCATACCTATCCATATCATGAGGTTGGCGCCCGGCAAGTGGGTCAGCTTGAAGAGCGTACCGGCTATGACCACTGCCGCTCCCCAGTTGTAGACGTAGTTCATGAAGACCTTGCCTTTGTAGCTCGATATGAAGTCTTGAATGCGTAGGACTAAGTTCTTTTTATCTTTTGCCATGATTGTATGCTTTCTATTGGTTGTTGGTCTGCTTGTTGATAGGGATTCGTTATTTGCTCTTGCCGGTGCCTACCTGGGTACGCACGCAGCGGAAGCCGATGTAGGAGCGCTGCTCGTTCTGGTATTCCCAGGTGCGGGCGTCGGAGCGGATAAAAGCGTTGACGTCTTTCCATGAGCCGCCGCGCACCACTTTTTTCTTCAGTTTATAAGGGTCGTCTTGTGCGGCGTTGTACTGCACGTCGGGGTTGATGTCGCTGGCCTGAAGCACGCCCGATTCTGTATAGGCTTCCGAGGTCCACTCCGACACGTTGCCCGCCATGTCATACAGTCCGTTGGAGTTGGGCTTGTAGTTGCCTGCGCGGGTCGTAATCAGGTTGCCGTCCTTCGTATAGTCGCCCTTGCCCGGCTTGTAGTTGGCGTTGTAGCAGCCGCGGTCGTCCTTGGTGTCGTCGCTCTTCCAGGGGAAGTGGTTGTCTTCGCGTCCGCGGGCGGCAAACTCCCACTCGGCTTCGGTCGGCAGGCGGTAGCGCTGTATGTAGCGTGCCTGTCCGTGCAGTCCGGCCAGCAGGTAGTTGGTGCGCCAGGCGCAGAATGCGTTGGCCTGCTCCCAGCTGACGCCCACAATGGGGTGGTTGTTGTAAGCCGGGTGATTGAAGTACATGCGCATGTACTGTTCGTTGTTGGCCTTTGGAAAGTCGTTCACCCAACAGGTGGTGTCGGGGTAGACGTTGACGATGTAGCTGTTTAGAAAATCCCATTCACTGCTCAGCGGACGGGTGATGGTTGTATTGACGATGCGTCCTTCGTCGTCAATGTAGGCCGTATCTTTGGTTATCATAACCACCTCCTCCGGGTCTACCTTAATGTCGGTATTCTTTATCCGCTCCGAGGGATTCAGACGGTTGCGTCGCTTGGCGGCTTCGGCATAGTCGTATACCTCGTAGTAGTAGTTCATTTGCGAGGCATCCAACATCAGTGTACCGTCTATGGGGTGACGTTTGTAGACGCTTTGTATGGCCATCTCCTCGTCTTCGGTGGCTCGTTTCCAAGGAATGGGTTTCGACCAGTTCAGGTAGGGCTTGATGGGGTTACCCTCACGGTCTTCTTCAATCTTATAGAGTTCGTTGCCGCCATAGGCAGGGTCGGCCAGCCGTTCGCGTATGATGGAGTCGCGCACCCAGTAGAGGAACTGCCTGTACTCGGCCACGGTGACTTCCGTTTCGTCCATCCAGAACGATTCTACCGAAATCTCACGCGTCGGTACCGGGCTGCCCCACAGGGAGTCTTGCTTGTCGGGACCCATCTTCACCGAGCCGCGCTTCACCAGTACCATGCCGTAGGGCGCGGGTTCGTTCCAGACCATGCCCGTGCTGACTCCCGTCAGTTCGCCGCCGTTGGACATGGAGCCTTTGGTGCTGATGCACGACAGAAGCGAACCAGCCATCAACAGGGTGGCTCCGCACCACGCATGAATCATTCTCATTCCTTTTTTCTTTTTCATATTATATGATATGATGTATGACAAACTTGTGTACCACTTTTTCATTAACCACTTATCACTTACCACTAACCGTTAGCTACTAACCGCTGTCTACAAGATGCGCACGCTCTTATGCAGGTTGCGCTTTTTCTTGAACGAGCTGAGGTCGAGTGCGTAGCTCACGGCAATGTCGTGGCTGCCGCTGGCCGCCCCAATCTTGGACGTGAACAACTCGTAGGCATAGCCCACTTGCAGGTTGCGTATCTTCAGACCCAGACTGAAGGTAGCCGACGTCTGGGGCGAATAAGTTACCCCGCCGCTGAACACTTTGGAGCGGTAACTGTAGAGCAGACGCCCCGTCAGGTCCACCCGTGTGGACAGGAAATCGCTCTGCACGTGGCAAGAGGGTTGTATGGAAATTAACGGATTGCGTGTCTGAATATTGTATCCGCCGGTGAAATATACCATTGGTTTTATGTTGAGATGGCTTTTTTCGCCCAGTCGGATGCGCGGAGCCGTGAGGTGATGGCCCGAGAGGGCGAGGAAGAACCGGGGCTTCTGGTAGTAGAGACCCACGCCCAAGTCGAAGGCCTTGCCGTTCTCCTCGGTACTGGGAAATGCCTCGTCTTCGGCTTCATCGCCCAGGTTGATGTCCGTAGGGTCGAACGATACACTGGCCATGCCGGCCTGCACGCCGATGCCCGCTTGTCCGCCTGCCAGTTTCAGTCGGAAGGCATATTGCAGGTAGAAGCGCTGGTTGCGGAACAGGCCGATGCCCTCGTTGAAGAACCCTAAACCTGCCCCGTGGCGCATGCCCAGCAGGCTGAAGGGCAGTTCGGCGCCGAAGGTCATGCTGCGTGGTGCACGGGTGAAGCCCATGAGCTGCATGCCGTAGGCACCATATAGGTTTAGCCGCTCAGTTCTCCCCACTGCGGCGGGGTGGTAGTAGCCCTGCACGTCCCAGTATTGGCTGAATCGTGCGTCGAACTGGGCATGTAGCGTGCCCGCAGCCATCCATATCAGGAGGGCGGTCAGCAGGTGTCGTATGTAGTACAGCGGCTTCATCATTAATAAAAACTGATGAAGACGTGAAAAATTGTGTGTCTGGCAGATAAAAACAAGGGGAACACCACCGGGAGAGCGGCTTCACCTGCCTTCGGCTCTTCTTGTAACTCTTTTGTCTGTGGTTAGATTCTTGTTTCTTGGCAGTCGGTTTTGTTTGTGGCGCTTTGGGTTAAGATATGCGTTTCCTGAAGAATTGCGAACCGGTTCTGTCTTGAAATTTAGTATCCCTTTATATAAAAAAACAGGAAAACCCTCGTTATTGCAGAAAAAGATGTTACCTTTGCACCGTCAAAAACAAAAGGAAAGATGCCGGAGTGGTCGATCGGGCCGCACTCGAAATGCGGTGAACGGGCAACTGT
>USEY01000008.1 GCA_900553815.1 uncultured Bacteroides sp.
CTTTTTGTTTTATATATCAGCAAGTTACAATAGTTTATGTCGGTTATCGCCAAACGCCTAACTCGATAATGAATAAAAACAGCACTCCCACGCCGTCCTGGTATGCAGATACAGCACGGGCTGTACAAACATATACAAAACAGATGAGCGTCATGTCCTTTTCATCCTTCGAGTTTTTGAATTTGGCGATTTCGTTTTTCAGGATAAAAGCAAAAAACGCTTTATGTAACTATTCAATCATTTCTCCGATTGAATGCTACAAATATACATTTTTACTTGAACATGACGCTCTGTTTTCAGGAGTTTTTTTACCTTTACCAGTTACTTGATGCAAAAATAGAGTGTTATAATGTGTATTGAGAAGGAATCAGAAACATTCTTTATACAATAGAACAGAATGTATCAAATATATAGAATTATGATACTATTATGGATGAGAAAATAGAAATATTGCAATGTCTGATTGATAATCATATATTTGCTCCTTCAACTTCGGCTTTAGCTAAGATATTAGGTTATAAGGGGAAGATGACTTTGTATCGCCTCATGCAAGGAACTGTATCCGAAAAGCTTGTGAACGGGATATGGAATAAGCTTTTGAGTGTATATTCACTCGAGGATACTACGTTATATGCTCTTGCACGTATTTGTTACATGACAAAAGTGTTTAATGACCACATTCAAACAGAGATGAACACCAAACATCCGGAATGGGTAGAAAATGTTATCCGTTCTTTAGTAGAAGATTTTTATGATTATTATTCGGATACATTCAGGAAAAATATAATGCCCGTTCTGAAGGAGATGAAAAAAGAAGAGCCGAATATATTGTGGGGGATGGTGATGCTGTTTTACCTCAGGGCAAAAAAAATAGAACCTTATACAAAAGATGGGGTGGCTATGACTGGAAAGGTATTATTCAGTTTGGACAAGGAGCTGTTTTCGTTACATCCGGAAAATATTCGTGCCCATCAGGCTGCAGCAAATCTGATATCGGTGATAACATCGCATGAACAGTCTGTAACAGTATGGGAGCTGCTATATAACGGCATAATACTATTCAGATACTACACTGAGGCTGATTTTCTGAATGTGGCCGTAAAAAGTTCCATATTATTTGACTGGCCTGCACGAAGTTATTGGATTGTTCCCGGTACAACCTACCAACAGGGTGCTTGTGCATGGCTATTGGTGGCTTACAATCCCAACGATTCTAATTATGGCTTTTACATGGCTCTTCATTTGGAAATGGGAGAGAATACAGAAGAATTTCAAGTATTAGATTGTTGTATTCTGCAATTCTTATTTCTGGAAAACATTCTGTGCTTAACTCAGCTGGTAAACCGGGTGAAAATAATTACTTATTACAATTATGAGTATAATTCGGATAATCAGACATTGTCTTTTGTTGCTATGTCCAATGATGAAAATCAGTATAAATTACCGGAAATGTTATGCCGCATAAATTTGTCGTCTCCTGATGGAAAAAATGAAAAAATATGGAGCAGAATCTTTAATCGGTTTGATAAGGAAGGCAAGGGACGAGATATTTATATGAAAACACTTGAGGACTTTTTCGAAGAAACTGATTTTAGTGACTCATATAAAATAGAAGATGTTATTATTAGCTGTTCTTCTTTGTCTCTTATAGTGAATCATTTGGAAAAACGTTGTAAATACCAGATCCCAACAGAAAGTTATGCTTTCCTGTCAGAAATAAATCCATCGCAGAGGAT
This sequence comes from uncultured Bacteroides sp., assembly GCA_900553815.1. GTDB lineage: Bacteria > Bacteroidota > Bacteroidia > Bacteroidales > Bacteroidaceae > Bacteroides. Next base: position 1,737 of record USEY01000008.1, read on the forward strand.
TGCATTCATAAAGCATAATTCCGATGGGGAATTATACGTTGAGTGGCCTGATCTTGGTTATGGAATAAAACTGTCAGAATTTACACAGATAGAATAATACTGATTATATACTGCAATATAAATAGATATTTTAATAAAACGAATAAAAGGGAGATAGCGGCAGATCGTTCAGGTTGTCTATACAATTATCTTATTTCCAAATATGTAAAGTTTTACGATAGTATCCGAGAGATGTGGTGCCATTCCTGTCTCTCTATAGTATCGGCTGATGTTATTGGATTAATTGACAGAAAACGATACTTGGCACATGGAAACTATTTCAAAATCCAAGATTACTTTATGATTGTGGAAGAGCAGCACAGAAAGAAGACTGAAGTAGGGAGAGGAGAGCGTACGGTCGGAAGGGAAGCTGTTGGAAGCCAAAGGTAGTCTGATTCCCTCTCTTCGGTATGTCGAAGACTGTGCTTTGCTACCTAAAAACAGCTATTTTAGCCTCTTTCTTACAACTAACTACATATATATGCAGTTTATATGGGAAAAACGTCGTACCTTTGCAGCCCCAAAACGAGGATAACATTTTTTTAACCCACTAAATAAATTTATTATGGAATTGAACAAAACCTTCATTGACGGGCTTTGGAGCAAAGAAATCAACGTAAGTGATTTTGTGAGTAAAAACATCGCACCCTACACCGGGGACGCATCCTTCTTGCAAGGACCTACCGAGCGTACCAAGCATCTTTGGGACATCTGCCTGAAGGCATTGGAAGAAGAGCGCAACAACAATGGCGTGCGTGCACTGGACAATACTACAGTATCTACCATCACTTCGCACCAAGCGGGTTATATTGATAAAGAGAACGAACTGATTGTGGGCTTGCAGACCGATGAGCTGCTGAAGCGTGCCATCAAGCCTTTTGGCGGCATCAACGTTGTGGCCAAGGCTTGTCGCGAGAATGGCGTGGAAGTGGACGACAAGGTGAAAGACATCTTCACTCATTACCGCAAGACACACAACGACGGTGTGTTCGACGCTTACACTGACGAAATTCGTTCGTTCCGTTCACTGGGATTCCTCACCGGTCTGCCCGATAACTATGCACGCGGCCGCATCATCGGCGACTACCGCCGTCTGGCTCTATACGGTATTGACCGCCTTATCGAGGCCAAGCAGGAGGATAAGCGCAACCTGACCGGTCCTATGACTGATGCACAGATTCGTCTGCGCGAAGAGGTTTCGGAACAAATCAAGGCTCTGAACGAGATTAAGATAATGGGTCAGTACTACGGACTTGACCTGAGTCGCCCTGCTACTTCGGCACAGGAGGCTGTACAGTGGGTGTACATGGCTTATCTGGCTGCTGTGAAGGAACAGGATGGTGCTGCCATGTCGCTGGGTAACGTGTCTTCGTTCCTCGACATTTTCATTGAATATGATTTGGCTCACGGCCGCATCAACGAGACTTTTGCACAGGAGCTCATCGACCAGTTTGTCATCAAGCTGCGTATGGTTCGTCACCTGCGTATGCAGTCTTACAACGATATTTTTGCCGGCGACCCCACTTGGGTGACGGAAGCCATCGGCGGACGCTTCAACGACGGTCGCACCAAGGTGACCAAGACTTCGTTCCGCTTCCTGCAGACGCTTTACAACCTCGGTCCTTCGCCCGAGCCCAACCTCACCGTGCTGTGGAGTCCCGATCTGCCCGAAGGCTTCAAGGATTTCTGTGCCAAGGTATCGGTTGACACCAGCTCTATCCAGTACGAGAACGACGACCTGATGCGCGAAGTTCGCGGTTGCGACGACTACGGTATTGCCTGCTGCGTGTCTTATCAGGCCATCGGTAAGCAGATTCAGTTCTTCGGCGCACGTGCCAACCTGGCCAAGGCCCTGTTGCTGGCTATCAACGGCGGACGTTGCGAGAACACCGGTACGGTAATGGTGAAAGGCATCCCCGTGCTGACCAGCGACACGCTGAAGTTCGAGGAGGTGATGAACAACTACAAGAAAGTGCTCACCGAGATTGCCCGCGTCTATAACGAGGCCATGAACATCATCCACTACATGCACGATAAGTATTACTACGAAAAGGCACAGATGGCTTTCGTTGATACCAATCCGCGCATCAACCTGGCTTACGGTGTGGCTGGTCTGTCTATTGCGCTCGACTCACTGTCGGCTATCAAATATGCCAAGGTTACGGCTCGCCGCAACGAAATCGGCCTGACTGAAGGTTTCGACATCGAAGGCGAATTCCCCTGCTTCGGTAACAATGACGACCGTGTGGACCACCTCGGCGTAGACCTCGTTTACTACTTCAGCGAAGAGTTGAAGAAGTTGCCTGTTTACAAGAATGCCCGTCCTACACTGTCATTGCTCACCATCACTTCCAATGTGATGTATGGCAAGAAGACCGGTGCCACTCCCGACGGACGTGCCAAGGGCGTTGCTTTCGCTCCGGGTGCCAACCCCATGCACGGTCGCGACAAGAACGGTGCCATCGCATCGCTGAGCTCAGTAGCCAAGTTGCGCTACCGTGACTCTCAGGATGGTATCAGCAACACCTTCTCTATCATCCCCAAATCACTGGGTCCCACAGCCGAAGAGCGTGTTGAGAACCTGGTAACCATGATGGACGGTTACTTCACCAAAGGTGCCCACCACCTGAATGTGAACGTGCTGAACCGCGAGATGCTGGAAGACGCCATGGAGCATCCCGAGAAGTATCCGCAGCTCACCATCCGTGTATCGGGCTATGCCGTAAACTTCATCAAGCTGAGCCGTGAGCACCAGCTGGAAGTAATCAGCCGTTCGTTCCACGAAAGAATGTAATTAGTTTAGTGGAGAGTTGAAAGTTGAGAATGGAGAGTTGGAAAAAAATATATGTTTTATTCTAATTCTCCATTTTCTTATCTTTTTAACCCTCAACCCTTAACTCTCCACTTCCCACTTTCAACTCTCAACTTATCACTCATGAGCCAATCTCTTGTCGGAATTAAAGCCTATTCCTTTGCTCTTTCCGTCATAAGTCTATATAAGAAGTTAACTGCCACCTGCAACGAATATACTCTATCTAAACAATTGCTCAGAAGCGGTACAGCCATAGGAGCCTTATGTCGGGAAGCAGAACATGCCCAAAGCCGTGCAGACTTTCTTAATAAAATGAATATTGCTTTGAAAGAAGCCAACGAAACAGAGTATTGGCTAATGCTGCTGAAAGACAGTGACTACATCAGTCCGGCAGACTACGACTTGCTTCATCCTGCCTGCAACGAACTTATCAGTATGCTTGTTACGATTGTAAAAACCACTAAAAGCTCATTGAACAAATGAAAGAACATACCAACTCTCCACTCTCCACTCCCAACTCTCAACTCTCCAGTTTCAATTCTCAACTCATCAAAGTTCACTCCTACGAAAGTATGGGAACATTCGACGGGCCGGGTCTCCGGCTCGTCGTCTTTCTGCAAGGATGTCCCTTCCGCTGCCTCTATTGTGCCAATCCCGACACCATAGACCCCGTGGGCGAAAGCAAAGAGACACGGCCGGCGGAGATACTGGAAATGGCTGTCAGCCAGAAGCCTTTCTTCGGTAAGAAAGGAGGCGTGACCTTCAGCGGCGGAGAACCTACCGTGCAGGCCGAAGCTTTGATTCCCCTTTTCCGTGACCTGAAGGCGCAGGGTATACACATCTGCCTGGACAGCAACGGGGGCGTGTGGAACAAGCACGTGGAAGAGCTCCTGGGGCTGACCGACCTGGTATTACTCGACGTGAAACAGTTCAATCCAGAACGTCATCAGCAACTGACAGGCCGCAGCAATACGCAGACACTGCGCACTGCCGCCTGGCTGGAGGAGCACCAGCGTCCTTTCTGGTTGCGCTATGTACTGGTGCCCGGCTATAGCGATGCCGAGGCCGATATACGCCAACTGGGACAGGCATTGGGCAACTACCGCAGCATACAGCGCGTTGAAATACTGCCCTATCACCGCCTGGGCGTACATAAGTACGAGGCCATGGGCCTGGACTATCAGCTGAAAGACGTGAAAGAAAATACACCCGAACAGCTGGAAAGAGCACGACTTCTCTTTAGCGAATATTTCCCTACAGTGGTGGTCAACTGATTTGATTCTTGCAATCCCCGGCTGCAAAGCCGATGTACTGCAAATACTTCCATGGCAGCAGGGGGTTGCGAGAGTTAAATTTATTCTCTAATTCTGCAAAAAGGATATACCCCTTTGAAATCAAGAGAGTTAGAAGAATTACCTCGTTTTCGGGTAATGAGTTGGCAACCGTTCCAATTGCCGTGGTCTGCATCGCTTTGCTTGTTCAAGTAACTCTTCGGATGCAAAGGTACAAAAAATATTCAGGCTGAAAGAATCATCCCAAATATTCTTTCAGCCTGTTTTGTATCCACCATTATGTTGTTTGAGGCTTGAAATAATTAACAAGCAAGGAAGCCACAGTAAAAGCGATTCCCGTCCAAGCCACGCCTGCCCATCCATAATGTTGCCAGGACAGACCGGAAACGAAAGTGCCCGCAGAACCGCCCAAGAAGTAAATGGTCATATAAACGGTATTGACACGATTGATGGCAGATGCGTCAAGGGCGACTACGCTGGTCTGATTCGACAAATGGATGCATTGCATACCGGCATCAATCAACAGGATGGCAACTATCATCCACAGGTAGCTATCATTCCCTAAAAATGCCAGCAGCCATGCAGCCAATACCACACATCCTCCGGCAATAGAAAAGAACCTTGCACCGTACTTTTGGATATAGCCGCTGATGAATACGACCGTGGATGCACCTGCCAGTCCGCACAAACCGAGTGCCCCGATAATGTCGTCACTTGCAAAGAAAGGTTCCTGTTTCATCCGGAAAGCAAGGCAACTCCACAGGGCGAAGAACGAGCCATAAGCCAATGCCGCCCTCAGCGACGCGATACGCAAGTACGGGTATTGGGAGAGCAGACGCAACAAGGATTTCATCAGCCCTGCATAACTTTCTTGAGAGCGGGCAGACAGCACGGGCAGCATCTTGTAAATCATCAGAAAACATCCGAGCATAAACACGCAAGCCACGAAATAGACGGAACGCCATCCCCACACATCAGCCAGAAAGCCACTGAAGACCCGCGAGCCGAGAATGCCTATGAGCAAGCAGGATTGTATAATGCCCACATTGCGCACCTTGTGTGCAGGTGCTGAATGGTAAGACACCAACGGGATGAAGAACTGCGGCATGACCGAAGATGCGCCGGCAAGCAAGGATGCGCCCCACACCCAGTAGATGTTCGGGGCAAGGGATATGGCAAGCAAGGCGCACGCAGAAACGATATAATTGGTCAATATCAGCTTCTTTCGTGAAACCAAATCACCCAGTGGGATGACAAATACAAGTCCGGTCACATAGCCTATCTGGGTCAATGTCGCTACCATGCTGGCAGAAAAGTCATTTACCGCGAAGTCTTTTGCCATGCTGCCCAACAAAGGCTGGTTGTAGTAACAGTTGGCGACGGAAAGTCCGGTAGCGGCTGCCATCAAAGCCAGCAGAGGTGCCGGAATGCCTTGATTCTCCCTCAATTCATACTTCATTTTCCGCCTCCTCTCAATATGATACGACTTTCAATCCAATCAAGGAAGCAATGAGTGTGAACAGGAAGAAAAGCCGGATGGGAGTGGCAGGTTCCTTGAAAACGAATATTCCTATCAAGACCGTGCCGACCGCCCCGATGCCTGTCCAGATGGCGTATGCCGTACCCAAAGGCAACGTCTGCACCGCCTTGGCAAGCAAAGCCATGCTCAGTATGGTGGAAGCAAGGAACCCGCTTCCCCACAGATAGAATCCAATACCCGATGCCGCCCTTGTTTTCCCCAAGCAGAATGTAAGGCTTACTTCAAACAATCCTGCCAACAATAAGATTATCCAATTCATACCTATGATTTATTAAATTCGGGCGCAAAAGTAAGCAAGTAATCCCTAACAGCTTTTTACATTTGGCAAAAACCGATTTTGCATTTGACAAAAAGCAACCGTTCATTCTCGTTTCTATGTGCTATTTTATAATTTTGCACACCGAATACAACAATGCGCTATGGATATAAAGGAAATCATCAATCAAAGATATGCTATGCCGGACACGTCTTTGGACAAGTTGCGGCAATGTTTGACGGAAGTTTCGTATCCCAAAGGATTCCGCGTGCTGGAAAGCGGCAAGGTGGAGAAGAACATCTTTTTCATCAAGGAAGGCATTGTCCGCGCCTATACCTCGGTGGACGGGAAGGAAATTACCTTTTGGTTTGGCAAGGAAGGAGCGACCCTTGTTTCCATGAAAGGCTATGTGAATGACGAGCCGGGATATGAAACAATGGAGCTGATGGAAGACTCGATATTATATGTATTGGAAAGGAAAGAACTGAAAGAGTTGTTTTCGGAAGATTTACATATCGCCAATTGGGGGCGGCGTTATGCGGAGATGGAGTTGCTTGCCACCGAGGAACGGTTGATTTCCATGTTGTCCGCCATCGCCTCTGAACGTTATAAGGAGTTGTTGGAGAAAGAACCTGATTTGTTACAGCGATTGCCGTTGGGAAGCATCGCCACTTATTTGGGTATCACACAAGCGAGTTTGAGCAGGATTAGAGCACAAATAAAGTGACGTTTCAACCAACGGGAGGGTAGCAAGCGGTTTGAGGCAGACCAAAACACAAACTTGCGATCCTCCCGTTTGTCAGATTTACAACCCTATTCCTTTGTTTTTACGAGGCGATATAACCGTCTTCCGAATGGATGAAAACAGCCTGTCGAACTGTTCCTTGAACCATAACTGCTTAAATCTCAATTCCTATTGCGTTAATCTGCTGATTTTGTTCGATTATTCCAGCGATTCTCTATCTTTGCCACCAGCAAAATGAAAGAAGACCACTTTATATACAAGGTTGCAGGCTGGCTCATAGCCATGCTTTTCACATTGCAACCTGCCGGACAGTACGAAACACTGTCTGATGACCCGGCAACAACCGGCAGCACCCAGTTTCAGCTTGAGCAGCAGGCACCCGCCAGCATCGACGAGCCAAGCACGCTGCATGCCGCCTTTGCTCCACGCCTGCGCCAGTCGGGGTCTTCTATGCCACATGCAGGCAATCCATCCGAATACTACACAACGGTGGTAGTCCACCACAACCGCAAGCAACCGGTTGCGACGAGCGATTACGTCCGCCGCCGCTCCACGCTGTGCACTTATCGGCTTTAGCCACAAGTTCCATATTCCAACCTTTATTCTTCATCCTACCGGGCGGGATAGCCTCCCCGGCAAAGAGCCCGTATGTATCATCTAACAACTATTTTATGGAACTTGTATTATTATATTTAATTCTTGCACTCTCAGTATCTTTTCTCTGCTCCGTTATGGAAGCAGTCCTTTTGTCTACCCCCATGTCCTTCATCACCATGAAGGAACAGGCCGGATTCAAGTCGGCCACCCTGCTCAAGAAGTTGAAGCAGGACATCGACAAACCCATTGCCGCCATCCTGTCGCTCAACACCATAGCCCACACCGTAGGTGCGGCAGGTGTAGGTGCTGAAGCCGTGAAAGTGTTTGGCGAAGCTTATTTTGGTGTCATCTCTGCCGTACTCACCATACTTATTCTGGTTCTTTCCGAAATCATTCCCAAGAGCGTGGGTGCCAACTACTGGCGTTCGCTGGCTGTTCCTTCGGCTCGCATCATCCGTACCATGATTATCGTTTCCTATCCGCTGGTGTGGCTGTCCGAGCTGATAACCAAACTGGTGTCGCCCTCCAAGCATGAGGCATCCGTCAGCCGCGAAGAAGTGTCGGCCATGGTATCTATCGGCGCTGAAGAAGGAGTGTTTGAGAACAAAGAAAACCGCATGATACAGAACCTCATCAAGCTGGATGGCGTGAAGGCCAAGGACGTGATGACGCCCCGCGTGGTGGTGGCCTCTGCTCCCGAGGACATGACCATGCGCGAGTTTTACCATAGCAAGAACTTCTGCAACTACTCGCGCATACCTGTTTATAGCAAGGACGAAGACAACATTACCGGCTACGTGTTGCGTCAGGCCATCCTTGAACGTCTGGCGGAAGACAAGTTTGACATGCACCTGGCCGACATCTTGCGCCCCATCCTGGCCTATCAGAAAAGTACACCTGTGTCTACCATTTGGGAACAGATGCTGGAAAAGAAGGAGCATATCTCCATCATTGTTGATGAATACGGCACCCTGCGTGGTATTGTCACCATGGAGGACATCATAGAAACCGCTCTCGGTTTCGAGATTGTGGATGAGCGCGATGCCGTGACCGATATGCAGAAACTGGCACGCGAACGTTGGCAGAAACGGCAGGCCGAGGCTGGGAAATACCGGAAATAAAACATTCTCAGCGTAGATAAAAGATGAGGCTTCAAGAGAATAGATAACAAAATATTCGGCTCTCTTGAAGCCTCAATTGCATTATGTCCTAATAACTGGCATTTTGAGTTGCTCACTTATTAGCAGACTGCTCGCTTCTTTAAAAAGTAAAACGTATGCCTACTCCGTTGTTATCTATGGCTAATCCCAATTGATAAGCATAAGCTTTGTTTTGATGTTGGTTAGTAGCATTGTATTGTGTAGCTACTTTTTTGATTTTCTGTCGGCCAGCTATTTGCATGTAAACACTACCTCCTATGCCTGCAAGTATAGTCATTCCGCCAGCAGTGAAACAAGTTTCGTCATAATCAATAGCCATAATACCCATTCCAAGCCCAACTCCAGCTATAAAGGGTGCCCAGGACCACGACATCATGCGTTTCCCTTTTTTATAATCAAAATATAGCTCTGGTTTTTCTGCAAAAGTCATTTGTATACCTTCTTTATCTAACTTTTCTGTACCTAAATACAATTTTCTACCCTTGGCTCGCATTGTTTGTCCATAATTACCAAAGCCGCTTGCACTTCCCATTACACGACGATCAGTTTTTTGATTAAAATAATCATTTAGGTTACGCCCAATTCTTGTAAAAGCATGTTGGATAGCCTTTCCTGTGACGGTCTGTTTAAATCCTTCTGCTCCACCATTCAATTCCGCCCCTCCCAGTGCACCATATTCCATAGATAATTGCGATTTACCTTGTGCTTTTCCCGTACTACTACACATAAAAAGTACTTCGCCTGTTTCTATGTCAATTACCCGGACTGAAATATTGACTGATGCTTTCAGAGTTGCTATTTGCATATTGGACATATATTGAGCACCTATATTGGTATTGGCTATCCCCTGAACTGCCCCCATAATAGAAGCCAATGGAATTCCTGTCCGTATATTGACTACGTCAGGCTTTTGCATTGTTACTTGTATAATCCGCTCTGCTCCAAGCATCTTCCCTTTCTGTATAGCAGCTGAAGCATCTACATATTCACTACCCGACAAATCTATTTCATCTACTTGCATGCCAAGTACTGTTCTGTCTAGTAGACGGACCTTATCACACATCATTAACTGTTCCATTAAAATATCGGATACATAAGTCCCAAAATATCCAATTCCTGTGATATCATTAACTTGTGCTGGTGCTACAAAAACAGAAATTTTGTCTTTATCATCTGTTACAACATTTCTCATTACATCTACAACCCCATTTTCATCAGTCATTTTTGATGTCGACATTATGGGCATGCTTTTTTTAACTTCTGCTCCAACTTTTATGTTTTTCAAGTCATTCCTATGTACAGGTATAGCCTCTGAATACGAATCATATACTTTGACAATGGAAAGAGTTGCTAATTCTTCTTGTGCCCGTTCAATCTTTCGCTTGGTAACAGGATGTATGAAATATCCTTTATCGGAAAGAACTTTTACCTTATCTCCCACTTTGACTTTTGCAGAAGATAGATCCAAATAGACTTTCTCTTCTTCTACATTGATAACATAACCTGTTATGGTGTATTTCTCTTGTGCATAACTGCTATATGCAAATAATACAAAGAAAAGCAAGCAAGAAAAGTATCTCATAATATAATAGATTCAATACAATAGCATCAAAAAGAAAATAGACAGCCCACTATTGATTTTGTTTTCATCAATAGTGGGTATCTTGTATCAGTTATTTTCGCTTGTATTCATAATAACTTCCTGAATTCAAATAGATTAGCAGTTTAGTGGCTGTGACATCGTAGTGCATTTCATAAGTTTGAGTTTTTTCAACAATACGAACATAATGGTCTCCAGCATCTGTATCTCTCAAACTGTATTCAAAGTTTACTTTTTCACGTCCCGTTTCCTCACCATATCCATCTAATTCAACTACTTGATAGAAACCTGTTCCGTCGGAGTTAAACCGGTAAGTTTCATTAACTTGTTCAGTTTCTCTATACCATTCACCTACAATAGATGTAGTCGGTACTTCGGCAGCATCGTCATCACCACAAGCTACCATGAAGAAACTCATTGCTATCATTACAAATAGCACAGAAAAATACTTCATTGTTTTCATTTCTCTTCAAAAATTAAATAGAATTATAATTGTAATTATATTTGTGGACAAATGTATGGAATAATATAATATATAATATTTACAAACTGTCATCAATAGGTTTACATGTAAACCCATTGATAACACTGCTTGTGCAAGAATGAAGAAAAATGACATTGGCTTACTGCTTTTCCTTTCGTCGTTTCATGTCTTCCATATAGACGGAAAGGAAATCGAAGTCGAGAAGAATGGATATTTTAACCAGAAGTTCCGTGTCCAAGGAGTATTTATTCAGGATTTTGTAGACATTGTTCCTGCTGCACGATAATTGCTTTGCCAGCCAGACAACACTTTTATGTTGTTCTTTCATTTTTTCTTTGATAAGTTCACCTATATGCAACATAGTATTACTTGTTTTAATCAGCTTATAGGTCCCCATTCAGCTGGCATTTATAAAACAAAAAGACGTGGGCACCAGTTTCTTGCTTACCCCGTCTTTTAGGCTCTCGCATTGCCTCAACTCAAAGGATAAGCAACGCCAGCCAGCCCACGCCCGTATGATGTATGTAGATACCACGTTGGCAAGCCTTTCAAAAAAGGTTTGCACTTCAAACGTAGGTACACAATCATACCACGTAGACGCCTTTGTTGCAGTTATCTTCTTGAGTTTTTCAGAATTTGCGAGATTCAAAAGACAGAAGTATAACGCATGAAAACGTCCTTAACTATTTAATTTACCGCTCCCTGGCAAAACCGCTGTCTGCCAAGGAAGTGCTGCAAAAATAAGCAAAAACTTTAAAATGCTGTGGTTGAGGTGGAAATTTATGTTTTTAGCTTCATATATTTTATAAGAAGCAGATGTGCGTAGAAAAGCTAATCATCCATTTTTAACAACCGTACAGAAAAACAGTTCAACCACGGTTATAAATTGTCACTTCGTACTTGAAGTGAGGCCTTAAAAGCCTTGTCTAGAAGGTGTTAACTTTCCACTCGTTCGTAGTTGACAAACTGCTATTGCATCGATGACTTTCAGTAAAAATCGTTATCTTTATGTCCATTAATACAAAACAGCATGAACAATCCGTCCTACAGAATCCGTCCTTTACGGCCAGATGAAACATCCCTGCTGCGTAACTTCCTTTATGAGGCCATCTACCTGCCCCAAGGTGTGGAAGTACCGCCTCGCAGCATCATTGACTTACCCGAATTGCGTATATACATCGAAGGATTTGGAACACAACATGGCGATTATTGCTTGGTGGCTGAAGTCTGCGGACAAGTGGTAGGCGCTTCCTGGGTACGATTGATGGACGACTATGGACATGTGGATGACCAAACTCCCTCACTTGCCATTTCTCTCCTGCCATCTTACCGCGGACGTGGCATAGGCACCGCTTTGCTCCGCTCTCTGTTCTGCTTGCTATCCGCTCAAGGCTTCGGCCATGTCTCGCTGTCGGTGCAGAAAACTAATCCGGCCGTCAGGCTGTACCGGCGACTTGGTTTCTATACCGTGCGCGAGACGGAGGAGGAATACATCATGCTGTGTCGGTTACAGTCATCATGAATATTGAGTCCGTTTATTGGTATCTGCAGTTATTCCCCTTTCAGACAACTTTCTGGCAGGTGTTCGACCTCTCTTTAATAGTAGTGTACTCGCAACATGATGGTAGTGTACTCCCAGCGTGATAGCAGTGTACTCCCAACACGTTAGCAGTTAACTCCTATCGCAATGGGAGTTAACTGCTATGGTTAGAGGGATTAGGGGTAAGTTCTTGTTGTTTGGGGGCCTTATTCGTGCCACGTCAGTTGGGGTGGAATATCACTGTTCATCTGTGCCAGATGGAAGGCAATCTCTTTCCGGGAGGCGGTAAGGAGTTCATCAGAGTGGAGGATGAAGTCGTAGTTCTCCGTACTGAAAAAATAAGGTGTGGAAGCCACGTAATGATAGATAGACCCTAAGTGAAGGTACTTCATGTCGGCTTCCAGCACGCCTTCCACCAGCTCAAAAGTACGCTCAATGCGGTCATCAAAAGAATCGCGGAAATAGATGCAGAACCAGTAGCGGCCATATGGGTCGCGCACCAGCCATACACGGCGTTCCTCGCTTTCATAGTACGTTTTGAGTACCTCTCCATCGGCTATGGTGTAATAGCTATAGCTGTCGCCACGGAATTGAAGGGAATAGCTGCGGGGTACCCGGATGGTGCTCTCTCGGTCATTGCCCCAGACATCGAGGGTGGAGTAGGGCAGCTGTAGGTCAAGTTCCTTGCAGATGTCCTTACCGTCGGCCTGCAGAGGGAAACCACCCCGCATGTAGCCATAAAGCAGTTGCTCCACCGAGTATGTCCGGCGTTGCGGATGAGCCACCCGTTCGGCCAACAGACAGTCGGCCAAAGCTCGTACCGGTAGCTCCGTATAAGGGTCGAAACTTACGTCGCGTAAATAGAATTGACGCTCGTAGTTCCATCCCACAGCGGGCAGGAAGGTGGTCAGCATGTTGTCTATGGCCTCACAATAGCCCTCGTCAGCCAGCCACTGGGGGTAGAACAGACGGTGCGTCATGGCATAGGTACGCAGTGCAGATTTGTCGGCAGCACGTTCGGTCAGTTCGGCCATCATCTGCTGCCAGCCCTTCATTTCGTTTCTGTCGTTCATGGCTTTCTTCCTTTATTATAATTCTGCCGGGTAAATTTACCTCGTTTTATTCCACCGTAACAGCTGTTCCGGCAGCCGTCACCATCAGCATGGAGCCACTGCCACCTACGGTTTCGTAGTCCAGGTCCACACCTATCACGGCATTGGCACCCAGCATGCGGGCCTGCTCCTCCATTTCGCGCAGTGCCGATTCTTTGGCTTCGCGCAGCACTTCTTCGTAGGCACCGCTGCGGCCGCCCACAATGTCGCGTATGCTGGCAAATAAATCGCGGAAGACATTGGCACCGATAATGGTTTCGCCCGATACGATGCCGTAGTAACAGGTAATCTTGTGCCCGTCAATCATGGAAGTTGTAGTCAGTAACATAGTTCGTATAATTTTGATAAGTTGTCATACTAAGTTGTTCGATAAACCGTTACCAGCGGTGCCCGGGTGCATAGTCTCTGGCGCTCTTGTCGCCTTTCATCTTCTTGGCGTGTCCGGGAGGCAACGGCTTTTCTTTCTTGTGAGGAGGACGGGGATGCTTGTGGTGCTTCACCACTATACACGATGTCAGGTTCATACAGAGGAACCCTGTGAATATCAGCAATAAAAACTTGGCTCTCATCGTATTGTTCTTGGTTTTTAAGATTCATAATGCCAGCGTTTTCCAGTTAGTGTTTCGCTTACTGACCGCTGTTTTTCTGCCCTAAAGTTAATTATTTCCTATTAAGACGCAAAAGAAGAAGGAAAAGTTGCAGTAGAAGACTCTTTATTCAAGGTATTGTGGACGTCCGGGGATGGTAGATGTTACTGGAATCATGTATCTGGAGATTGTATGGCAACAGATTGTTTCTGATTGTTGCTATCTTGAGAGATATTCTGTTCTATATAAGAAAGGCTTCGAAATGGTGTGTACCCTCTCGAAGCCTTTTATTGTACTCTTAAATACGTAAGAAATCGTCAGAACATCCTGCTCACCCTCTCTACGCCTGCCACCAGCGCATCCACTTCTTCTTTCGTGTTGTACAAGCCAAAAGAAGCGCGAACGGTACCCTCGATGCCGAGTCGTTGCATCAGCGGTTGGGCGCAGTGATGACCTGTGCGCACGGCAATGCCAAGACGGTCGAGCAAAGTGCCCATATCGAAGTGGTGGATGTTGCCTACCAGGAAAGAAATGACGCTGCCTTTCTCTTCAGCCTCACCGAAGATGCGCATGTCGGGAATTTCCTTCAGGCGGCGCATGGCATACTGTGTCAGTTCATGTTCGTAGGCGGCAATGTTGTCCATACCTAGATCCGTGACGTAGTCCAGTGCCTTGGCCAGTCCGGTAGTGCCTATGTAGTCGGGGGTGCCGGCTTCGAACTTGAAAGGCAGCTCATTGAAAGTGGTACGCTCGAAGCTGACGTGCTGAATCATTTCGCCACCACCCTGGTAAGGAGGCAGCTTGTCCAGCCAGTCTTCCTTGCCATAGAGCACACCCACGCCTGTGGGACCATAGACCTTATGGCCGGAGAATACATAGAAGTCGGCATCGAGCGCCTGCACATCGACAGGCATGTGGGGAATGCTCTGCGCACCGTCGACCAGCACAGGCACGCCGTGGCTGTGTGCCGTGGCAATGATGCGGTCAACCGGATTGATTGTGCCCAGCACATTGCTTACATGTGCCACACTGACTATCTTGGTACGTTCAGAGAAGAGTTTCTCGTACTCGTCCAGCAGCAATTCGCCTCGGTCATTCATCGGGATAACCTTGATAGCGATGCCCCGCTTTGCCGCCAGCAGCTGCCAGGGCACAATATTGCTGTGGTGCTCCATGGTGGAAATGATGACCTCGTCACCTTCCTGCATGAACTCCTCACCGAAGCTGGACACCAGCAGGTTGATGCTTTCCGTCGTGCCGCGGGTGAAGACTATCTCGTTGGTGCTGTGGGCGTTGATGAACTTACGCACTGTCTCGCGGCTGGCCTCGTGCAGTTCGGTGGCTTGCTGTGAGAGGAAATGCACTCCGCGATGCACGTTGGCATTGACGCTGTAATACTCGTCGGTAATGGCGTCGACCACACACCGTGGTTTCTGTGTCGTGGCCCCATTGTCGAAATATACCAGCGGCTTACCGTACACTGTGCGGCCGAGAATGGGGAAATCGGCTCTTATCTGTTGAACGTCGTACATATCTGCAATCCTTTCTATGAATTATCTGTCTTATTATCAAAATTTTGCTATTCTTTCGTTACTACTACGCGGTAGTAATCGATTTGTCGGAATAAGTCGCGCAAGCCCAGAATGTAGTTCTTCGCCATTGTTCTGCCGTCGGCATCGGTGATGTTCAGCATGTTCTGTCCTTCCGTATCGGTGTACACCCGGCCTTTCTGCGCCGTGTCAAACACATAGACCCGACCTTTTCCGTCCATTTTAATCAAGCGTCCCCGGTGGTCAGTCAACTTCATGCTGATATCGTTTCCCCGAAAGTGTATCTTTACATCGGGTTGTAAACGGGAGACTATTGATTGGAAACTGTTATATCCTTTTTTCATCACCGATTCTCCCCAACGGTGAGTCTCGGGCTCAAAGGTGATGCGATAGTTTCCTGTTACCGGCTTACCTTCCGCCAAAACTCCTTTTTCGTCTACCACGAAACTGCGGCAGGTGGACATTTCGAGCATTATTCGCACAGGCATTTCATTCATGGCGGCGGTCTGTGCCGGAAGCCATTTCACAAATCCCACCAGCAGGATGGCAAGAACGGTAACATGCTTATTCATCTCACACATTATCTTTTTGTCCTCTGTTTACTTACAGATGGCGCAACCTTGGCATTTGTTCAGTTCGCCACGGAAACGCTTCTCTACCAGCAGGTGCAGGCGGTCGCGCAAAGCATCGAGGCGTATAGTGTCAATCACCTCGTTGACAAAGGCGAACATAAGCAGCAGACGGGCCTCGTGAACCGGAATACCGCGTTGCTGCATGTAGAACAGGGCTGCATCATCCAGCTGTCCCACCGTAGCGCCGTGGCTACACTTTACGTCGTCGGCATAGATTTCCAGCTGCGGCTGCGTATACATGTGCGCTTCGCGGGTGGCACACAGGTTGCGGTTGGTTTGCTGCGAATTGGTGTGTTGTGCACCCGGACGCACCAGTACCAGTCCGGCAAAGGCACCCGTGGCCTGATCGTCGAGCACATACTTGAACAGCTCGTTCGACGTACAGCTGGGCACGGCGTGGTCTATGCTGGTATGATTGTCCACATGCTGGTTCTTGTCGGCAATGGCCATGCCGCACAGGTTGATTTCGGCATGTTCACCGGCCAATGTCACTTTAACCGTATTGCGTGTAGTACCATTGTTCAGGGTCATGCCGTTGAGCAGTACGTTGCTGTTTCTCTCCTGACGGACATACAGGCTGCTGACGCGTACCGTACTGGTATGCGTCTCTTCCAGTTCGTAGAGGTCGAAAACAGCATTTTCACCGACAAAGACTTCCACCACCTGCGTGGCAAGGAAGTTGACGGCATCCATGGCATGGTCGCATACCAGCAGACGTGCCTGGGCTCCGTCTTCCAGCACAATCAGCACACGGCGGTTTACCATCAGGTTGACATCACTGCGCAGGATGTTGACCAGCTGAATGGGACGCTCCACTACTACGTTCTTGGGCACATAGAGCAAGACTCCGTCTTGTGCCAGCGCCGTGTTGAGGGCTGTCACTCCGTCCTTCGAGGTATCGGCCAGCTTGCCGTAGTATTTCTTCACCAGTTCGGGGTGCTGTGCAGCCAGTTCGCTCAGACTGCCGAACAATACTCCTTCGGGCAGGTGCGACTTGGGCAATGCCCGGTTGTAGAAAGCATCGTTTACGACAAAATAGAGCGAGGTACTCATGTTGGGCACATCACACTTGAACACGTCGTAAGGATTAACGGGGATGTCGAGCCTGTTGAGGTTCAAGCCATAGTCTGGCTCAAAAAACTTGCTGACATCGGTATATTTGTAGTTCTCGTCCTTACGGGTAGGAAATCCCAGCCGCTCAAAGTCGGCAAAGGCCGCCGCGCGTGGGGCATTCATCACCTCGGTGCTGTGTCGGCAAATCATGGCCTCGCACTGCGAGAACAGGTCGATGTATTGTTGTTCAGGTTTCATACACTGTCTTGTTTTTAGGCGCGGATTACACGGATTTCACGGATTAAAGATTTTATTTAGAAGTAAAGACCTTACGTTTAAATTCTGCACTGTGTCCAAAGTTAAGCAACAAGCCTACCTGCATACCCGTAGCTTTCAAATAATTGATTAATTGCCACTCGTGTTCGGTACGCAATGACTGAACTGCCTTCAACTCCAGTATCACAGTATCTTCCACTACCATATCAGCGACATAATACCCAACTATATCACCTTTATAGTATACTTCTATTTTCTTTTGACATTCCACTTTCAATTTCCTATTGCACAATTCTTTATAGAGAGCATTCTGATACACCTGCTCCAGAAAGCCAAATCCCAACACTTTATGTACTTCATAAAATGCTTTGATTATTTCATGTGTCAGTTCTTCGTGCAACATAATAATTATCCGTGAAATCCGTGTAATCCGCGCCTGAACTCTAATTATTTACTCGCTCACTTCTTTTTTTATCCAGTCAAACCCGCGGTTCTCAATTTCCTGTGCCAGTTCCGGCCCGCCCGTCTTCACGATACGTCCGCCCAGCAGCACATGTACGATGTCGGGTTTCAGGTAGTCCAGTAAGCGCTGGTAGTGCGTGATGACCATGGCGCTCGTTTGTTTGGTACGCAGCTTGTTGAAGCCTTCGGCCACGATGCGCAGTGCATCCACGTCAAGTCCAGAGTCCGTCTCATCCAGGATGGCAAACGTAGGTTCCAGCATGGCCATCTGGAAAATTTCGTTTCGTTTCTTTTCACCGCCGCTGAAGCCCTCGTTCACCGAGCGATTGGCCAGTTTGCTGTCCAGCTCCACGATAGCACGCTTTTCGCGCATCAGCTTCAGAAATTCACTGGCTGAGAGAGCTGGTTGGTGGCGATACTTGCGCTGCTCGTTCACTGCCGTACGCATGAAGTTCACCATTGATACGCCCGGAATCTCTACCGGTGTCTGGAAAGACAGGAAGATACCCTCGTGGGCACGGTCTTCGGGCGAAAGAGCCAGCAGGTCCTTACCGTTGAACGTGATGGAACCGTGCGTCACCTCGTATGCAGGGTGCCCCACCAGGACATTGCTCAACGTACTCTTTCCGGCACCGTTCTGTCCCATCAGGGCGTGCACCTCACCATCGCGGATAGTCAGGTTGATGCCTTTCAATATCTCTTTGCCATTGATACTGGCATGAAGGTCTTTTATCTCTAACATTTTTCTATCTCTTTATTATTATAGACTTTACATATTTCTTATTACAGCTTACAGCCCCAGAATCCAATCTATCAGGCTGCTTGTATCCGAGTCGGAAAAGCTGAAGGGAAAAGTCAGCTTCAAGCCCATGCTTAACGTATGGCGGTTTCCTTTGGTACGTGTTGTGTAAATCCTGTCCGTCTGACAGTTTTTGGTATTGACTTCGAAACGTGAGTCAACTCCTACATGATAGCCATAAGCCAACTGTAAGGCCACGCACGACAGCAAATACACATCCACACCCACCACCGGCGCAAAACTGAACCGGGGAATACGAACCGAATAGGCCGTTTCGTAATGCTTCACCCACTCACCTTTTCTGTAACCCCAGGAAGTAACGCTACCTTGTTCCTCCCGACTACCAATGTGGAAATAAGCATCAGCGCCTGCAAAGGGCTGTACAATGTAATGCACCGGAAGCATATACCAACGTCCGCCTAAACTAAATTGGTTAAGCTGGGCACTAACATCACCTCCTCCAAGTGCCAACTCCTCACGGTCATATCCGGCTTTTACGGAAATAGGCAAATCAGGCAGATAATATTCTGCATGAAAGCTCCATCCCAGCCCGGCTTGCTTCATGTTGCCCGGATAATCGTTGCTGCTAATTGTCTGAATACTTGAATTGATTCCACCATCAATTGACCAGCGTCGATTGCTGCCATCCGGCTGAGCATGCGTATAAAGCATGCTTGCCAGTCCCAATGCCAGTATACATACAAGTCTTTTCATGGCTCCCATTCATTCTTCATTTAACCCACACTGCCTTCCAGCGAAATGCTCAGCAACTTTTGCGCCTCTACGGCAAACTCCATGGGCAGCTTGTTCAGCACTTCCTTGGCATAGCCGTTCACGATGAGGCCTACGGCGTCCTCGCTCGATATGCCTCGCTGGTTGCAGTAGAATATCTGGTCTTCACTGATTTTGCTGGTAGTAGCCTCGTGTTCCACTACAGCCGTTTCGTTGTGGATATCCATGTAGGGGAACGTGTGTGCACCGCATTTGTCGCCCAGCAACAGCGAGTCGCACTGGCTATAGTTACGCGCATTGTCGGCCTTGGGGCTTACACGTACCAATCCGCGGTAAGAGTTTTCGCTTCGTCCGGCCGAAATACCTTTGCTGACGATGGTAGAGCGAGTGTTCTTGCCTATGTGAATCATCTTCGTACCCGT
Organism: uncultured Bacteroides sp.; assembly: GCA_900553815.1. Taxonomy (GTDB): domain Bacteria; phylum Bacteroidota; class Bacteroidia; order Bacteroidales; family Bacteroidaceae; genus Bacteroides. The sequence goes on from USEY01000008.1 coordinate 21,427, forward strand.
GTCAGCCTGCTGGTAGTTGTTGGTCACTGCCACGCTGTAGAATTCGGCCACCGAGTTGTCGCCCGCCAGGATGCACGACGGATATTTCCAGGTAATGGCACTACCTGTCTCTACCTGCGTCCACGACAGCTTGCTGTCCACGCCCTTGCAAATACCACGTTTCGTCACGAAGTTGTAGACGCCGCCTTTGCCCTCGGCATCGCCCGGATACCAGTTCTGCACCGTGCTGTATTTCACCTCTGCACGGTCGTGTACCACAATCTCTACGATGGCTGCATGCAGCTGGTTCTCATCGCGCATGGGGGCGGTACAGCCTTCCAGATACGACACGTAGGCATCGTCATCGGCCACGATGAGTGTGCGCTCAAACTGGCCCGTGCCTTGTGCGTTGATGCGGAAATAGGTGGACAGCTCCATGGGGCAGCGTACGCCCTTGGGTATGTAGACAAATGAACCGTCGGAGAAGACCGCCGAGTTAAGTGCGGCAAAGAAGTTGTCGCGATAGGGCACCACCGAACCCAGGTACTTCTGCACCAGGTCAGGATGCTCGCGTATGGCCTCACTCATGGAGCAGAAGATAATGCCCTTCTCCATCAGGTTTTCCTTGAAGGTGGTCTTCACCGACACGGAGTCCATCACGGCGTCCACCGCCATGCCGCTCAGTGCCATCTGTTCCTCCAGCGGAATGCCCAGCTTGTTGAACGTCTTTATCAGCTCAGGGTCCACCTCGTCCATGCTTTTGGGCCCTTCCTTCTTCCTGGTGGGGTCTGCATAGTAAGAGATGGCCTGGTAGTCTATCTCGGGTATGCGGAGATGTGCCCACGTGGGCATCTCCAATGTCAGCCAGTGGCGATATGCCTTCAGGCGGAACTCCAACATCCAGTCGGGCTCTCCCTTCTTTTCAGAGATGAGGCGGATAATATCCTCGTTCAGGCCCTTCTCAATGACGTCGGTATGCACGTCGGTGGTGAAGCCATACTTGTACTTCTCCTGCGTGAGTTCCTTGACATACTTATTGGGTTCTTCTTGTTGCATGTTTCTTTTTCTAAAAGCTGTTTATATCCGGTCAGTCGTTTATTATCTGCTCTGTAAAGTCCTTTGCAGCAGGAATGAATAGCCCCGCAAAGTCCTTTATCGGATAATATAACGCCGATGATTTCTTTTTTGTTTTACTTATCAGCGTATTATCGGCATCAATATACTCCATAATCCCCACTACGACGCTGACCAGGAGCAGGAATTTCAGTGCACCCAGCCCTGCGCCCAGCAGCCGGTTGAGCCATCCCAGCGATACTGCTTCCATGGTTTTCGTTATCAGTGCTGCTACCAACGTGAATGCCAGCGGCACTGCCAGCCAGATGAGGATGAAGGACAGAATCTGTGCAAAGGTCATGGAATCTGTCAGCGATGGGCACAGCCGTTCGGCCAAAGGGGCATAGAGAGCCTTGGCGGCCAACAGGCCTACTATCAGGCCCAGAATGGTAGCCAGTTGCTTGACGAAGCCTTTGACGAAACCTATCACGGCTCCCGCGCCTATCAGCGCCACTATTATAATGTCGATAGTTGTCATACCTTATCCGTTAAATGACAGAAGGCACGGACTACACACGCTACACGGCACCTCAATCTGGCAAGCCCGTGAAATCCGTGTAATCCGCGCCCTTTCTATAATGGTTAATGATTAGTGGTAAATGGTTGATGAAGGGTTACTAACCGTTGACCGCTCGTCATTTACCACTATTTACGCCGCTATCTTAAAGCGTTTGCTTCACTTCAATTTCCTCGTACGTTTCAATGATATCGCCCACCTTGATGTCATTGCAGTTGGTTAGGCTGATACCACACTCGAAGTTGGTACCCACTTCCTTCACATCGTCCTTGAAGCGCTTCAGGGCATTGATGTTTCCGGTAAATACCACGATACCGTCGCGGATGAGGCGAGCCTTGTCGCTGCGTTTCACCTTTCCGGTCTTCACCATGGCACCTGCCACCATACCGACCTTGCTGATGTTGAACACTTCGCGAACTTCGATGGTAGCCGTCACCTGTTCCTTCAGCGTAGGAGCCAGCATACCTTCCATGGCAGCCTTCACCTCCTCGATGGCGTCGTAGATGACTGAATACTTGCGGATGTCCACACCTTCCTGTTCGGCCAGCTTGGCAGCCGAGTTGGACGGACGTACCTGGAAGCCCACGATGATGGCATCGGAAGCTGCTGCCAGCGAAACGTCGGATTCTGAAATCTGTCCTACACCCTTGTGGATGACATTGACCTGAATCTGCTCGGTAGAAAGCTTGATGAGTGAGTCGCTCAATGCCTCTACAGAACCGTCCACGTCGCCCTTCACAATGATGTTCAACTCGTGGAAATCGCCCAATGCCAATCGGCGGCCCACTTCGTCCAGTGTCAGCATCTTCTGTGTACGCAGACCCTGTTCGCGTTGCAGCTGCTCGCGCTTGTTGGCAATTTCACGCGCTTCCTGTTCGGTTTCTATCACGTGGAAAGTGTCGCCTGCTGCCGGAGCACCGTTCAAGCCCAGAATCAGGGCAGGTTCTGCCGGACCGGCTTCCTTCATGCGCTGGTTGCGCTCGTTGAACATGGCTTTTACCTTACCATAGTTGGTTCCGGCCAGCACAATGTCGCCTACTTTCAATGTACCGTTAGACACCAGGACGGTAGCCACGTAGCCACGTCCCTTGTCCAGCGACGACTCGATGATGGAACCCGTAGCCTTGCGGTTGGGGTTGGCCTTCAGGTCGAGCATTTCGGCTTCGAGCAATACCTTTTCCAGCAGCTCTGCCACACCGATACCTTTCTTGGCCGAAATATCCTGTGACTGGTATTTACCTCCCCATTCTTCAACGAGGAAGTTCATATTGGCCAGTTCTTCCTTAATCTTGTCGGGGTTGGCTGCCGGCTTATCAATCTTGTTGATGGCAAACACAATGGGCACACCTGCTGCCATGGCATGGTTGATGGCCTCTTTGGTCTGCGGCATCACATTATCATCGGCTGCCACAATGATGATGACTACGTCCGTCACCTTGGCACCACGGGCACGCATGGCCGTAAATGCTTCGTGACCCGGTGTATCGAGGAACGTAATGCGACGCCCGTCTTCCAGTTTCACGTTGTAAGCACCGATGTGCTGCGTGATACCACCTGCCTCACCGGCAATTACATTGGCCTTGCGGATATAGTCGAGCAACGATGTCTTACCGTGGTCTACGTGACCCATCACAGTGACAATCGGTGCACGGGGTTGTAAGTCTTCCTCGGCGTCGGCCTCTTCTACAATGGCCTGTGCCACTTCGGCGCTGACATATTCGGTCTTGAATCCGAATTCCTCAGCCACCAGGTTGATGGTCTCAGCATCCAGACGCTGGTTGATGGATACCATCATTCCGATGCTCATACAGGTAGCGATGACCTGAGTAACGGGCACGTCCATCATGCTGGCCAGCTCATTGGCTGTTACAAACTCCGTCAGCTTCAGTACCTTGCTGTCGGCCATTTCCTGGCTTTCCAGTTCGTGCAGACGGTCGGCAGCCTGCTCGCGTTTCTCCTTACGATACTTGGCGCCTTTGTTCTTGCCCTTGGCTGTGAGGCGTGCCAGGGTTTCCTTCACCTGCTTGGCTACGTCTTCCTCGCTAACCTCCTGCTTGATGACGGGCTTCTTGAAGCGGTCTTTGTTCTTCTTGCCGCCACCCTGCTGCTTGTCCATGCCGCCCGTATTCTTTCCGCGGTCGCCGCCGCCCGGGCGCTGCATGTTCTGTATGTTGTTCAGGTCAACCTTTTCCTTGTTGATGCGTGCGCGTTTCTTCTTGCTGTTGCCACCCTGTTCGTCGCCGGCGTCTTTCAGCTTGCTGTCCTCGCGGCGGATTTCCTTGATGATGGCTTCCTTCATCTGCTTCTTCTGGTCCTGGCGCTGCTTTTCCTTCTCCTCACGTTCGCGACGTTTCTCTTCCTTGCTTTTCTTCTTGGGACGCGTGCTTTGGTTCAGGGCTGCCAAGTCAATCTGGCCGATGACGTTGATTTTCGACACGAATTCCGGCTGGCGAATCTTGAAGATACCGTCTTTCTCTTCTGTAGCGGGCTCGTCGTCCTTGCTTTCAGGTTGCTGAGGCGCGGCAGGTTCTTCTTCGGCTGCAGCTTCGTGTGCGGGTTCTTCTTTCTTTGCTTCGGGTTCGGGCTTAGCCACAGGCTGTACAGGTTCGGGCTCGGCAGCCACTGCGGGCTGTACTTCAACCGTTTCCTTCACCGGCTCTTCCTTGGAAGCTTCGGTTACGGGTGCCGGTTGTGCCTCAACGGTTTCCTTCACTTCTTCCTTTACCTCAACCGGCTTCTGCTCTTCCACTGCCGGTTTTTCTTCCACTGTTTTGTGGCCCACCTTATCCAGGTCAATCTTTCCTACCTGCTTGAATTTGGGGCGTACGTCTTCAGGGACAACGGTCTTTATCTCTTCGGGCTTGCTCTTTTCGCGTTCGTCTTGTCCGAATCCGTCAATGGAGACCGTTCCCTTGTTGCGGTCTTTGCTCTGACGTTCCTGGATAAAACGTTCCGACTTCATCTTCAGGTCCTTGTCCGTACTGAACTCCTTCACCAGCATCTGATACTGTTCATCCGTAATCTTGGTGTTAGGATTGGGCTCTACGGTAAATCCTTTCTTTTGCAGGAACTCAACAGCCGTGGTGATTCCTACATTCAAATCTCTTGTTACTTTATTTAACCTTATCGTCATATAATATTTTTAATGTTTTAATGTGCCCGTGTGCTAATGCTTCTCCATCTTACGTGCCTCTCTGCGCTGTGCCTGCCTTCCTTGTGGAGGTCTGCCGGCATATTCCATCACATTAGCACCCCGTCATTAGCACATTAATTACTCCTCTTCAAACTCACGTTTCAGAACGCGCAGCACTTCGTCTATCGTCTCCTCTTCCAAGTCGGCTTTTTCAATCAGCATTTCGCGCGGAGCGTTCAGTACGGCCTTGGCAGTATCAATGCCTATGCCCTTGATGGCGTCAATCACCCATCCGTCTATTTCGTCACGGAATTCATCCAGGTAGATGTCTTCGTCTTCCACCGTATCGTCTACCTCACGGAATACATCGATGGTATATTCAGTCAGCATGCTGGCCAGCTTGATGTTCAAGCCACCTTTACCGATGGCCAGTGACACCTCTTCGGGTTTCAGGAACACTTCGGCCTTGCGCTCCTCTTCGTTCAGCTTGATGGACGAAATCTTGGCAGGGCTCAGTGCACGCTGGATGAACAGTTGCGTGTTCGATGTATAGTTGATGACATCAATGTTTTCGTTTCTCAGCTCGCGTACGATACCATGAATACGGCTACCCTTCACACCTACGCAAGCTCCTACCGGGTCAATACGGTCGTCGTAACTTTCAACGGCAATCTTGGCACGTTCGCCCGGGATGCGGGCAATCTTCTTGATGGTAATCAGGCCGTCGTTTATTTCGGGTACTTCCATCTCAAACAGGCGTTGCAGGAAGACCGGCGACGTACGGCTCAGGATAATCTTCGGGTTGTTGTTCTTGTTGTCCACGCGGGCCACTACGGCACGTGCCGTTTCGCCCTTGCGGTAGAAGTCGCTCGGTATCTGTTCGGTCTTGGGCAACAGCAGTTCGTTGCCTTCATCGTCGAGCAGCAGCATTTCTTTCTTCCAAATCTGGTAAACCTCAGCACTGATGACTGTGCCTACCTTATCTATATATTTATTGTAGATGCTGTCTTTCTCCAGTTCCAGAATCTTCGAGGCCAACGTCTGGCGCAGGTTCAGAATGGCGCGGCGTCCAAACTTGGCAAAGTTCACCTCGTCGGTCACTTCTTCGCCCACCTCATACGAAGCGTCAATCTTCTGTGCCTCGCTCAGCGGAATCTGCAAGTTGGGGTTCTCCAAGTCCTCATCACTCACTACTTCGCGGTTGCGCCATATTTCAAAGTCACCCTTGTCGGGGTTCACAATCACGTCATAGTTTTCGTCCGTGCCAAACATCTTCGCAATTACACTGCGAAAAGACTCCTCCAGCACGCTCACCATTGTGGTCCTGTCTATATTCTTCAGTTCCTTAAATTCCGAAAACGTATCTATCAAGCTTACAGTTTCTTCTTTCTTGGCCATAGTCTTTATTTAAAGCTGATTAAGTATTTTGTATATTTTATCTCATCGTATGCAAATGTCAGATCTTCGTCCACCATCTTGGGGCGTTTGGCGCCTTCTTCCTTCACTTTCTTCTTCACGGTGATTACGAAATGCTGCTCGTTGGCTTCCTTCAGTACGCCGGTCAGCTTGCGACCATCCTGTGTCAGTACCTCTACATCACTGCCCACGTGGTTGATGTATTGCTGCAACACCTTGAAAGGCTGTCCGATACCGGCCGAGCCTACTTCCAGTTCAAAGTCTTCCTTGTCTCTGTCAAGCCGGCTTTCAATATAGCGGCTCAGCTCCACGCAGTCCTCAATCCAGACTCCTTCTTTATGGTCTATCTCGACCACGATTTTGTTATCGGGGCTGATAGTCACCTCCACCAGGAAGTATTCTTTGCCCTCCAACCACTCATTTACAATCTGACAAACACTTTCTTTTGCTATCATAGATTAACCATTAAGAACAAAAAAGAGGAGCTTGATTGCCCCTCCACCTTTCATCCATTTCGGACGCAAAGATATAAATAATCTGTTCAAGTACAAAATATTAGCAAAGATTTTATAATATAATTCTTTACGCTGCAATTTGTCTTCATCCTCCATCGTCGTGGTTCTGCCATCTTCCATGGCTTGCAGAATGCTTTTTTCTGCCGCTTTTTTCTCTCCATATTGACTACAGAACGGGCCAATTAAGACTCTCAACACACCCTTCGGCAAGCAAAAATGCCCCACTCTGTTATGATGTTTAATTTTTAAGATTAATTAATAAATCGAATAAATTGACCATTCCGACCCTCTTCGTACCTCAGTCGTACCCCAGTCGTACCTGCTCCGTACCAAGTTCGTTCCTATAAAAACGAAGAAAGAGCGTTTCTGGAGGGGGTGGGAAAAGAGGAATATGAAAAATGGAACAATTTTGTGCGAATTGTTGCCGAAGGGGTAAACTGTTTTCTGTACTACCGTGAAGTTCGGCAGTGGGCTATTTATAGTTCCTGTTGGTCTATTATGGGGTAAAATGATATGAAGTGAAATGGAATTGTTAAACAATTTGATATGCTCATTGAGCGCTGTTGCTGCAAAAAGGTTGTTTATCTATCTAATATACGTTCAAAAAGATAGTATTTTTCTATAAAATAGTTCATCAAGATGCTTGCATAAATGAAATAAGTGTATATATTTGCAAAATATATGTAAGAGCCTGTTGCCTTGTGCTTTTTGACTACAGCTGGTTGTATTGGTTGTCGTAGTCATTGAAGAAACAGACACCGGCAATCATGAGAGCCTTTTATTACCTTTAATTATAAACAAAACAAGTATGAAAACGCTAAGAACCCTATCCTTGATGCTGTTAGCCTGTGTGATAATCTTTTGTAGTTGTTCGAAAGATGATGGTGAAGGTGCGCCACCGCCACCCGAACCGACATTTACCATCAGCGTAGACGAAGTGACTGAAAGTACGGCGAAAGTTATCATTACCCCTATTTCCGAGGATACAGTGTATTTTTACGATGCCATTTCGGCAACTAATCTTGCGGAATATCACGAGAATTCTATTCCTAAGTATATAGAAAACCTGCTCAATGAGCAAATGTTGTGGGAGGAAAAGGACGTAGCGACTATCGTAGCAGAGATATCGACCAAAGGTAAATCTACTTATTCGTTTGAAAATCTGACACCCGGACAGAAATACATTTGCTTTGCAGTGGGATTGAACGCTAAGGGTGAGCTGAATACGGAAGTAGTGCAGCAGGAGTTTGAAACGCCAGCTGTGGTTTCTGAGAATACATTCAGTGTAGAATTCAAAAATCAGGTATTCAATGGTGTTGATATCTACATTACGCCCAGCAATGCAGATTACTATTATTATACCGTACGCTCAGGTAATTGGTGCAAGCAGTTTGAAACTGATGAGGAGATGTTGAAGGCAATCTTCAACGAAGATTCGTTCTTGATGTCTTTTTACGCTACAAGCGGCAATACGGAATATCTCAATGAGCAGGTATGGAACACTGATACAGGCTATGAACTGTTGGTATTTGGTTACGACCGTGATTACTCGGTGGCTACTACCAAGCTTTTCCGTTTCCCCTTCCGTACGGCACAGGCCGAAGGCGACCCGGCTGCCTGCACGTTTGAGGTGGAGGCTAAGGGCATTACCACGAGGGGTGTGACTATATCCATCAAACCATCGAACACGCAGGTGATGTATATGTGGGACCTTATTACGGCTGCCAGCTATGAAGCCAATAAGGACAAGATGGGCGAATATGTGACTGCCTACATCAATGAAATAGGTCTGCAGATGCTGGAATCGAATCTGACGCGCGACGCCAGCGGTAATATATTCAGTAATCTGGAGCCGGGTACGCAATACTACGTGTGGGCGGCATGCGTGGACGAAAACGGACAGTTGACATCGGAAGTGAAGATGAGCCAGCCCTTCAATACCAATGAGGAGGCTCTGAGCGACGTTAGTGTGGAAGTGATTGTCGACAAATACTTTGACGGCAGTGAAATGTACGACGCTTATCATGAGACTGATCCGGACGCTTTCCCTGAAGCAGTGAAGGGTAATGCCTATGTACCAGTGGTGTTCAGTCCCAGTACGGAACCGGCAGCTTACCGTTGGTGGGGACAGGTGTATAATGAAGACCTGAGCAACCCGGAGAATCCGACGGACGAGGAAATTATCAATACGCTGACTAATGGTGGTGGATTGACTTTGCCTACTTACAAACCGTTCATCTTGGCGTGGGACACTCCTGTTACCATTTTGGCTGTAGCCATGGACGAGGAAGGTAATTTTAGCAAGGTAGTGCGTAAGGTCTGCACATTTAGCAAGGATGGTGCGTCACCGGCCGACGAATATGTAGCTCCTGAAACAGGTGCCAGTGCGGATAGCTATAGCTTCATGCCTCGTGCAAAGAAGCAGATTGTGAAAATGTATCGGACAATGGAGGTTGCTCGGCGCACGGATATGCGTAAGTAACGATGGGCTGAAACGACGGTATTGATATACGGATAAGGCTTCTTGCCTGAGGAATGTGTGGCGATACGACAGTTTGCCACAGACCTGTGGGCAAGAAGCCTTCTTTTTCATTTTTTCATCGCTAAAACGATTTGTCTCTCTTGTTTTTGTCGTTTTAAATCAATAATTTTAGGGCATCCAATTTTAAATCAATACTGCTATGGACCAACTGCTTTTCTGGCTCGTACCGGCCGCTTCCGTTCTGGCTCTCGGTTTTGCCTGGCATTTTCACCGGCAAATGATGAAAGAGAGCGAAGGTACACCTCAAATGATAAAAATTGCAGCTGCTGTGCGCAAGGGTGCCATGTCTTACCTGAAACAGCAATACAAGATTGTAGGCCTGGTGTTCCTGGTCCTTGTGGTCTTGTTCTCGATTATGGCCTACGGCTTTGACGTGCAGAACCACTGGGTGCCGGTGGCTTTCCTGACGGGTGGTTTCTTCTCGGGCCTGTCGGGCTTTCTGGGCATGAAGACGGCCACTTACGCCTCGGCGCGTACGGCCAATGCCGCGCGCACTTCGCTGAACGGTGGTCTGCGCATTGCTTTCCGCAGCGGGGCGGTCATGGGCCTGGTGGTGGTCGGACTGGGATTGCTCGACATCTCTTTCTGGTATCTGCTGCTCAATGCCGTGATTCCGGCCGAGGCACTGACGCCTACTCATAAGCTTTGTGTCATCACCACTACCATGCTGACCTTCGGCATGGGTGCTTCTACACAGGCGTTGTTTGCCCGTGTGGGTGGCGGTATCTATACCAAGGCGGCCGACGTGGGCGCCGACCTGGTGGGCAAGGTGGAGGCCGGTATCCCCGAGGATGATCCGCGAAACCCGGCTACCATTGCCGACAACGTGGGTGACAATGTGGGCGACGTGGCCGGCATGGGGGCTGACCTTTATGAGAGTTATTGCGGTTCTATTCTGGCTACGGCGGCGCTGGGTGCGGCAGCCTTTATACACAGCGGCGATACGCTGATGCAGTACAAGGCGGTCATTGCGCCCATGCTGATTGCGGCGGTGGGCATTGTGCTGTCCATCATCGGCATTTTCTCGGTTCGTACCAAGGAGAATGCTACCATGAAGGACCTGTTGGGCGCGCTGGGCTTCGGCACCAATCTCAGTTCGGTGCTCATCGTTGTGGCCACGTTCTTCATCTTGTGGCTGCTGAAGCTGGACAACTGGATGTGGATTTCCTGCTCGGTGGTGGTAGGCTTGCTGGTGGGCATCGTCATTGGCCGCTCTACCGAATACTATACTTCCCAATCCTATAAGCCCACGCGGCGGCTGAGCGAGAGCGGAAAGACGGGACCGGCCACGGTCATCATCTCGGGCATCGGGCTGGGCATGCTTTCTACGGCAGTGCCGGTTATCGCCGTGGTGGTGGGCATCATTGCCTCGTACCTGTTTGCTTCGGGTTTTGACTTCAACAATGTAGGCCTGGGACTGTATGGCATCGGCATTGCCGCTGTGGGTATGCTGTCTACGCTGGGCATAACGTTGGCTACCGATGCTTACGGACCCATTGCCGACAATGCGGGCGGCAATGCTGAAATGTCGGGGCTGGGTGCCGAGGTGCGCAAGCGTACCGATGCACTCGACTCGCTGGGCAACACGACGGCGGCCACGGGCAAGGGATTTGCCATCGGTTCGGCAGCCTTGACGGGACTGGCTCTGCTGGCGTCGTATGTGGAGGAAATACGCATCGGGCTGACTCGCCTGGGCACGACGGAAATCAATGTGGGCGGCACGACGGTGCCTTTGCAGGATGCCACGTTCTTTGACTTCATGCATCACTATGACGTGACACTGATGAATCCCAAGGTGCTTTCGGGCATGTTCATCGGCTCCATGATGGCCTTCCTGTTCTGCGGACTGACGATGAATGCCGTGGGACGCGCGGCGGCGCACATGGTAGATGAGGTGCGACGGCAATTCCGTGAAATCAAAGGTATCCTGACGGGTGAGACGGAGCCCGACTATGCACGCTGTGTCTCCATCTCGACCAAGGGGGCGCAACGCGAGATGGTGGTGCCGTCGCTCATTGCCATTGTGGCACCCATTCTGACAGGTATTGTGTTTGGTGTGCCGGGGGTGCTGGGATTGCTGATAGGAGGATTGAGCAGCGGTTTCGTGCTAGCTATCTTCATGGCAAATTCGGGAGGAGCCTGGGACAATGCCAAGAAATATGTGGAGGAAGGAAATTTTGGCGGCAAGGGCAGCGAGGTGCACAAGGCTACTGTGGTGGGCGACACCGTGGGTGACCCCTTCAAGGATACGTCAGGACCGAGCCTGAACATACTTATCAAGCTGATGTCGATGGTGGCCATCGTAATGGCTGGGCTGACGGTGGCGTGGAGTGTGTTCTGAGTAGGAGTGGACAACGTAATTTTGTTTCAGTAGACAAGTTGGCGAGGTGAGGTAGTCTTCTGTGTATCACCTTGTGAGTTTGTTCTTTATGTTTATTAAGGAAGAAATGGTTTCAAGATTCTGGTTAAATTATTGTTTTGCCTTATTAGTTCTGGTTGGAATGTCGTTTGCCAGTAGGGCACAAGCGGATGTTACGGGGTTGAATATTGATTCGATATTGAATGTGTTGGATTACGAGATGAGCCAGTGTGATGCATATACGCAAAAGAAGGAAGAAAAACTGGTTTCATTGAAGAGCCTGTTGCATCAGTCGGCTGATGACCAACACACTTTTGCTTTATGTAACGAGCTGTTTGAAGAATACAAACATTATCAATACGATTCGGCTTACGTGTACGCTGTGCGTTCTTTGTGGATGGCAGAGAAGTTGCAGCAGCCGGAGTCGATAGCGTTGGCCAAGAGCAGCCTGATGTTTTGTTATACGGCAGTAGGGTTTTACAAAGAGGCCGACGAGATGAATAGAAGTTTTTCGGTGGAAGGCTTGAGTCCCCAAATGTTGGAGCATTATTATTCGCAATGCCTATATTTATATCAGAATATGCGTGATTTTTCGGTAGATAACGACAGCCTTTGGCAACATTACGAGTCTTTGCGTGAACAGGCTCGTGATCAAGTGCTGGCAAGTGCCGCTATGAACGCTGACGTATACCGGAGGACTTACACGAAAGACATGCTTTCGGTGGAGTTCCTTCCGCCGGCTTCTATGATTGAGAGGCGGAAACAGTTGCTGGGTAAGTATTCGTTGTCGCTACACGATCAGGCAGTGCAATGTTTCATGATAGGTGAAATGTGCGACAAGTTGGGGCGGAGAGCCGAAGCCACCTATTACATGGCGCTTTCTGCCATTAATGACATTCGCTCTAATACGCGTGAGACTTCCGCCGGCAAGACGCTTGCCTCTTATATGTACGAGGCAGGCGACATTGACCGTGCGACACGCTATGTGCATAGGGCACAGAGTGATGCCAACTTCTATAACACGCGTATTCGTAAAATGGAAATCAACTCCATATTGCCGCTGATAGAAAGCCGCCGTTACGAACAGATGAGCCGCCAGCGGAATTTCCTATTTGCCTTCGGCGCTTTTGTTTTGCTTACTTTGCTGTTGTTAGCCGTTTTGTATGTCATTTTGAAGAAAAAGAATCGTAGCTTGTGCGAGGCAAGGAATGAAGTCGAGCGGAAGGCCTGTGAACGTGATGCGGTCAATCGGCAGTTGTCTGTCATCAATATGCAGCTGCAAGAGGCTAATGAGATAAAAGACAGTTATATCGTTCAGTCGTTGTATGGTGATTCATCCTTTGTGAATGATGTAGAGGAGAAGTGTAAGCAGTTGAAACGTAAACTGAAAGCCAAACAGTATGATGATTTGCTGTCTATCATTAACGGAATCAATATCAGGCAGGAGCGTGAGCGTATGTCTTCATCGTTTGATGCCGCCTTCTTGAAACTGTTTCCTACTTTCTTGGAGGAATATAACAAACTCTTTCCAGAGGAATATCAGGCTTGTCTGACCGATAGTGGCATGTTGCCCACCGAAGTACGTATCTTTGCCTTAATGCGGTTGGGTATTGCCGACACGGCATTGGTGGCCAAATACCTGAATATTTCACAAAATACGATTTATGTCTACAAAGCTAAGGTAAAAGCTAAATCGCTCGTTTCAAAAGATGAATTTGACAATCATATTTTGCGTATTTGTAAACCTCGGGAATCTTAATTTTATGTTGATTTAATATTTTGTATTTAGCTGATTTATAGTGGCGCAATGTAAGAAGTAGTATTAAAATGACCTTAATTAGTTGCTCTTGGAAGACATCTTATCTACCTTTGCATGTAAACAAATGAACCACATTGTTTAACTTTAAAATGTAAAGCTATGAGAAGAAAATTCCGTAAACTGGGTTTTTTATTATGCTTGTTGTTTGTGCTTGGAGGACTGGCTCAAACTGCGTGGGCGCAGCAATTAAGCGTAAAGGGAGTAGTGACAGACGCAGCTACTCAAGAAACACTTCCTGGAGTAAACATCCAAGTTAAATCTACAACAAAAGGTTGCATTACTGATTTAGACGGGCAGTTTGTGCTCGAGGGAGTAGGCAAAAATGATGTGCTGATAGTGTCCTACATTGGTTACAAAACTGTTGAAGTGCCGGTGAATGGGCGTACAGAGCTGAAAATTGCCTTGGGTGAAGACACTGAGATGTTGGCCGAAGTGGTGGTTATTGGCTATGGTACGATGGATAAGAAAGAACTGACTTCAGCCATTTCGCACGTTTCTCAAAAAGATTTTCTTGCCGTGAGCAGTATTGACCCTACCATGATGATTCAAGGCAAAGTGCCCGGAGTGTCTATTACCAATACCGGTGCGGGCGACCCCAACAACCAAGCCAGTATTCAGATACGTGGCGTTTCGTCGCGTGCGGCAGGTTTGGGCCCGTTGATTGTAATTGACGGTGTGCCTGGAGGTAATCTTACAAATCTTAATCCAAATGACATTGCCAGTTTCGATATATTGAAAGACGGCGCGGCTTCGGCTATTTATGGAACACGGGGTTCCAACGGTGTTATCCTGATTACGACTAAGAAAGGTAGCAAGGACGGCAGCATACATACATCTTATACCGGCACATTCTCGTTCGATGTGATGAAGAAAGAACTGGATATGCTTACTGCACAAGAATACCGCGACTTGCGTTCTGATTCATCGGTAGGTTATGATTTAGGGGGTAACGATGATTGGCTGGATGCCGTAAGCCAGACAGGATTTAGCATGCAGCATACGCTGACTTTAAGTGGCGGAAACGACCGTACCTCCTATCGTGTAAGTGCAGATTATCGCGATGCACGCGGTATCGACCTTCGTTCAGGGCGTGAAGAATATGGTGCACGTGCTTCTTTAAACCATACAACGGCTGATGGCTTGTTTACGTTTACTGTTAACATCGCTCCACGTATCGCTTATCGTGACCAAGCAGCGTGGGATGTGTTCCGCAACGCTATTGAGGCCAATCCTACCACGCCAATTCGTGACCCTCAAGATCCTTCAAAATATTATAACTTCCAAGGGCAGACGGCAGGATACAATCCTGTGGAACTGATGGCTTTGGAAGAAGACAAAGGAGAAACCAAGTTGCTTGACTGGGATGCTACGGCCCGTTTGAACCTGTTGCCTTTGTTGCTGAAAGACAAGACCGGCAATCATTCGCTGAACACACAAATCACATTTGCCGATCACCAATATGACAACTTTAACGGCTGGTTCCGTCCTTCTACCAGTACGTTGTGTATAAATGCTGGACGTGACGGAGAGGCTTCTCGCTCGTATAGCAAGGAACGCCAACACGTGTTGGAGTGGATAACTAACTACCAGACATCTTTCGGTAGCCACAACCTGAAGGCTATGGCCGGTTATTCTTACCAGTATTCGCAATATTCCGGGTTGAATGCTTCAAACAAGGATTTTTCCAACGATGGTTTGGGATTCAACAATATTGGCTCGGGTGAATATGCTAAAGATGAAGGCGAAGTGGGAATGGGTTCTTATAAGAATGATTCAAAACTCATAGCATTCTTTGGCCGTATCAGTTACGATTACAAGGGCAAGTATCTGATGACAGCCTCACTGCGTCATGAAGGCTCTTCAAAGTTTGGAGCTAACAACAAGTGGGGTAACTTCCCGGCCATTTCACTCGGATGGCGTATTTCGGAAGAATCGTTTATGAAGGGTATTGACTGGATTAATGATTTGAAGCTGCGCGGTGACTTCGGTATAACAGGAAACCAAGAATTCGACAGCTATAAGTCACTGAGTACAATGTCGTCTTTTGGTTATTACTATTACAATGGTCGCTATTTCCAGGTATGGGGTCCGTCAAAGAACGTAAATCCTGATTTGAAATGGGAAAAAGGAAAGAACTGGAACATAGGTATTGATTTTGCCCTCTTCAAGAACCGAGTGTACGGTTCTATCAATTACTTCAACCGTCGTCAGCAAGACTTGTTGGGTGATTACAAAGTGTCGGTTCCGCCCTACTTGTTTGACACAACGTTTGTCAATGTAGGTACAATGAAGAATACTGGTCTGGAAATAGATATTACTTGGGATGCTGTGAAGACCAAAGACTTTGATTATTCAGTGTCAGTAGTCGGTTCGACCATGGGTAATGAGTTTGTTGATTTCAGTAACTCGGAATATGTGGGACAAGATTTCTACGACGTAGTGGGTACTGAGGATCCCTATCCTTTCCATTACTTGCAGCGCATTGAGAAAGGGAAGCGTTTAGGAAACTTTTATATGTTCAAATATGCCGGTATCGATGAACAGGGCAACTGGATTGTGTATGACAAGGACGGAGATATGATTAAAGCCGACCAGGCTACGGATGAAGACCGCCAGATTGTAGGCAACGGACTTCCTAAGTTTACTGGCTCTATGACTCATAATTTCCGTTATAAGAATTTCGACCTCTCCATTTTCTTCCGTGGCGCTTTTGGATATGATATCTTTAACATCCATGATTTTTACTATGGCACCAAGAGCTTCATTGGTAACGTGCTGAAGAAAGCTTATGAGAAGAATGCACAGATTACTGCCAACCCGGTAGTAAGTGATTATTTCTTGGAGCGCGGCGATTACGTGAAGCTGGATATGTTGACTTTGGGCTATACCTTCAATCCTCAATGGAAATACCTGAAGAAATTACGTGTTTATGGTACCGGGAAGAACCTGTTGACTTTCACTAAATTTAGTGGTGTAGATCCTTCTACCTATCAGGTAAACGGACTGAATCCGGGGGGTACCGGTTCGCGCAGTTACTATCCGTCGAGCCGCCAGTTTATTGTAGGTGTGCAGATTGATTTCTAAGATTCCTTAAAATTAATAAGAATATGAAAGTCTTAAAAAAGATATATATAGCCGCAACGGCATTAGCTACCGTGTTTGCAACCGGTTGCACCAATTTGGATGAAACCCTTTACGACCAAGTGGGTTCCCAGAACTATTACAATACCCAGATGGATGTGGTACGTGCTACATTCCGTCCTTTTGAACATGCTTTCTGGAGCATACAGTCTCGACATGTTTTGAACGAACTCTCGGCCGATCAGTTGATAACACCGACGCGTGACGGTTGGTGGGATGACGGAGGGCGCTGGTGCCGTTTGCATTACCATACGTGGACGATTGAAGACGGCGATGCACAGACTGAATGGAACGGATGTTTCCAAGGTATCATGCAGGCCAACTATGTGATTGAAGACCTCAGTTCGTTATCGCCCGAGAAATTTGGTTTTACGGATGACGAGTTCAACAACCTCAAGGCACAGTGCCGAGCATTACGAGCTTGGTTTTACCTGAGATTATTGGATGCTTTCCGCAACGTCCCGTTGGCAGTAAGCTTCAATGATGTATCGTTGAACTCTGAAGGACAAGTAGAGCCGAAAGTCATTTTTGAATTCATTGAGACGGAGCTGAAAGAATGCTTGAATTTGCTGACCACGAAAGAGACGTTGGGAGGTAATCAAAGTATTCAGGGACAATGGACCAAAGCAGCGGCTGCCTCTTTGTTGGTACGGCTTTACCTCAATGCAGAGACCTATATCGACGAAAACCGCTATGCCGATTGTGCCACTTACGCTCAGGAAATCTTGGACGGCAAGTATGGCAAGTACGAATTGGCTGCCACTTGGGATGCTCCGTTCGATTGGAATAACGAGACATGCGACGAAGTCATCTTTGGATTCCCTGCATCACAGGGCTACTCTTATTGGCACTATCAAGGCGATACCTATTGGTGGACTGTGCCGGCGCGCATCCGTTTCTACTTCAACGACTCCAAGGCAAAGGCGGGTGATCATAACTGTAAGTATGCTGCTTCACCCAGCTATGACTTGAGTGGCAATTTGTATGAGTACACGTTGGGTATGCCTATCCAGAAGTTCCGCAAATATCCTGAAGATGAACGTTTGAAATTGTATAGGAACTTGGGCAATAATACTCGTGAAGGAATGTTCCTTTACGGCAAACTGCCCTACACGGATGAAAACGGTGAACTGAAGTATGTACCTTCTCCTAATTCAGATTATGATTTGTGTATCCGCGATGCCGTTGGAAAGTTCCACGGACTTCCCGAAGGACAGTATCCAGACGACAAGACCAGTAACCTCACAACGGGCGATCACAATTCAGGATGGCACTTCTGTAAGTATCCTTTCTATAGTGACGAAGATGACCAGCAGATGGAATCTGACTTTACTGAAATCCGCCTGGCTGAGATTGTCTACTCATTGGCTGAATGCAAATTCCGCCAAGGTGATGTAGAGGGAGCGGCCAAGTTATTGAACAGTGTGCGCAAGCGCAACTATCCGGCGGAAAGCTGGACACGTAACCTTTATGCACCCGAAGGACAAGCCCAACTTACTGAGAGCGAATTGCTGGATGAGTGGGGACGCGAGTTCTTTGCTGAAGGACGCCGCCGCATTGATCTTATCCGTTTCGGACAGTTCAACAGTGGATGTTGGTGGGATAAGGAGGCTGATTCCGATAATCATACCGAGATTTTTGCCATTACGCGCGACGTGCTGAATGCTAATCATAATTTGAAGCAAAATCCTGGATACGACAAATAAATTTTATAACTAAAAAAGACTTATTCTTATGAAACAGCTATATCATTTTGTACAAGCAGCCGTGTTGCTGCTGACCATAGCCTTGGCTGGTTGCGAAGGAGAAAAAGACTTGATTGTCATCGAAGGAAATCTGCCGATTAAAACCGAAACGTTTTACATGGTAGGCGATGCCACTCCAGCAGGGTGGGATATCAGCAACCCTACGGCTTTGACACCGACGGAAGCTGATCCGTTGATTTTCGTGTATGAAGGGCATCTGAACACCGGCGAGTTGAAATGCTGCTTGGTGACGGGCAGTTGGGATGCACCGTTCGTACATCCTACTACGCAAGGACGTGAGATAAACCAGAGCGGCATCAATGCCGAAGTATTCTTGATGTACGCCGGAGGCGAAGATTTGAAGTGGAAGGTTACCGCTGCGGGAACCTACAATCTGACCTTCGACCTGCGCAACTGGACCATCTCGGCATCTTATTTGGGCGAATAATTACTAAAACGATTTGTATGGTATATGAACTTCGTTTTTAGACTATTCTTATTGGGAAGTTTGCTTCTGGCAAACTTCCTCCCCGTCCACTCCCGCGACAGCAAGTTTACCCGCAAGGGCAGCGGTCCGATGTATTGGATGGCCTACGAGTATTGCTACGACAACAACCGGCCTCTGCCCGAAGACCGTTACAAGAAAAACATCGATTGGATGGACACGCATCTGAAAGCGTATGGCTACGATATGATATGCACTGACGGGTGGATAGAACAGGCGCAAACGATAGATGCCAACGGATACATCACCAAGTACAACAGTGATTGGCAGCATGACTTCAGCTATTGGAGTGATTACATCCGTGGCAAAGGGATGAAGTTCGGCGTCTACTACAACCCGATGTGGCTGACACGTGCCGCGTGGGAGCAAGACTGTCCGGTGGCAGGCGCGGAAACCACCGCCCGCCAAATCGTGGGGAAGAACAGTTTCAACGCCGATTTGTATTGGGTGGATACCGCCCGTCCCGGAGCCGAGCAGTGGATAAAGGGATATGTGCGTCATTTCATCGACTTAGGGGCCACTTACCTGCGCATCGACTTCCTGGAGAATTACGAGCGGAACTACGGTTCGGACAAATACGTGCAAGCCTTGAAATGGATTAAGGAGGAAGCAGGCGATGAGATTTTCATCAGCCTGGTGATGCCCAACTGTTTCAGTCACGGCAAGAACGAAATACCGTATGGCGACATGATACGCATCAGTGACGATTGCTTCAAAGGCGGATGGGACTTTGTGAGTGGACGCCGGAGGGGCGAACGTCAGGAAAACTGGCCGCAATACGGCAATGCGTTCGATGGCTTCATCGGATTCTCTGACATAGCGGCCCCCGGCCGGTTGATTATGGACGGAGATTTTATGCGCATGAACACTATGGCCGATGTGGACGAACGCCGTTTCCTGTTCTCGTTGATGGTTGTCACAGGGTCTGCGCTGGCCGTTTCAGACCAGTTTGACACGGCGACGGAGGAGTGCTTGGAGGTCTATCGGAACAAGGAGCTGATAGAACTGAACAAGGCTGGCTTCTGTGCCCAACCGTTGTCCCGGGATGTCAAGAGCAAAGACAGTTCCCGCTGGATTGGGAAATTGCCTTGCGGCGATTGGATTGTCGCTTTTTTCAACCGTGAAGATGCAGCGGACGAATACCGCATCGATTTCGGGAAAGAACTGGGCATCGAAACGGGAAAAGCGGGAAATGTGCGCGACCTCTGGACACATCAGGACTTGGGCGCTATGGAAGGCTCCTATGCTGTGACGTTAGAGCCTCACAGTTGCCAAGTAATACGTATAACAAAGTAATTAGGGATGAAATTGGCAACAGTTTTCAATATGGGTATTTTGATGATAGTCCTGGCATTCCTTTTAGGAGGATGCCAGGATTCTGGAAGCGGTTCTTTGCAGGAGCCGCAGGAGCCTGAAACGGACATTCACGTCTACAAAGCCCCGTTGTACTGGAGTGTGTACGAATATTGCTGGAACCAGAGCAAGAACGGAGTGGCCAATGAGGATATGGACATCAGCCCGGACGAATGGGACAACATCATCGACTGGGTGGCACGCGACCTGAAGCCTTACGGATACGACATGATATGCACCGACGGATTCATTCCGATGATAGCCGACGATGAATCGGGATATATGACCCGTTATGGAAGCATGCCGCTGGAGGAGCTCATTGCCAGATGCAGGGCAAAGGGTCTGAAAGTGGGCGTCTACGACAACCCCTTGTGGCTGCACGGACCCGACGACACCCCGATACCGGGCACGGACGTGACCTTTGGCGATCTAAAATACAAGTCGGGCGATAAGATAGATAATTCCGGGCATGACGACACTTGGTTCAGCTGGGTGGTAGCTTCACATAAGGGCGCCAAGGAATACATTGACGGATTCTTCAAGCATTTTTCGGAAATGGGGGTGGATTACATCCGCATTGATTTCCTGAGCTGGTATGAAAACGGGCAAGACCGTTCAATGGGCGTCGTGGGGCGTGGCTACGGACGCGAGACCTATCGGCTGGCCTTGCAGTACATCTGCGAATCGGCACAAAAGTACGGCGTGTTTACTTCATTGGTCATGCCTCACCTGTTCGACCATGCCGACCTGGAGAAACGCTACGGCAACATGGTGCGCATCGTGGCCGATACGGGCGATGGAGGGTGGGGACATTTTTCTGCCAATGAGCGTGGAAAGATTTACGGTTCCTGGCCTGCCAGTATGAATATGTTCGACGGGTTTCTTCACTTCTCTGATGTGGCCGGACGAAACAATGTGATTCTTGACGGTGATTTTATCCGTTTGAATACCTTTGGTACGGATGAGGAGAAGCAATCAGTCATCTCGTTGCAACTGATGGCGGGAGGCCCTGTGACCGTAGCTGACCAATATCACACGATAGGTGATAACCTCCGTTTTTATCAAAACAGCGAACTGCTGGCCTTGAACGCCGACCGCTTTGTCGGGAAGCCGCTTGCCGCCGACCGCTGGGACAGCCGAAGCCAGATATGGTACGGGCAACTCTCTGACGGCGATTGGGTGTTGGGGCTCTTCAACCGCGAAGACAGCAGGCAGAAACGTTCTGTGGAGTTTGCCGAGCTGGGCATCGAAGGCAGCATGGACGTGCGCGACTTATGGACACACACCGACGAAGGCGAAGCCTCGCGACTGGAAGTGGAGCTGCCTCCGCATGGTTGCAAAATAGTAAAACTGAGTAAGAAATAACGTATCTTGAGTAATCATTTTAAACCAAACAACATGAGACCTTTTTTCAAAACCATCTGCCTGGCCTTGTCAGCCTCTTTCATGGGCTTACTGGCACAGGCACAAGAAAGCACAGTACAGTCGGTCACGTCGCCCGACGGAAACCTGACCCTCCGTTTCGAACTGGCCGAAGGAGGAGCGCCCCGCTATTCGTTGCAATATAAAGGCAAGGATGTGGTCAAACCCAGCGGGATGGGCTTCCGGCTGAAGGACGGCACGGCCCTGGTAGATTATTTCAGGCTGGTGAAAGCATCCCAAAGCGAGAAAGACGAGACGTGGAAACCCGTGTGGGGCGAAGAGAACGAAATACGCGACCATCACAAAGAGCTGCTGGTGGAACTGGAGCAAACCTCTTCCAAGCGGCTGATGAACATCCGTTTCCGTGTATTCGACCACGCCTTGGGCTTCCGTTACGAGTTTCCGCAACAGCGTAACCTGAGCTACTTCGTCATTACCGACGAATGTACGCAGTTTGCCATGACCGGCGACCACACCGCCTGGTGGATTCCCGGTGACTATGACACGCAGGAGTATGACTACACACGCAGCCGCCTGAGCGAGATACGCGGCCTGATGACCGGGTCCATCACCGGCAACCTGTCGCAAACCAGCTTCTCGCCCACCGGCGTACAGACGGCCCTGATGCTGAAGAGCGACGACGGCCTGTACATCAACCTGCACGAAGCCGCTCTGGTGGACTATCCGTGCATGCACCTCGACCTGGACGACAAGAACTTTGTCTTTACCTCCTGGCTTACGCCCTACCCCAACGGCGACAAGGCTTACATGCAATCGGCCTGCCGCACGCCTTGGCGTACGGTCATTGTCAGCGACGACGCCCGCGACATCCTCGCTTCGCGCGTCACGCTGAACCTGAACGAGCCCTGCAAGCTGGAAGATACATCCTGGATAAAGCCCTGCAAGTACATGGGCGTCTGGTGGGAAATGATTACCGGCAAGAGCGAGTGGAGCTACACTTACGATGCGCCCAACATCCACTTGGGCCAGACAGACTATGCCAAACTGAAACCCCACGGACGCCATGGCGCCACAACCGGAAACGTGAAGCGGTACATTGATTTCGCGTCAAAACACGGCTTCGACGCCCTGTTGGTGGAAGGATGGAACATCGGTTGGGAAGACTGGTTCGGCAACGCCAAGGACGAAGTGTTCGACTTCGTGACGCCGTATCCCGATTTCGACCTGCCGGGCATCCGCGACTATGCCAGGCAGAAAGGCATCAAGATGATTATGCACCACGAGACCTCGTCTTCCATCCGCAACTACGAGCGCCGCATGGACGAGGCCTACCGCTTTATGAAAGAAAACGGCTACGACGCCGTGAAGAGCGGCTATGTGGGCAACATCATTCCTCCCGGACAGAACCACTACAACCAATGGCACGTGAACCACTACCTGTATGCCGTGAAGAAAGCGGCCGAATACAAGATTATGGTCAACGCCCACGAAGCCGTGCGCCCCACCGGCTTGTGCCGCACTTATCCCAACCTTATCGGCAACGAGTCGGCGCGCGGTTCCGAGTATCAGGCTTTCGGAGGCAGCAAGCCCGGCCACACGGCCATCCTGCCCTTCACACGACTGATAGGCGGCCCCATGGACTACACCCCCGGCCTGTTTGAAAACGACATAAAGAAGTACAACCCCAACAACTCTTCGTGGGTGAACACAACGTTGTGCAACCAGCTCTCGCTGTACGTCAGCATGTCGAGCCCGTTGCAGATGGCAGCCGACCTACCCGAAACCTACGAACGGTTTATGGATGCCTTCCAGTTCATCAAGGACGTGGAGGTGGATTGGGACCGGAGCTGGTATCTGGAGGCCGAGCCGATGGAGTATGTCACCGTGGCGCGCAAGGCCAAAGGAAAAGATTTGTGGTTTGTGGGCGGTACCAACGGTGAACAACCCCGTATTTCGGTCATTAACCTCAATTTCTTGCCGGCAGGCAAGTATGTGGCGATCATCTATCAGGACGGTAAAGATGCTCATTATAAAGAGAATCCTCAAAACTATGTCATCAGTACTAAGAAAGTGTCTCCTAAGACGAAACTGAAGATTTGGACGGCGGCAGGTGGTGGATATGCCATCAGTATACGGCCTCAATAATCTTCCTACTATAGGAGGAAGCAATCGTTTGTGTTCTTGCTCTTTTTCTCTTGTTCGTGCAAGTGGGGTAGATGGTTAGTAATGTGGATTGTACGATTGCTTATTTTGAATTTGTTAAATATTCCCCCCGGATGGTTTGTGAAGCATCTCTTTTTGTTTAAATATGGCAAGAAATGCTTTTCGAACCGTCCGTTTTTTGTTGTTTATGGAAATGTATAGACAATTGAATTCCATTTGACGGATACTTGCATGGCTTAGGAAAGTCGTAACCAAGGAGTAAACTGATACCATGCTGTGAACTAACTGTTATCATGCTGCGAGTTAACTCTTGCCAAGTTGGCTGTAAACTACTGTGGATTGTCTCTGGTTTTATTCGTATTTTTGTGTGTTTCCTGTTTTTAGTCATAATGGCTGAAGCGAAATATTGCCCCTGCCTATAATGTTTTCGTTTGATACTTGTTAGTATTCTCCGAGATAATCGACTAAGAGTAGCCTTTAGCTCTATTTAGTGGTGTGAAGAGTTGTGGCGGCGCATTACCTTTTGCGGTGTAAAGTATTGGATGTTTAGATGCAAATTATTCCTTTCCCCCGATGAAAATATACTATGTTTTCCTATCGGTGGATGTTGTGGGGTGCTTTTAAAGTGAACAGAACAACGTTACGAGGAATGGTACACTGAAGTCCACCGTGAACCCGTGGAAGATGGACACTACGACAAACTCTTGTCCCGAAGTGCGGGTGATGATGGGGAGCGTGGTGTCCATTGTGGTGGCACCTCCGGCTGAAATGGGTGCCAGGCGTCCGAACCAGCGTACCAACAGTGGTGCTGCCAGCAGGGTGATGATTTCACGGCTGATGTTGGCCAGCAGGGCAATGGTGCCTAGTTCGGCTCCGCGGTATTCGGTGATGAAGATACTCGACAAGGAGTAGTAGCCGAAGCCAGAACCGATGGCCAGGCAGTCGGTGAGGCTGCGGTGGGTCAGCAACAGGCTTATGACGGCTGTGCCCGCCAGTGTGCCCACAATGGTCATGACGGGGAGGAAGATAAGTCGCGGGTTGAGCGTGCGGAAGTTTTTCAGTGTTTGGGGATCGTTGCCGACGCTGATGCCCACGCTGGTCATCAGTGCGCAGAGGGCGTAGAAGCTGATGTGGCTGCCCGGTTGCGCAGGCAGGATATGGAACAGGCTGCTGATGATTCCCAAAACGAAAAAGATGACAATGACAATGCTGCCTTTCAGGGCTTGCAGGTTGCCGCCACCCTCTGTCGCATTGGAAGAAGTTTGCTCCTGTGTTTTTTTATGTCTGTTCAGCATGTACCACAGTAGTTTGGCTGCCGTTACACTGCCCAGTGTGCCGCCTATTGTCAGCAGGATGGCTTCCAGCCCGATGGTGTGCAGGCCTTGTATGATATCTTTGTTGCCTCCTACCTCTACGCCCAGCAGGAAGAGCAACAGCCAGATGAGGATGGTGATGAAACGCTGGATGCCCTTTAAACGGTGTCTGCGTAGCAGAAAACCGGCAACCATTCCCGTCAGCATGAGTCCTATGACTGTGAACATCTTTTATTATTCTTTTGAAAAACGGGGCAAAGATAGCTATTTTTTAGTTGCTTACCTGTATCTTTGCAACTCGTAAACTGTAATATCATGTTACTTCCTTATTTGAATGCCGATTTGATAGAAGCCGGTTGTGATGAGGCCGGACGTGGATGTCTGGCAGGGGCTGTATATGCCGCCGCTGTTGTATTGCCCAAGGACTTCAGGAATGAACTGCTGAATGACTCCAAGCAGCTGACCGAACATCAGCGCTATGCTCTGCGTGAAGTGATAGAACGCGAGGCAGTGGCATGGGCGGTGGGTGTGGTGTCGCCGGCCGAGATAGATAAAATCAATATACTCAATGCTTCGTTCCTGGCCATGCACCGTGCCATTGACCAGTTGAAAGTTCGTCCGCAGCACTTGCTTATCGATGGCAACCGTTTTAAAAAATACCAGGATATACCGCATACCACAGTGGTGAAAGGCGACGGCAAATATCTTTCCATTGCCGCGGCGTCCATTTTGGCCAAGACTTATCGTGATGATTACATGAGCCGGCTGCACGAGGAATTTCCGTATTATGACTGGAATAAAAACAAGGGGTATCCGACCAGGAAACACCGTGCAGCTATTGCTGAAAGGGGAACTACTCCTTATCATCGTATGACATTTAATCTGCTGGGTGACGGACAGTTGGAGCTGGATTTTAAGTAAAATATAATGGGTCGGTAGCACTGCTGGCAATGCAATGCCGAGGTATGTGTGTGACGGCCAGTATCAGATTCTGGAATAGGTCCAGTGATTTTTCTCGTTCGAGACGTTATTTTATGCCTTGCATTTTTTCCAGGTCAGTAATCCGTTTATTAAGTGATGCAAGCATTTGCGAATGCATGTAGAGGAGTTCATGCTGTTCTTGGTTGTCTGTTTGACCAGATAGCGCGATTGTGTCTGTAGATACAGGCATGGAGTTTGCATCGGGTGTTGTTTCTTCTACGATGCTTTTGAAAAGCTCTGTTGGTGACACACCAAAAATAGCAGCTATTTTATTTAGTCTTGTCAGGGTAAGGTCTGTTTCTCCATATTCAATTTTACAGTAGGCACTTGTTGACAGATGTAGCTGTTCTGCCATTTCTTCCTGTGTTAAGTTTTTTTTACCCTGAGTAGATGCAGCCTCTGACCGACTCTCTTCTTAAATTTTCGTTCCATGGTATTAGTAATTTGGAGTGTACCCTTCTTTTATTGGGCAAAGTTATGAAAAATAGTGTATACAACCAATTACTGTTTACTTTTATTTTTGTATTTGGAAAGAATAAATGGTTTGTTATTTGTTGTCTATTAGCGATATATGAAATATTTATAACGGTTTTCCGTTACAAATATTTCAAAATATGTTTTTCTTAATAACTTTCAATGCGAAATATTAAATTGTTGAAATAGTCAATTATTGCTTTAAGTTTTTTTTCTTATAAATAAGTGACTGCTTAGAAATTAGTGATGACTTCTCGAATATAGTAAAATTACGGATAGAATTTACCGTACGTCGGATAGTTGTAGTAATTATGGTGGATATAATCAATGTTAATAGACGTGTATCTTTGCAAATAAGACTAGAGGAGGGATATATATAAAAACTTTGACTGTTATAGTTGTTAAGGGTATCGTTTTATACTTTAAAGTATAATGTAATTTGATAATTGGTTTATTATAAGAAAATACAAAATTAATTTATTATAGTATAACAAGGGCATGAAGTTAAATCTTCTACTCTGCATTAAAAAAAAGTTTATGAAAAAGTTGTTATTAATTTTATTAGGTGTATTTACACTGAGTACTGTATCTGTTTATGCGCAAGAAGTAGAACAGGATGCTAAGGCCGTTAAGTTGCAGGAAAAAGAGGCCAAGAGAAAAGCTAAAGAGGAGGCAAAAGCAAAGAAAGCAAAAGAAAAAGCTGAGAAAAAAGCTGCAAAAGATAAAAAAAAGGATAAGAGAATAGAAAAGTTGAGAGCTGAATACGCTGATTTTATTGCGAACTATGAACCTTTGGATACAAATACGGGGTATGCAGAGATAGATACTTTCATGATTAATGCAAATAACCTTTTTGCCATCATGGTGGAAGTTGAGCAGGAGATAGGCTATATAGAGGTTGTTATGGAAGATGTGGAAGATGAAATGACTGGTGAGGTTACAAAACAGGCTACTGGTATTCGTAATAAACATACCCAGGAACCTATTAAGAAATCAGATGCTTTGAAAGCTTATGGAAGTGCTACTTTAAAATTGTTAACTGCTGCAGCGGAAGGAACTTCTTTAACGGCGAATGGTGTAACGGCTATTTTATCGTCTATAACAGACCCTATGGCTCTGCTTACTATAGGAGGAAAAGCTAAAAAGGTAATGAAACAAGTAAAAATGACAGTAGAAATAATTCCTATTATCAGACGTGATATACAAGAGAATACGGATGCATTAAAATTCTATAAGGACAACCTTGCTGGAGAAGTTGAGGAAGAAGTTGCTCCTGTTGAAAATACAGCTAATTAAGTTAAATAAGTGTTTAGGATGAGAAGATTATTATTTGCATTTTTAGCTGGTTTCTTTAGTATTCTTACTATATTTGCGCAGGAAGTGTCGGATAAGAATGCCATGGTGCTTCGCATTGGTAAAATGGAATTCCAAGATCCTGCTCTAAAAAGTAAAATAAAGCCAGATTTTGAAGCGGCAATAGTTCAAATGTTAGAGAATGCATTACGGGCAGCGGCTGGTGAATCTCAACGCTTTGAAATAACTGATTCGTTGACAGCTGCCAAACTTGATGATGAGATGAGAAGTGAAGTGGCTGCTATGGTTGATGATCCACAGCGTGCTACTGATATCAGAAAGAAAGCGTTTGAGGCAATTTTTGCAGTAGATTGGGTCCTTGACGGCGCTATTACTCAGGTACAAATGATGAAAAAAGGCAATTATGGGTATATCTGTACGGCTCATATTACGGTAACGGTAAAAGACCGTCGTTCGGATGTTTTACGCGTGGTAGATACTCGCCCGTTTGTGAACGTAGTGAAGGAAACCAAGATTCGTCCGAAAGCTACTGCTGCTTTTCAGGCTGCATTGGATGAATTATATCCTAGGTTAGTGGCTTATTTTTCTAATAATTTCCCGGTGTATGGTAAATTATTGCGTTTGAATGAGAATAATGATGCTGTTGTAAACTGTGGTTTGAAATATAATTTGCAGAAGGGTGATGTGTTTCAGGTTACTCACATGATTCCGCAAAAAAATGCTGATGAAAAGTTCTATTATGAGGAAAATATTATAGGTACATTGAAGGTAAAGGAAGTACTTGATGAGGCATGTATCTGTAATATTACCAGCGGAGAGGATAAAATACTTAGCGTGAATGAACAAGGCGGTTTTATGCAGTGCAAACAAATTATGAAATAAAATTAGAGAAATGATTATTATGAAACGGTTATTTTGTATAGCGTTTCTGATGATGAGTATTAACCTTTTGGGCTATGCCCAAAAGGTTAAACCCGTTGAATATGGAGGCGGGATAAACTTGATTAAAGTTGTTGATCAGAAAGCGCTGATTTTGAAATTACGGGTAATAGGTTACGGGAAGAAAGATGCTCAAGCCCAGGAAGATGCAGAAGTACGTGCTATACGGGCTGTTATGTATGCAGGTGTAGGGTCGTATCGTCCACTATTAGTTGAGTCGCAGGCTGAAGCTGCTCATGGTGATTTTCTTAACAGCTTTTTTGAGAATAAACAATATAAGGATTATCTTTCTATTGTAGAGCCTGCTGGTGGACTTACCAAAGTGAAAGGTTTGAAAGTTAAAAAACAACCTTATGACATTACGGTGAATGTTAGAGCCCTTGAACTGTTTCTGACGCAAAATAAGATAAAGAAGAGATTAGGTTTTTAGAAATCCTATATATTAGATTATGAATAAATTTAGTGTTATGTTTATGGCTTTTGTTCTGAGTGTTGTTTCTGTGAAAGGACAGGAGTTTGACACGCAGGGCGTAGGAAACCAAGCCAAACAGCCTTCGGTAATGGTAGTTCCGCAAGTAGATCCGGAATTAGAGAATGATGCAGATAAATTACGTGCCTATATTGAACAGAATCCTTTGGTTAGCATTTGTCTTAGCAAAGTGAAGGAGACTTTTAACTTAAAAGGATTCCCGACAAAAGATTTTATAGGTGCTTTACGTGTAAATAAGAACAGGCGATTGCTTTCAGCAAGTAAGTCGACATCCTCCTCTGTAGCAAAATCACTTATCCGTGACTCAAAAGCGGAAATAATAGTATATGTACGGCCTGAAGTAACGGGAAGTGATTTAAAAGAGGTTCATATTACTATGAGTGCTCAGGAGGCCATGACTGGAACAAGTTTTGCTGATGCAACATTTAGTAGTGGAAGTTTCAGAACAAATGATTCCATTATGTTGGCTAATAGAGCGTTAGCTACTATCGCTACTAACTTTTTCTATCAGATAGAAGATGGTTTTAATCAGATGGTTGAAGAGGGAAGGGATGTATCTATTTTGATAGAGTTTGCAGAAGGGTGCGAAGTTGGTCCTTTTACTCGTTTGGGAGAACAGCGCAAAACTCTTTCAAGAGCTTTACTGGATTGGGGAAGAGCCAATGCTTATCATAAATCATGCGGTGACCCGCAAAGTGCTGATGGAATTATTGAGATGACAATGAAGGTTCCTGTATATTTGGATGACACAGGAGAGCCTTATCAGATATCTTTGACTACTGATGCATTGCTGACGTTTTTTGATCAGTTGTTAGGAGAACAGGCAATAGCAGAAGTAGCTGCTGCACAAGGGCAGAATATCCATTTTATTATAACCAATCCGTAAAATTTATACGGATACAATACAAGTAAGATATGAAGCGGCTTTTATTATTTGCATTATCAACTGTAATGGTTGTTTGCTTGTATGCACAAGATGTGCATTTTACCATATTACAACCTGCACAGGATAATTTGCCTGCTGAAGTTAGTGAAGCTCTTAGTCTGAAGTTAAAACAGATTTTGACTCGTAATAGTGCTGCTTCGGCTAATTCTTATAATGTTTTTGGTATAGAGCCCGTATTGGAGATAGGAGAATCCTATGAATCTGAAGGGCTGATGCAAAGAGTGCGTTTAGTAAAAGGTGAATTAACATTGTTGGCAAAGAATATTGTAGACGGTAGCTTATATTATAGCCTGTCAATATCTGTTAGTGGCTCAGTTGAAGGTGGCAGTGAAGACAAGGCTATTAAGGCTATGGTTACTAGTATTAAAACTACAGATTCAAGATTTACTAAATTCATCCGTACTGCTCGTCAGAAGATTCAAGACTACTATGCAGCCAACTGCGGCATTATTCTTCAAAAGGCCCAGGGGCTTTATGAGCAGAAAAAGTATCAGGAGGCCATGAGTTATCTGTCGGCTGTGTCTGAGATGTTGCCGTGCTATGAACAGGCTTCTGTGCTGTTGGCAGAGTTGGCAAAGTTTATTCCCAGTGAGCCTGATACCGTGATTGTGGAACGGGTAGTGGAGAAACCGGTGGAAGTGGAGAAGATTGTTGAGGTAGAGAAAGTTGTAGAGAAGCCGGTGGTAGTGGAGAAACCTGTGATTGTGGAGAAGCCGGTAATAGTAGAAAAACCGGTAGTGGTGGAGAAACCGGTTCCACAGGAACAGCCGGAGTTGAAGTGTGATATTTCCATATCGGTCAATGACTTGGATGTCAAGGTGCTGAAATGCTATGGCAATGAAACCCAACGGCGCATTACACTTGAACTGGAGGTCGTAAATAGAAATAATGACATAACCAGTGGTACTGTTTCATTTGAATCGGCGTTCACTGTAGATGGTGTAGAGTGCTCAAATAAGGGAGCATTGGGTGACAGACATCATACTTCGTATGGTGTTAAATTCCCTTCACTTGTCAAGTTGAAGCAGAGTTTCTATGTGTTGAATATTACTGAGAAGATTCAGCGGTTCAGCTACGTGGAGCTGCACATCAGAGGTGCAAAGGTTGTTATCCGCAATCTGCCTGTTAAATGGTAATCTAAAAAAATGATGCTTATGAAAAGATTATTAGGGCTGGTCTGTGTGTTGCTGGTTGCCTTGGGTACTGCTGCACAGACAAAGGTGATAGAAAAGAGTGCCAAGAAGCCTCCTGTGTGGCTAAATACGGCAGTGGATGATTATCTGGTAGTAACGGTTACTGCCAATTCATTGGCCGATGCACAGACCAAGGCGATGGATGAGATTACCGAACGCATCATTCAGTCGGTGGCAAGTCATGTCATGGTGACAACCAACAGTGAGTTGTCGGAGGTGAATGTGAATGGAAACATTGATTCCAGGGAGTCGTTTAGACGGGCATCCAAGATGAAGTCGGCAAACTTGCCTTTCCTGAAGGGAATTTCTTCGACAAAGGTGGAAGAGATATACTGGGTGAAGCTGCAAGACAAGTCTACCAAGAAGGAACATTATGAATATTCCGTGAAGTACCCGTTCTCTCAGGCAGAGCAGAATGAGCTGGTGGCACAGTTTGAAGCGCTGGATGCAGAGAAGGTGGCACAGTATGAGGCTCTGGAGCAGAAAATAAACGAGATAGAGTCGGTAGAGGAAATAGGTAGTTGCATCACGCAGCTGGATGCGCTGATAGAGTACTTCTTCGATGAGGTACGACTGAAGCAGGCTGAAGGTTTGCAGAAACGCTACAAGCAGTTGTATGACGCGCTGACAGTGACGGGTACGTTCCTTGAAACCGGAAAGTATCAGTGCCAGGTGCTGCTTGAAGGCAATCCGGTGAAGGTTTCTGTGAAACCTAAAGTTACTTCCAACTGTGCCGGACAGCTGAATGTGCGTCCGTCAGAAGGAACATTCGTTGTTTCTTACGACGCTATTGACTGTTTGCCTGAGGAAGAGAACTATCTGGATATCGTGTTCCGCATCAATGGGAAGAAGTTAGAGCATAAGGCTTACCTGACGGAAGCTGGTGGTGCCAGCACTGCTACGTTCTCCGTAGTTCCTGAAGGCAAGCTGATACTGACAGCCGACTCCGTGGTGGCGGCAGAACGGAAGGTGTATAACATCAATATCCGCCTGACGCTGAACAATCGTGGCGGTACGCCTTTCGGTTTGAAGGCTATCGAACTGCATGTGCCCGAGTTTTCGGCTCCCATTATCTTTGACGATATAGACGGAGTGTACAAGACCAAAGGCGTGCTGCAAATCAAGGCACTGGCCGAAGGTGAGTTTACGGCTCTGGAGAAAAAGAAATCAGTATTTTCATTTGTACAAGGTTCCATTACGTTTGTCAATCCACAGACCGGTGCGGTGGAACGCACACGTCTCTCTCTGCCTTATGTGACGAACTGGGAGTGAGAATCTTGAACTATTCAATTTATTAACTTAAAATCAGAAGATTATGAAGAAGAGTTTTATGTATCTGATGCTTGTGTTTGCCGTATTGTTCGGAGCGGTGGCATCTGTTAGCGCACAGTCCAAAGCGCTGGAAAAGGATGTGAAGAAGAGAGTGAAAGAACTGAAGAAGGAAGGATGGAAGATGCAGGCCAGCACTTCGACACTGGACTATGCCTTGCTGAAATATCGCATGTATATGGAGGAAGACGAGGAAAATCGCATTGCCTTGACCGGTATTGCTACGGGAAAGAATGTGAAGATTGGTCGTGAAAATGCCATTATGAGTGCTATTACCAACTATGCAGTGCGTGCTAAAGCACAGGTTGTGGCCAAGATGAAGGGTATTATGTCGTCTGACGCTTCGCTGACAGGGGAAGAAATAGATAAATTCGGCGCAGCTTACGAGTCGGCTGTCAATGCTAAAATCGGCGGACTGGTGAAACAACACTTCGTGCTGGTTAAAGAGAACAAGGACGGAACGAAGGAATTCAACGTGTTCTTGTCGCTCGATGAATCGGCAGCCAAGAAAGCCCGTGAGGAAGCTGCCCAGGAAGCCAAAAGACAGGCCGCTCTCAGCGATTTGTCGGAACAGGTAGAAGAGTTCATCGGTGAACCGGTTGAAGCCGAAGAATAAATCCTCCAAACAGTAAAAGGTTATACTTGCAGTGCAGCCTGGTCTGCCTGCAGGTATAACCTCTTTTTTTAATGTTAATGCTAAAAACTATGCGACCATGAAGAAAATAGGACTTTTTGCATTGGGGCTCTTGCTGGTGTCTTCTGCATTTGCACAAGGAAAGAAGGACGACTTTTCCAGTTTCATGGAAGAGGAACTGGCTAACTTTGACAAGTTCATTGACGATGCCAACAGAGACTTTATAAACTTCATGCGCGACCCGTGGAAAGAACTGGAAGCTAAGAAGCCGGTGGTGAAGCGTGTGAAGCCCGAACCGGTTAAGCCCGTAGTCTACGATGAAGAAACCGTACCGAAGGACGACAAACCGGTGTGTCTTACCATCGAGGAGATACTGGACATGACTACTGAAGAAGGCAGGCAAAAACCGGTGGTAAAGGTAAACGATGTGGAAGACATAACCTTTGACGAACCGACTGTCATCGTGAAGAAGAAAAAGAAGCCTACCGTTATTGTGGTGGAAGAAAAACCGAAAGACAAGCCTGTGGTGGAGCCTGAACGGAAACCGGCTGTAGAACCGGAGCCGGAAGCTACTCCTAAGCCCGAAACCAAGCCAGAGCAGAGACCTGTCGTAGAGCCTGAGCGTAAACCTGTGGTGGAAGTTGAACCGGTTGCACCAGAAAAGAAACCTGTACAGCCCGTAGTAGAACCGGAACCTGAGCCCGAGGTATCCCCTGCTCCTACTCCGAAACCCGATAAACCGGCCGCCCGTCCTGCCAAGCAAGGCCCTCTTTATGCCGGAGGTGCAGGCCGCATTAAGATAAGCTACGGCGCACAAACTTATTATCTACCCGCAGATTTACGAGGAAAATGCCGTTTAAACAGCTTGAAAGAGAACGATATTGCCGATGCTTATGAAGCCATGTTCGGTACCGAATACAAAGCTCTGCTCAAGGACTGCAAACAGATTGCCACCGAAATGGATTTGAACGACTGGGGTGTCTTTACTCTGCTCAAGACTGTAGCCGATGCTTTCTGTGCTGGCGAGAATGAGAGTGTCGTTATGCAGCAGTTCCTGCTGAATGAGATGGGATATAAGGCCAAAATGGCCCGTAAGGCTGATGAGAACAAGATGCTGCTGTTCGTGGCTACTGACTGCCAGATATACGGCCACCCTTATATGCAGCAAGGCAACCTGACTTATTACAACATCAACGGTACCCAGCCCTGTGCCTTCTACATGTGTCCCAAAGATGCACCAAGTGCCAAGAACTCTCTGAAGATGCGCCTGCAGGTAGTCCCAGGTTTTGATGGTAAGTCTACAAATACATTGCGTACAGCCCAATGTATAAGCAAGCCTATAGGGATAAGCGTTCCTAATGCTTTAATTGATTTTTACAAGACTTATCCGCACTGCGATTATAGTGTTTATGCGACAGCTCCGGTTAATGAACAAGTAGCCAAGAGTCTGCTAGGGCAGTTGAAATTGAGTATTCAGGGAAAGAGCGAGGCAGATGCAGCCAATATCTTGATAAACTTCGTGCAGACTGGATTTGAGTATGCCACTGACGACGAGCAGTTTGGGTACGAGAAGCCTTTCTTTGTGGAAGAACTGTTCTACTATCCTTACTGCGATTGCGAAGACCGTTCCATCCTCTTTTCTTATCTTGTCAGAAACCTGTTGGGGCTTGATGTTGTCCTGTTGGATTATCCCGACCACATAGCCACGGCTGTGCGTTTCAACGAGAACGTGGGTGGCGACTACCTGATGGTCGGCGGACAGAAATATACCGTCTGTGACCCTACTTACATTGGGGCTAACATCGGTATGACGATGCCTACCTATAAGAATGTGGCGGCCAAGGTGCTGAAGTATTAAAGTTAAAAAAAGTTAAACGAACAACGTTTATAATATGAATGAACACAATAAAGTATTGAAGATTAGGTTGCTGTTCTGTTTTCTACTTCTTTGTTCTTGTTTCTTGAGTTGCTCCTCGGACAAGAAACCCTTGCTGAAAGGTCGATGGGAGATGCGGGTTGAAAACTTTTCGGCTCATACCAAGAAGAGTTACGGCGTAGATACTTTGGTTTATGTCATCGAATTGGATGCGGAACAGCGTACCTATGTGGAAATGAGTGATTTGCTTGAAAACGGATTGTGTTACGGTTATATGGATTTCAGCAACCTGAACCGTTTCTACCGTTATGGAATTGATTCTGTAGCTTACCTGGGTGAGGGAACTTATTTGGTGAAGATGATAGATTTAGTTGGTTCACCTTGGGAGCCGGAGGTAAGTTTGGATACCTTACGTTACAATTCAAGAACCAAACAACTAGAGTATAATAAATGGGTGTTTAATTATGTGCCAGACTTGAAACCCTTTAAGGGCGAATGGACAGTCAGATTTGATGATACAATGTCAGAAGATGTCTGTCTCAGTCTTTATGAAAAAATAAAGGCACCCACCGATTATCCTTTTCATGGTGAAGACTGTTACGGATATCTCATTTACTATTCGGATGTCGATAACTCTTACCGGTTGATTACCTCTGTAAAGTCTATACATTACGACCGCGCTGAAGTGACAACGGTTTTTCCCGATTACCCGCAGGATCCACCGCAGACCCACACCTTGTATTTCAATCGGAAGACGGGCGGATTAAGCTTGGATAATGCAGAGTATTATCTTTTTCCTAAAGACGGTTATAAGCCAGGGATAAAATCGGAAAAGCTGGATTTCCTGAACGATGGAATTACTTTGTCGCTCTTTTATTTGTCTCTGATAATGTTGGTAGTTGTGGGTGGATTGCGTTTATGGAATGGGTCACATCAGCTTAATTATTGGATATCAGTCGTCTTACTGCTGATAGAAAGTGTGTTGGCATTTATATTGGTAGGTATGGTAGTTGCCGCAGCAGGCAATGTAGATATGGGGGCTGCTCGGGGATTGGGCGAGGTGGCCAAACTCTATGGAGGAGCCTTGTTGATAGCCGCTGTTTTTTTGTTCAGTTTTTCCTGGATGTTGAAGTGGCAATCCCAGTATGTAAAGAAGTGCAATCAAACTTTCGGTATCATTGCTTACGGCTTGGCTATTGTTCCTCCATTACTGTCTGTATTTGGCGGTCATGCTTTCATGGATGCGTTGGCAGGACATTTCTTTCAATCATTGTGCTACGAGCAGGGGCTATTGCCTTTCTTAGGTGCTTTGTGTCTGGTTCTGGTGATGGTGTGCATTATTGTTCAGACGGTTATTTTTGCCATGCAGTTGCGAGGAATGTATAGATTGGTAACAACGATAATTTATCCTATATGTGCCGTTGCCAGTATCATGCTGCTGATGGTAGCGACATTAATCGTTGTTTACCTTGTTATCGTGGGTGCGGTTATCTTTTTCTTTTTGTCTATCATCAGTGAAATATATAAGAAGCCCAATATCAGCCACGTCATTGACAAGGAAGGGAAGAAGCATAAGGTGAAGGATGTGGACGTTGATATATTGGGTAATAAACAGGTTCGTACTGAAGATGGGAAAGAATTCAAACTTTAAACGATAAATAAGCAGTAGTATGAAAAGACAAAAGACGATGGTAAGCCTGCTGGATTGCTTGTTTGTGGAACGTGTGTGGCTGTTCAGACAAGAATCGTAGTTGGGAACGACCATTGGTCGTTGTGTGATGATACGGATGACGACAATGAGGCTGTTTGCTGTGTCTGTATGAAAGTTCAGCAGGAATCCGAGCTGAAAGTGGGCCGATTGCAGGCCAAGGAAGTGTATGACAAAGTGGAGATGATACCTGAGGTCTTTGGCAGAATACGGATCTTGATGGACTTTATCGGCGCTAGTTTGAGGTATCCGGAGAACTGTCAGGGAATTTATACGAGGATTGAGTGCCAGTGAATGTGGAATCACTCTGCCTTTCAACTTTGACTTGGGTTGACAAAAGGAAGATAAGATGAAACGGATATGTATATGCTGTGGTTACGGCGAGAGGACAGACTTCGCTTGTCGCATGGGAAACTGATTCACGTGAAGTCGTGCGCTGTGAACGGCCTCGTTGGTTACTGGAATGATACTGAAAGGCTAACTATGGAATTTTTGTGGTCAAGGCTGTGGGTGACGGACGCGCTTACCGCAAATAAAGTGCGCGTCTCTGTTTCTGTCTTGCAGGAACAAGAGACGCGTGGCATGAGGGGATGATCGAACATTTCGAGGCTTTTCCTTTTAGAACCACTTGATTTTTCTGAACCACACAAACGTACCTGCCGAGATGGCTGCGGACAGCAGCACGATGAGCAGGAAGGCATGGGGAAACGACTCCAGGTGGATGTCTACGTTCATGCCGTAGAAACTGGCAATGACGGTAGGTATCATCAGCGTAATGCTGAGGCTTGTCATGCGTTTCATGATATCGTTCACGTTGTTTGAAATGATAGAGGCGAAGGCATCCATGGTGCCCGTCAAGATGTCGCTGTAGATGTTCACCGTGTTGTAGGCCTGGCGCAGTTCGATGACGGCATCGTCCAGCAGTTCCATGTCCAGCATGCCGCTGTTTTGGAAGATGTTTTTCAGACGGCCTATCAGTACTTCGTTGCCGCGGATGGAGGTGTCGAAGTAGACCAGTGTTTTCTGCAGTTTCATCAGGCGCAACAGGTCTTCGTTGCGGATGCTCTTTTCCAGTTCCTTCTCAGCGTTGGCCACTTCGTTGTTTATCTGCTTCAGATACTTCAGGAACCATACGGCCGAGGAGTAGATGAGGCGCAGAATGAGTTCGAGTTTATTGTTCACGCAGATGCCCTTGCGACGTGTGTGCTGAATGAAGTCGGGCAGCAGCTCCGTGCGGTGATAGCACACGGAGACGATAATGTCATTGTTGGTGATGATGCCGACGGGTACGGTGATGAATGGAATCTGCGGGTTGCTGCTCTGCATGGGTATGCGCAGAATGGTGAGCAGCCAGTTGCCTTCGGTCTCCGTGCGGGGACGTTCGTCGGCGTCGGCAATGTCTTCGAGGAAGGATTCGGGAACGTTAAGTTCTTGGGTGAGGAACTGGAAATCGTTGTTGTCGGGGCATTCTACGTTCACCCAGCAGCCGGGTGCCCACAGTGGCTTCTCCACG
Organism: uncultured Bacteroides sp.; assembly: GCA_900553815.1. Classification (GTDB taxonomy): domain Bacteria; phylum Bacteroidota; class Bacteroidia; order Bacteroidales; family Bacteroidaceae; genus Bacteroides. The sequence continues at coordinate 59,820 of USEY01000008.1, forward strand.
AAGCCGTTTTCGCTGTAGAGGTACTTTCTCATCGGTCAAAGTCTCCTTTCTTTAGGGTGCGTACGGAGGTTTGCGATGTCGAAAGTCTCCGTTCGCCATTAAGGGTTAATACTGTTGTACGTTCGAGGGTTTGAATCGTCCATATTTTGTTCTCAAATTGTTTTTGCGCCGCAAAAGTAGTTATTCACATGGATTTGCTGTATTTTCTTATTCGTTTTTTAGGTTTTGTTTCAATTTGGAACGCCAAGTAGGTAAACAGGCTGACTATCTTTTTTGTAACTTTGCAGCCGGAAATAGGTGCACCACAGATTACACTGATTTCCGCAGATTCTTTTCTCTTTTTGTCATTCTGTGCTGATCTGTGCAATCCGTGGTGCTTTAAGTAAACCGCATTCAATCAAACTTTAAATACTTTAGACATTATGGCAAAGAAAGCTCTTTTAATGATTCTCGATGGTTGGGGTTGTGGCGACCATCAAAAGGACGATGTGATTTTCAACACTCCCACTCCTTACTGGGACAGTCTGCTGGCCAACTATCCGCACTCTCAACTCCAGGCAAGCGGCGAGAACGTGGGTCTGCCCGACGGACAGATGGGTAATTCTGAAGTAGGTCACCTCAATATCGGTGCCGGACGCATCGTTTACCAGGATTTGGTGAAGATTAACCGTGCTTGCGCCGACAACAGCATCCTGAAGAACAAGGAAATCGTTTCTGCCTTCTCTTATGCCAAGGAACATGGCAAGAACATCCACTTCATGGGATTGACTTCTAACGGTGGTGTGCACTCTTCGTTCGACCACCTGTTCAAGCTCTGCGACATTGCCAAGGAATATGGCTTGCAGGATACTACTTTCATCCACTGCTTCATGGATGGTCGTGATACAGACCCGAAGAGCGGTAAGGGCTTCATCGAACAGCTGACTGCACACTGTGCTCAGTCTGCCGGACGCATTGCCAGCATTGTAGGTCGTTTCTATGCCATGGACCGCGACAAACGTTGGGAACGTGTGAAAGAAGCTTATGACCTGCTGGTTAACGGACAGGGCCGTGTGGCTACTGACATGGTACAGGCCATGCAGGAGTCTTACGACGAAGGCGTAACAGATGAATTCATCAAGCCTATCGTAAATGGTGGCTTCGACGGTACTATCAAGGAAGGCGACGTAGTTATCTTCTTCAACTACCGCAACGACCGTGCCAAGGAATTGACTATCGTACTGACTCAGCAGGATATGCCTGAGCAGGGCATGCACACCATCCCCGGTCTGCAATACTACTGTATGACTCCGTACGACGCATCGTTTAAGGGCGTGCACATCCTCTTCGACAAGGAGAACGTGCAGAACACACTGGGTGAATACTTGGCCAACAACGGCAAGACTCAGCTGCACATTGCCGAGACTGAGAAGTATGCGCACGTAACGTTCTTCTTCAACGGTGGCCGTGAGACTCCGTACGACAACGAAGACCGTATCCTTGTTCCTTCTCCCAAGGTTGCTACTTACGACCTGAAGCCCGAAATGAGCGCTTACGAAGTGAAGGATAAACTGGTAGAGGCTATCGGTACGCAGAAGTACGACTTCATCGTTGTTAACTATGCTAACGGTGATATGGTAGGCCACACTGGTATCTATGAGGCTATCGAGAAGGCTGTTGTAGCTATCGACAACTGCGTGAAAGATACCGTTGAGGCAGCCAAGGCCAACGGTTACGAGGTCATCATCATTGCCGACCACGGTAATGCAGACCACGCTCTGAATGCCGATGGTACACCTAATACTGCTCACTCACTGAATCCTGTTCCGTTTGTTTATGTAACCGAGAACAAGGATGCTAAGGTAGAAAACGGTGTGTTGGCCGACGTGGCTCCGTCTATCCTTCATATCCTCGGCATGCCTCAGCCTGCTGAAATGACGGGTAAGGATTTGATTAAGTAATTCCGTAAGTTGAAAAATTATTGATTTATTGGCGCGGATTACACGGAAGGCAGACGTTTGTTCTTCACTGGTGGAAGAGCGAACGGTCTGGTCCGCGTAGTCCGCGCTTTCTTTTTTTGATAGGAGAGCAAGAGTATGATTCAGATAGGAGATGTAGTGGTGAGCTTCGACGTCTTGCGTGAGAAGTTCCTTTGCAATTTGGATGCCTGCAAGGGTGCATGTTGCATAGAGGGTGATGCCGGAGCGCCGGTAGCGCTGGACGAAGTAGAGAAGCTGGAGGAGGTGTTGCCTGTTATTTGGGATGAACTCAGTCCTGAGGCGCGCGAGGTTATTGACCGTCAGGGAGTAGTGTATACCGATTGCGAAGGCGACTTGGTGACGTCTATTGTCAATAACAAGGACTGTGTCTTTACCTGCTACGACGAGCGTGGTTGCTGCTACTGTGCCATCGAGAAGGCTTTCCGTGCCGGCAAGACTGACTTTTATAAGCCTATATCCTGCCATCTCTATCCCATCCGTATAGGCGACTTTGGCCGCTACAAGGCGGTGAATTTCCATCGCTGGAATGTCTGCAAGGCTGCTCTTCTCTTGGGGCAGAAGGAAAATTTGCCTGTCTACAAGTTCCTGCGCGAGCCGCTTATCCGTAAGTTTGGTGAGGATTGGTATCGTGAATTGGAGATTGCGGCAGAGGAGATGAAGAAGCAGGGGTGGTTGTAAAGAGGAAGAAATATGCATTGTTGGAGAGATCATACGATACTGTTGCTTTGCTTTTTATTGTGGGCGTGTGATAAGGAAGAGCCTGCTGGACCTTCGATGGAATTGACTCCTGTAATGAATCTGTTGGAGAACGGAAATTGCGAGGAATGGTATGATGCAGGAGGTGGCTATTATTATTTATATGGCTGGTCTATGCGTGAGCATTATGGCAGTGTTACCAAAGAGTCTGACAATGTATATGAAGGAGAGTATTCTGTTCGTATGTCATCCCCGAAGAAAGGGCTTACAGCAAAGGTTAGTCAGAAGGTGGAGGTCTTTCCTGGGCATGATATTCGTATTCGCTTCTATTATTATGTAGAAGAACCATGTACGGGTACAGAACCCCGTATGTATTGTTATTTCCGTGATAGTAGTAGTGATAATATTTCTAATGATGCATTGGCGGATTTTTATGATGAGGCGATGTTGGGTATTATAAGAGGTGGTGGTTATGGATTGTCGTCTTTCCCATTGAATTATAATGAATGGCAGCTGTTTGATTATATCATACAGGTTCCAGCTAGGGCACGCCATTTTGTGTTTGAAATCCATAGTTATGCAGGCACAACAATGTATGTAGATGATTGTTGGGTTGTTGATGTTGATATGTATAATTAGTTGTTTAAAGGGATGGATACTGCTCTCATTTGGATTTTTGCGGTTTTCTTTATCTTCTTAGGACTGCTAGTGTGCAAGTATCCCAAGTTGATAGCAGGTTATAATACCATGTCGCCCGAACGGCAGAAGAAGGTTGACGCCAAGGGGTTGGCTGCTTTTATGTGTCGTTCATTCTGTATGATGGGGCTACTCGTTGTTGTTTTGTATTATCTGTTGACGTGGGGCGGTATGAATCGGGAGGCGGCTGTGTTGGTGTCTATGTTGCTGGTACCTATATTGGTAGCAGTTTATATACTGGTTGGTGCCCAGCGTTATGACCACGGTCGGTAAGATGTGTTCTTTGGCTCCTATTGCTTGTTTCTTTTGTTTTTCTTTCCTTGTAGTTTGCGCAGAGTGCTTCGAATGGCCGATTGTACACCGGGGGAGTAGAGTGTGGCGTCGGCATTTCCAAGTATTACTTGCAATTCCTGTTGCAGTTCCGGCTGTTGGCGGCAAAGCAGGTAAGCCAGCTTGATGCAAAGAGCCTGCACGGCAATGCTGTCTTGTGGATTTAGCAGGTGGTCGAAGCAGTAGTTTAGCAGATGGATGGGAAGTGGTGTGGGGACAGGAAGGTTGAATAGTATGGAAAGGAGCAGACGGCGGGCTGTGTCGTTGTTGCAGGTAAGCAGGTGGGTGGTCAGTTCGTCATAGCATGGTGCAAAGAGGCTTGGATGCCTTTCGCTCAGTTTCTCGCATACCCACAATGCACGGTTGGCGGCTGGTGAGTCGTTGTTCATAGCTATGTTGTAGAGTGTATGGAATAGTTCGTCTTCCTGTTCAATCTTCCAAGCGAGCTGGTTGGCAGAGAACTGGCAGATGTGTGTGCATAAGGCGTCTTGTAGCATTTCCTTGTTCATGGCGGTAGAGAGGTGAATAAGAGAGCGCCGGGCTTCGGGGAGTTTCCTCGATAGTCCGGCGCTTCTTCGTTGTAAGATGTGAGGATTAATAAATAATTGGTTAATATCAGTTGTAAGCAGTTGGTAGTTTGTGCTCAGTGGCAGCTTCCTATGGAAGTGTCTTATAACCACTGACTACTGACCGTTTACTGCTAAATTATGCGTCTATATTGGCGTATGTTGCGTTCTTTTCGATAAACTCACGACGTGGACCAACGTCTTCGCCCATCAGCATGGAGAAGATGTAGTCGGCTTCGGCCGCGTTGCTGATGCTTACTTGCTTCAGCATACGGTTCTCGGGGTTCATGGTTGTTTCCCACAGCTGTTCGGGGTTCATTTCACCCAAACCTTTGTAGCGCTGTGTGTGGATGGCATTTTCTGAACCACCGCCGTAAGTGTCGATGAAGCGCTGGCGTTGCTGGTCGTTCCAGCAATATTCTTTCACTTTACCCTTGGTGCAAAGGTAGAGTGGGGGAGTAGCAATATAGAGGTAGCCTTGCTCAATAACTTGCGGGAAGTAGCGGAAGAAGAGTGTCATGATAAGGGTGTCGATGTGAGAACCATCAACATCGGCATCGGTCATGATGATAACCTTCTTGTAGCGCAGCTTGTCAATGTTGGCTTCTTTGCTGTCTTCGCCGTTGAGGCCAAAGCGGATGCCCAGTGCTTGAATGATGTTGTTCACTTCGTCGCTTTCGAAGGCTTTGTGCCACATGGCTTTCTCTACGTTCAGAATCTTACCGCGCAAGGGCAGAATAGCTTGGAACTGGCGATTTCGTCCCTGCTTGGCCGAACCGCCGGCTGAGTCACCCTCGACGAGGAACAATTCGCATTCATCCGGGTCTTTGCTTGAGCAGTCGGCCAGCTTGCCCGGCATGCCTCCGCCACTCATGGGCGATTTGCGCTGTACAGACTCGCGTGCCTTGCGTGCTGCAACGCGGGCAGTAGCAGCCAAGATAACTTTTTCTACTATCAGTTTGGCCTCTTTCGGATGCTCTTCCAGATAGTTGGTCAAAGCTTCGCCTACGGCTTGGTTTACGGCACCACTCACTTCGCTGTTGCCCAGCTTGGTCTTGGTCTGTCCTTCAAATTGCGGTTCGGAAACCTTCACGGAGATAACGGCTATCAGACCTTCTCGGAAGTCCTCGCCAGAGATCTCCACCTTGGCTCTTTCCAATTGCTTGGCGCAGGTGTCTTCACCGTATTTCTTCAGTACACGGGTCAGGGCGGCGCGGAAACCGGCTTCGTGTGTACCGCCTTCCTTGGTATTGATATTGTTGACGTAAGAGTGCAGATTCTCGCGGTAGCCTGTGTTGTACATGATGGCACATTCGATAGGCACACCAGCCTTTTCCGTGTTCAGGTAGATAACGTCGTTGAAGAGCGGAGTATTGTTGCTGTTCAGGTAGCGGACAAACTCTTTTACGCCTTCTGCCGAATGGAACATTTCCTTCACGAATTCACCGTTCTCGTCTTTCTGGCGACGGTCGGTCAGCGTGATGCGAATACCAGCGTTCAGATAAGCCAACTCACGCAAGCGTGCCTGCAGCGTGCTGTATTTATATTCGGTAGTAGTAAATATGCTGCCGTCGGGCCAGAAAGTCTGCTTGGTTCCTGTGAAGTTAGGGTCACAGGTTCCTACTTCCTTGACAGCATAGAGTGGCTTGCCGCATTCGTATTCCTGCTGGTAGATTTTGCCGTTGCGGAATACCTGTGTGGTCATGTGGGTAGACAGGGCGTTGACGCAAGATACACCGACGCCGTGCAGACCGCCCGATACCTTGTAAGAACCTTTGTCGAACTTACCTCCGGCATGGAGTACGGTCATTACCACTTCCAATGCCGATTTCTTTTCCTTGGCGTGGAAGTCTACGGGAATACCGCGTCCGTTATCTTGTACGGTGATGGAGTTGTCTTCGTTGATAGTTACTTCTATGTGGTCGCAATAGCCGGCCATGGCCTCGTCGATGGAGTTGTCCACGACTTCGTAGACCAAGTGGTGCAGACCGTTCTCGCTGATGTCGCCAATGTACATGGCAGGACGTTTGCGCACCGCTTCCAGGCCTTCGAGCACCTGGATGTTACTGGCTGAATAGTTGTTTTCGCCTTCTATCTTTTCTTCTTCAGTCATAATCTGATACCTTTTGTAATAACAGAGCAAAGTTAGTGAAAATCGTTGAGATAACGCGGGAAACGGCTGAATAAATTAGGCTGTTTACGCCTTTTTAGCATCCGCATCCGCGGGTGTCTGGCGGTTGGCTTATCGCAGGTCGCTCCTGTGCTCAGGCATGCGTACAAACAGAAAAGGCCGGACTATAAAGTCCAGCCTCCTGTAATATATGGTAGATTTAAAAATCTTGATTATGCCAGCTTATTGATGTGAAGTGCCAACTTAGACTTCAGATTGCTTGCCTTGTTCTTGTGAATGACGTTCTTCTTTGCCAGCTTATCCAGCATTTTGCTTACGCCCGGCAGCAGTGCAGTAGCTTCTGCTTTATCGGTAGTAGCACGAAGTTTGCGAACAGCGTTTCTCATGGTCTTGCCATAATATCTGTTGCGAAGTCTTCTTGTCTTCTCCTGTCTGATTCTTTTCAGTGATGATTTATGATTTGCCATCTCGACTAATCTGTTTTAATTCGTTTATCTTTTTAATTGTAGCCCGTGGGGGAATCGAACCCCCCTTTCAAGAATGAAAATCTTGCGTCCTAACCGATAGACGAACGGGCCATCCTTAGTGAGCGTTTCCGCTCTGCAAGCGTTTTGTTTCGTTTGCGGATGCAAAGGTAGAAACACTTTTTGAATTACCAAAACATTCTATGAAAAAAATGCTTCTTTTTTGCAACTTTCTTACTTGTGTTACTTATTATATGTTGATTATCAGTGATATATGATGCTTTTATTTTGGAAGTAAAAAATGAAAATTTCTTTGCTCTGGTTTTGGACGTCAGTTTTTACACCTTATTATATATAATATATTGGCTGGTTCCCTTGCTGCAGGTTTCTGTCAGAACGGCTGTTACGTCCTGTCTTCGGGGCTGTTTCTTGCTTTTTGTGGGTTGCTGGCCGCGGCGTATCGGCTTTTTTTGTAGTTTTGCCTCGGCAACCAGAAATAAAATCACCGGAAAGAATAAGTATGCAGCAAAAGATAAAGGGCGTGGTGCTCCACACGCTGAAATACAAGGACACGTCGGTCATTGCCGACATCTACACCGAGCAGTCGGGGCGGATGTCGTTTCTGGTACCCGTATCGCGCTCGCGCAAGTCGCCTGTCAGGCTGGTACTGTTTCAGCCCTTGTCGCTGGTGGAGGTGGAGGCCGACTGCCGCCCCACATCCTCGCTTCACAAACTGAAGGAAGCCCGCTCCTGCTATCCCTTTGCCACGATTCCCTACGACCCCGTCAAGTCGGCCATTGCCCTCTTCCTGGCCGAGTTCCTTTACCGTGCCGTGCGCGAGGAGGCCGAAAACCGTCCGCTCTTTGCTTATCTCGAACATTCCATACGCTGGCTCGACACTTGCCGATCGGGCTATGCCAACTTCCATCTGGTTTTCCTCATGCGTCTGTCGCGCTTTCTGGGACTTTATCCCAATTTGGAGGACTACCGTCCCGGCGATTACTTCGATTTGCAGAATGCCAGCTTTGTTTCTCTGCGTCCGCAACAGCATTCTCACTTCATAGGCCCGGCCGAGGCTGCTCGCATCAGCACGCTCATGCGCATGCGCTACGACACCATGCGCCTCTTTGCCATGAACCGGCAGGAGCGCCTCCGTTGCCTGACCGTGCTCAATGAATACTACAGCCTCCACCTGCCCAACTTCCCCGAGCTGAAGTCGCTGGAGGTGCTGAAAGAGCTGTTCGACTGATTCCTGCTTACCTCAGTAATTTGTTCACCGCCTCCTGATAACTGGCCAGGTTGCCGGCCTTGTGTATGGCCTTGCGCGCCTTGCGGTCGGCATCGGGCAGCAGGTATTCCCAGAATGTCTTCATCTTGGTCAGCAGCTGGCGGTCGCCACCTTCCAGCCGGGCGCCGTAGTGGCAGAACAGGTCGGTGTGCAGTTGGCGCACCCGCTCCTTCAGTTCGTCGGGTGCCAATGGCTGCCCCTGTGCATATTCCAAGGCCAGAGCCGGATTGGCCAGCAGTCCGCGGCCTATCATAACGCCGGCCAGCTGCGGGAAGCGGTCGGCCAGAGCCTGTATGTCGGCCAGCGTCAGCAGGTTGCCGTTGTAGATGAGCGGCTTGCGGCACTCCTCGTAGAAGCGGGCAAAGCCTTCCATGTCGGGCTCGCCTTTGTATTGCTGCTTGCCCAGGCGCGGGTGCAGGACGATGTAGGAAAGCGGCAAGCTGTTGAGCAGCGGCAGCAGTGCCAGGCTCTCTTGCGGCTGGTCCCAGCCCAGGCGCATCTTGACCGAGAACCGCACGTCGGGATAGGCCGTGCAGGCGGTGCTGAGCAGGGCTTCCACTTCGTCAGGGTAGGGCAGCATGCCGGCACCGTTGTGTCGCTTGGCTAGCATGGGGAAGGGACAGCCCAGGTTGATGTCAATCTCCCGGTAGCCGTGGCTCAGAAACAGGTCGGTGATGCGTCGCAGCTTGTCGGTGTCCGATGCAATGAGCTGCGGAACGAGGTTTACGCCGTGGTTATTGTCGGGCAGGACGTCGCGCTCGTCCTTGCGTCGGATTTCGCCGTGCTCCACGCGGACAAACGGCGAATAATAGCTGGCTACGCCGCCGAAGATGCGGGCATGTGCCTGACGGTAGGGGGCATCGGTATAGCCCTGCAAGGGGGCGAAGTGGATGGGTAGTTGTGTGCTCATGCGGTCGGTGTCTTTGTGCCTGCCGGAGAGGATGGCCTGATGGCTGTTCCGGGGCTGGTTAGTCTGATGCAAATGTAAGCTATTTATTTGGAAAACCTGCCGGTTGCCGGGGTAAAGTTGGAAGGCAGGGGATGGCCGTCGGTTGTCTGTCGGGCGAAGTGACGCGCCTTTTGCTTGTTTGCTTTCATTTTGGCGCCGAATGCCTGGTTTTGCTGACCTGTCATTCTTTCGGAAAGCTTGAAATAGCGGACGATACTCGTAGAATATCGGTCGGTTATTCCGAAATTTTATAGGATTCTACCCGTGAAACGGTGAATTTCTCGACTTTCGGGCGTTAATTCCGGTACCGGGGAGTGTATATTTCTCGCGTTAGCAGTCCACTGCTCGCACGTTGGCAGTCCACTGCTGGCTCGTGAAGTGTTAACTCCCCTCGTTTTCCGAGTCTTTTTCCCTGTTTTTTGGGGGTCAGTTTTTCTGGTTCAACTGTCAGAATTTTGCTACCGCCGTGTCAATGAGCTATTTGTGAAAAATCGCCTCGATTTTTCCGGCCTTCCTCTCCTTGGGTCCGAAATAAGCGATTCTTAGGCATTAGAAAATGCAAAGTGTCAAAAAGATAAGTGCGGTTGTTGCCTGATTTTCGGCAAAAATCCATACCTTTGCTTAAACTTTGATGCAAAATAGAACATCGGCAACTGCTTGTCCTTATAGATGATTCCTGTTGGTTATCCGGCATTGGCAAGGCAGGCGTGGCCGCGCAATGAATATTAGGTTAACTTTAAAATAGGAAAACGTTATGTTGAAGAGATTTTATTTCTGGTTGAAGGAGAAGAGCGAACGTGCCGAGCGTTCGGGCTTCAAGGGTCGTTTGCTGTTCCTGGCCACAGGATTGGCGGCTACGGCGTGGTTCTTGGTTCGGGTCATTCCTAAGCCCACTCGTGCCACGTATCCGTGTATGCAGGCAGCAGCGCCGCTTATGTCGTCGTTTGTGGTCTACCTGTTGGGTGTGTTCGGAGGTGTCAGCCTGTGGCGCCAGCTGCGCTCGTCGTGGCAGCGCAGGCGCTATGCGTGGGCAGCTGCCTGTTCGGTGCTGTTGCTGGCGTGTGTGGGGCTGGTGGCTGTGAACCATACGGACGTTTCGTGGGCGGCTCTCAATCCGTTTGCCGGAGCTCCTTCGCAGGTGCTGGGGCCTAATAGCCCGGTAGGTCAGGCGCGCGGCATTTTCCCCGGTCGGGTAGTATGGAGTCATGCACCCGGAGCAGCCACTTGGGAGGGGACCGACGGATATTGGTTCGACGACCGTTTCAATAATCAGGCCGATTGCGACTGGCTGATTGCCCAGACGTTGCAGGAACTGACCGGTCAGAAAACCGAGAAAGAAGCCTGGCAAGCCATCTTCAGCCATTACAACCGCAGCCACGGGCTGGGCGAGGGAGGCTATCGGGCCGGCCAGAAGGTAGCTATTAAGATCAATCAGAACAACACTTACTCGCATGCCGACTCGGAAGAAATCAACGCTTCTCCGCAGTTGGTGCTGTCGCTGCTCAGCAGCCTGGTAGAGCAGGGCGGTGTAGGGCAGGAGCAGATTACCGTCTCCGACCCCAGCCGTTTCATTACCGACTATCTGTATGACAAGTGCCACGCCCGGTTCCCCGGTGTCCGCTTTGTGGACAATCAGGGTGGCGATGGGCGCATCAAGTCCGAGTACGTGGCCGATGCCATGCACTATTCGCAGGACAACGGTCCGCTGGCCCGTGGCATCTGTACCGTTTTCACCGAGGCCGACTACGTCATCAACATGGCCTTGCTGAAGGGACATGTGGGTCAGGGTGTGACCCTCTGTGGCAAGAACTGGTATGGCGCCATGAGCATCCACAACGACTGGCGCAAGAACCATCATAACAACTTCAATCAAGACCGGGCGGGCAAGCCCAAGTATATGACCTTTGTCGACTTCATGGGGCACAAGGACCTGGGCGGCAAGACTGCCCTCTGGTTGATAGACGGACTTTACGGCTCAAAGAACGTGGGCGGCAAGCCGGCACCCAAATGGAGCATGGAACCCTTCGGCGGCAGCTGGCCGTGCTCGTTGCTGGGCAGTCTGGACCCCGTAGCCATCGACATGGTGGCCAATGATTTCCTCATTACCCAGTTTCCCACGATGGCCGATGTCAATTACTCTGACATGTACCTCTCTGAGGCCGCGCAGGCCGACCGTGCACCCTCGGGCGTGAAGTACGACCCCGACGGCTCAGGCCGGGGCTTAGCCAGCCTGGGTGTGGCCGAGCATTGGAACAATGCCACCGACAAGCAGTACAGCCGCAATCTGGGTCGACAGGAAGGCATTGAGCTGGTCTATCGGAAGCGATAGGCAGTCCGCGGGTCATCTGTAGCTTGCTGCCGGTGGGTGGCACAGTCTGTTTTTGGGGAAGAAAATCACCGCGTTTTCTTCCCTGAAAACCGTGAAGCTCACGGATTTGTAGGCAATTTTCTTCCAGAGCTTTGCGGTTATGTCCGATAAGAGTGGTATCTTTGTCCTGGAATTTGAAATATATCTTCATTATATTACTATGTACAAGTTGCTACTTCTTATTGTTTCTTTCCTCGTTCCCGTTCTTGCCGTGGGGCAGTCTGTCGAAGAAATCCAGACAGATCCCAACTACATCTGGGGAACCGGAAATGCTACAACCATCCGCAAGGCCGACAATGAGGCGCTGGCTGCCCTTATCAGCCAGATTTCTACCAATGTATCTTCTAAGTTTGAACAGCTGACCAAGGGAGGCAATACCAATGGCGAGGCCACGGTGGACGAAACTTTCCAGTCGGTCATCAACACCTATTCGCACGCCACGCTGACCAACACGCGCCGCATCGTCATACAGAACGAACCCGAAGCGGTGGTGATGCGCTACATCAAGGTGGCCGAAATACAACGCATCTTCGAGGGTCGCAAGAATAAGATTCTGGACTTTGCTTCCGAAGCCGTCAAGGCCGAAAGCCGGGCGCAGGTGGCCGATGCCTTGCGCTACTATTACTGGGCATTGGTGCTCATCCAAAGCTATCCCGACGGCAACTATCTGACCATGAAGGACGAGGACGGCAAGGAATTGCTGCTCTCTACCTGGATTCCACGCCAGATGAATGACATCTTTGCTAATATCAACATAAAGATGATGGGCGTCAGACTGGACGGTGACCTGAAGACGGTGGACATCGGCGTCTACTATAAAGGCAAGCCGGCCCGCAACTACGACTATACTTACTTTGACGGTCGCGACTGGTCCAATATCTTTTCGGCCAAAGACGGTACAGGCATCATCGAGCTTCCCTCGCTGGCCTCGGCCGAGAACCTGCAAATCAAGACGGAATATGCTTTTGAGGGCGAAGCAAACATTGACAATGAACTGGCCGAAGTGATGGAGGCTGTGGAGCCGATAGCCATGCGCAACTGCAACCTGCGTCTGGAAGGCAAGGAGCCCAAGCCGGGCGAGGAGCCTTTGCCTCTGATGGCTGCCGAGACTGAACAGGCTACGGAGACCAACAATGGCATGCACTTCCTCAGCAGCGATGCGCAGGCGCCCTATGAAAGCGTCATGAAGCAAGTGGAAAAAGCCATCCGTACTCGTAACTTTGCAGGTATGGACAGTCTTTGCACGCCGGCCGGCTATGAAATGTTCAACAGCCTTATCAAGTACGGACAGGCACGCATTATCAAGGAGCCCGACTTCCAATATCTGGAGTGTAACGGCGAAATCACCTGCCGCAGCCTGCCCATGAGCTTCAAGTTCAAGACCAACAACCGTACTTTTGTAGAGGACGTAGTGTTCACGCTGAACAAGGACGGCAAGATTGATGCCCTTTCCTTTGCCCTGAACAAGCCTGCTGTAGACGACATTATGAACCATACTTCGTGGAATGACACCGTACGCAACGTGCTTATCAACTTCCTGGAAAGCTACAAGACGGCCTATGCGCTGAAGCGCTATGACTACATCAACAGCATTTTCTCCGACGATGCCCTCATCATCACCGGCTCTGTGCTGAAGCATACGGCAGCCAAGGAAGGACAACCTATGAGTGCCCAGGCTGTGAAGTACACCCGTCAGACCAAGTCGGAGTATATGAAGAAGCTGAAGCACATCTTCCGCAGCTCGGAGTACATCAACCTGCGCTTTGCCGATAACCAGGTACGCAAGTCGGGTGTGGGCGGCGAGATATACGGCATACAGATAAAGCAGGACTATTTCTCTTCCAGCTATGGTGACACCGGTTATCTCTTCCTTATGGTAGACTTGAATAAGCCCAAGGAACCGGTCATTCATGTGCGCACGTGGCAACCCGAGAAAGACCCCAACTTTGGCCTGATAGACCTGAGCCACTTCTGATACGCTGGCTTACATCATAGATTGAGTCCCCTTTGCAACACTTTGTCATGCAGAGGGGACTTTTTGTATCAATTTACCCCATTCTGTCTAAAAAAAGCGGGCGGCGGTTGAACGAACCTGCCAATAATTTGTTTACTTTGTAGTCACATACCTAACACACAGGAACTATGTCAAAGAAAAAAGATAAGAAAGAGAAGAAGGCTGGCAAGCGCATGACCAAGAAGGAACTTGCCAAGATGCTGCAGGACTTCTTCCACGCAAAGCAGGGCGAGATTCTCTCCCTCAAGTATATATTCGAAGCTCTCAAGCTTACAACACATCCGCTGAAAATGCTCTGCATGGATATTCTGTCCGAGATGAAAGAGGACGACTACATCACCGAAACAGAGAAACACCGTTACCGCCTCAATACGCATGGCATAGAAATGACCGGTGTCTTCCAGCGCAAGAGCAACGGTAAGAATTCTTTCTTGCCCGACGATGGCGGCGAACCTATCTTTATAGCCGAACGCAATTCGGCGCACGCCATGAACAACGACCGTGTCCGCATTGCCTTCTACGCCAAGCGCCGCGGCAAGGGGGCCGAGGGTGAAGTGATAGAGATATTGCAGCGTGCCAACGACACCATAGTCGGTACGCTCGAAGTGAACAAGGGTTATGCCTTCCTCCTGACCGAGAACCGCACGCTGGCCAACGATATCTTTATCCCCAAGGATAAGCTGAAGGGCGGAAAGAGTGGCGACAAGGCTGTGGTGAAGATTGTCGAGTGGCCCGAACGTGCCAAGAACCCTATAGGACAGGTTATTGATATTCTGGGCAAGGCTGGCGAGAATACTGCCGAAATGCACGCTATCTTGGCTGAATACGGTCTGCCCTACGTTTATCCTGCCTCGGTAGAGAAGGCTGCCGACCGCATTCCTGCCGAGATTCCGGCTGAGGAGATTGCCCGTCGCGAGGACTTCCGCGATGTCACCACCTTTACCATCGACCCCAAGGATGCCAAGGACTTTGATGACGCCCTTTCTATCCGCCAGCTGAAGAACGGTCTTTGGGAAGTGGGCGTGCATATTGCCGACGTTACCCACTACGTACCCGAAGGTGGCATTATAGACAAGGAGGCCGAGAAACGCGCCACTTCCGTCTATCTGGTAGATCGTACCATCCCCATGTTGCCCGAGCGACTCTGCAACTTCATCTGCTCCCTGCGCCCTGATGAGGAAAAACTGGCCTATTCTGTCATCTTCAACCTCAACGAAAAGGCCGAAGTGGTAGATTCGCGCGTGGTGCACACCGTCATCAAGAGCAACCGCCGCTTTACCTACGAAGAAGCCCAACAGGTCATCGAGACAGGTCAAGGCGACTACAAGGAGGAGATACTGCAACTCAATAAGTTGGCCAAGCTATTGCGTGAAAAGCGTTTCGTAGCGGGTGCCATCAACTTCGACCGCTACGAGGTGAAGTTCGAAATAGACGAGAAAGGCAAGCCTGTCAGTGTTTACTTCAAGATATCCAAGGATGCCAATAAGCTGATTGAGGAATTCATGCTGTTGGCCAACCGCACTGTGGCCGAACGTATAGGCATTGTGCCCAAGGGTAAGAAACCCAAAGTCTTCCCTTATCGTATTCACGACTTGCCCGACCCCGACAAACTCGACAACCTGGCGCAGTTCATTGCCCGCTTTGGCTACAAACTGCGCACTACCGGCAGCAAGGCCGACGTTTCCAAGTCCATCAACCACTTGCTGGACGACATACAGGGCAAGAAGGAAGAGAATCTGATAGAAACTGTTTCCATACGCGCCATGCAGAAGGCACGCTACTCCACCCACAACATCGGCCACTATGGTCTGGCGTTTGAGTATTACACACACTTCACCTCGCCTATCCGCCGCTATCCCGATATGATAGTCCATCGTCTGCTCACCAAGTACCTTGACCAGCACGGGCGTACTGTCAGCGAAAAGAAGTACGAAGCTCTCTGCGACCATTGCAGCGAAATGGAACAGGTGGCTGCCAATGCCGAGCGCTCATCCATCAAGTACAAGCAGGTGGAGTTCATGACCGAACGCCTCGGACAAGTCTACGACGGTGTCATCTCTGGTGTTACCGAGTGGGGACTCTATGTGGAACTCAACGAGAACAAGTGTGAAGGTATGGTGCCCATTCGTGACTTGGACGACGACTACTACGAGTTCGATGAGAAAAACTACTGCCTCCGCGGTCGTCGTACAAATCGTACCTACAGTTTGGGCGATGCCATTACTATTCGTGTGGCACGTGCTAATCTTGAGAAGAAACAGCTGGACTTCGCGCTGGTTGACTAATTTATATTTCAATTTTATGCAAGCCTCCCGCCGATATCGGTTCGATGTCGTGTGGGAGGTTTGTTTTTTTATATATGATTGTTTGGCCTTATATGAGTTTCAGCTTTTTCTTTTAATAGGCTATTTGTTTATACTTGGTTGGAGATTAATATTTATGAAGGGAGGAGTTCTATATGTATAATGCTAGAATGTGTTAGCAGGATTGGGTGATATAATAGGTATAAGGATATTGTATGATTGTTAATAAAATCGGTTTGTGAAATAATCAATAGTTTCATCCTGTTAATATTTTGCTGCTGTTTTATGAGTGTATAGTATATGTAAACGATACAAATGTTACTTAAATTACACTAGTGTCTCTTAAGATATGTTAATCAAGTTCAAAGTCAAAAGTCAACTGACA
>USEY01000009.1 GCA_900553815.1 uncultured Bacteroides sp.
ATCGCATAATCAGGAAGAAAATTTCAACAATAACAAATTTTAAGAGACACTAGTGCTTAAATTATAATATTAGTTTGCAAATGTAAAGTAGAATTCGTTAGAATGGGTATATTGGTATAATATTCTATTCGTATGTCTTTTTATAGAGACTTGCAAAGAAATAATGCAAAAAAAAGAGTAATACCTTTGTTAGCTATTAAAATTATATTATATTTGCGTTCGTTATCATTAGAAATACCCGGGATGTACATGAAAGAGTGAATGGGTGGGAGTCAGCTTCCCTTTCTATTTGGCGCATGTGCTAGACTTGTGATACTAAAGGAAAATATAATGTTATTGAATCTATTTTGAGTGTGCTGACGGAATTTAAATGTTACTACTTATCAAATTGTTAGCCAATAGGGCATGCAATGTCCTGTAAAGGTTTCCTTAATTGAGAATGATGAAAGAAGCTTGATCTGCGTGCTATACGCGGATATCTCTTAAAATTAGGATTAACGGTTACTAACCGCTGAATTCGATGATAACTACATGAAAGACATCCTGTTGCTCCACTTGCTCACAGCAATAAGGAATAATCCCTAAAGTTTTTAATAGTATGAAAACAAAATTTCAATTCCTTTTGTGGTTATTTGCCATAGTTCCCCTTGCATTTATATCTTGCGGCGATGATGAGACTATTATAGAAGATACAACACTTGAAACCTCTGTGGCTTCGGTTACTTTTACTAAGGATGGAGGCGATCAAAGCATTACGATTACTACCAATGCTGCTAAATGGATTGCTTCTTCTCCGGTTGAAGGAGCATGGTTGACTTTGACTGCCAACGGTGATCAGTTAAGTGTAAAGGCTGCTGCCAATCAGGAAGGAGTCGACCGTAAAAGTTATATTTTGATTAATGCTGGCAATACTGCAGCTAAGGTTGAGGTGATGCAAAGTGCAGGAGATGCCACATTATTCCTTGGAACAGAATCTTTGAGTTTCCTTAATGTGAACGCAGAGTCTCGTGTAGACGTTGTTAGCAGTGGTGATATTACGGTTGAAGCTGATGCTGACTGGATTAGCGTAGACTATCAGCCGGGGGCAGACTTCTTTACTATTGGTGTGACCCCTACAAGTGGAACAGAAGCACGTGCAGGTAAAGTAATAGTAACCTGCGGAACGGCAATAAAGGAAATTGCTGTTAACCAAGATGTTGTTGTCCTTCCGTTCTTTGGTAAGAGCAATGAATCATCAATCATGAAGATGATGGAATTTGAAGAGGCACGTGGCTGTAAAGTAATGACATTGCCCGATGGACTGTTTAATACTGCATATTACTATATGTCACCGGATCCTAACTTCCCGCAATTGGGTTATGCAGGTGATATTACAGGCGACTATTCACAGGGTATTACAGCTACAGCCAATCTGGAACTGGAGAATGCTATTATTGCAGCTATTGAGAAAAACGGATTTGTATTGAGTGGTGGAGTTTACACACATGAAGTATACCCCTATGCGCTCAGTGTAACTAAAGCGAGTGATGGTATCACGGTTCTGTCTACTTATAACCCTATTCAGGACAAAGCTTATCCTACATTTGAAACTCTGCCGATGAAAGAACCGCAAATGGGTTGGACTCCATGTGTTGAAGTTGGTGTTCATGGCGCTAAATATGAAGAGGTAGTAGCTCCTTGGGAGGCAGAGAATGCAGGTACTTTTGTTGAAGCGATGAGTACATATCCTGCAACAGGTGATTTTGCCTGGTTTGATATGAGTGAAGAAGTAAGAAAGACCGGACTTTATGCACGTTCTTATTGGATTTATCATGACCAAGGAGATATGCCTGTTTCTCCTGATTATGAGTATTTCGGAGAACTCAGTTCGGCTCGTGCAATTTACTCTAATGTAGAGTTGGCATACTGGACTCCTGATGGTTCTCAGTACTTCATGACGAAAGAATTTACTTCGTTGCTGGAACAAGAAGGATTTGTATATCTACAGTCAAGCCAAGGTTATGAATTCTACGTTTTGCCTAATGAAGAAAAAGGTTATTGGGACGTACTCGCTTTTGGTCCGGCAGCGTTTACTGATGTACTTGATGGACAGCCTATTATTGATATTCAAACATTCAAGTGGCAAATTCAGGCAAGTTCTGTAGCTTCTGTGATTACCAATAAAGATTTACTTGTTAAGACGATCACTGGTATGACGAAGGTATTGCTTCGCAATGAAAAGAGCCAAACGATTCATCGCATTAAGTAAAGAAAGTTATTAGGTTATCAATAAGAACTCATAAAATTCACACTCCCTTTCCATGTCTTTCAGGCATATCCGAGAGGGAGTGTATTTTTTCAAATTATTATAAACTCCAATTCTATGAAAAAGTTCCTACTCTATATGTTAGGAGGCGTCTTGTTGGGCGGTTGTGCTCAAGATAGCTTTACGGATACTCCTCCAGACTCTAAGGCTGTAGCTGCTACAGGGACATCACTCAACCAACAAGGTATACCTGGCATTGCTCATGTGAAAGTAAAAAATGATATACTGTCTGAAATTAAAAAAATATCTCCCAATGGGGTAACTTTGCAGAGTGCCCCCTCTTTGTTAGCCAATACTTTGCATAGTATTCAGGCAACTGATTTACGTCCACTATTCCATATTGACCCACGTTTTGAGAAACGTATGCGTCGTGAAGGTCTGGACTGTTGGTATGAAGTAAAGTTTGATGAAAGGCAAGACTTGCAGCAGATTCTTACCACATTAAGTCAAACGAATCTTTTTACTATAGTTGAGCCCGTATTTGCAACCAGTATTCCGACAGTCAAAGTCGGTTCAGCTTTTTCTCTTGAGGCTCCTGCTGCTACAGATGATGAGCAGGATTTACCTTTTGATGATCCTATGCTAACGAAACAATGGCATTATAAAAATTTTGGAACTACCCCTAAATCTGTTGCAGGAGCTGATATTAATCTTTTTGAAGCTTGGAAAACTGAGACAGGAAAACCTAATGTGATTGTCGCTATTGTGGATGGTGGTATAGATGTAACCCATGAAGACTTGGTTGACAATCTATGGATAAATGAGGGAGAAATTCCAGGAAATGGCATTGATGATGATGGAAACGGCTATATAGATGATGTATATGGTTGGAACTTTGTATCGAATAAAGGTGAAATTACATTGGATGAAGCAGGACATGGTACGCATGTGGCTGGTACTGTGGCCGCTCGCAACAACAATGGCATTGGTGTAGGCGGTGTAGCAGGTGGTGATGGAACACCGGGTTCGGGCGCGCGGCTTATGAGTTGCCAGAAGTTTGAGGATAACCTGGGTGTAACAGCCGAAGATGCATTTGTGTATAGTGCGAATAATGGTGCCGTTATTAGTCAGAACTCTTGGGGATATGAGTATCCGGGGCCGGGTTATCTGCCCTCCAGTGTGAAGGCTGCTATTGATTATTTTATTAAATATGCAGGTTGCGACAATGACGGAAACCAATTGCCTGATTCTCCTATGAAAGGTGGCGTTGTAATTTTTGCTGCAGGTAATGACGGAGAAGATTATTTGAGTTATCCTGGGGCATACGAAGCGACCATAGCGGTATCTGCTATGGCACCCGACTGGAAGAGCTCATATTATACCAACCGTGGAGATTGGGTTGATATCATGGCTCCGGGAGGTGATGAATACTATCCGTCGGGTATGGTATACAGTACACTGCCTGAGGTTATTTATGGTACAGGAAGGAAATACGGATATATGCAGGGTACTTCTATGGCTTGTCCTCATGTTTCCGGTATTGCAGCTTTGGTCGTGTCACATTTTGGTGGACAAGGCTTTACTAACGAGGATCTGAAAGCGCGTTTGTTAGGCTCTTTGCGCCCAGAAAATATCGATGCTCATAATCCTGAATATGCCGGACGTCTGGGAGTAGGATATATTGATGCGGCAAGTACCTTTGCTGTTAATCAGAATAAGAAACCTGGTGATGTGACTGATCTTACAGCTCAGCCAGGTTATGCATCAGTACAATTGTCTTGGAGTGCTGTAGCGGATGAGGATGATGGTAGTCCTGTTAAGTATCAGGTTTATTATTCAGACCAAGTAATGACTGCAGGTAATTATAAGTCAAACTCTTCACTGACCGTCAATGCTATAGGTGTCGAGCCTGGTGAAAAGATAGATTGTACGGTTGGTGACCTGAAGGAGAATACTACTTATTATGTTGCTGTTATCGCAATCGACCGCTGGGGATTGGAATCAGGCTTCAAGTCATACAGTTTCAGCACATTGAAGAATGATCCTCCTGTTATTGAAGGTATCCCCGAAACTCTGATACGCGTCAGTGGAGTTGAAAAGCAACAATTCAGTGTGACCATATCTGACCCGAACGGCCATAATTTGACTTATAAGTTGTCTGGCGAAACTAGAGGTGTATCGGCAACTAGAAAAGAGAATACCTTAGACTTCACGATTCGTGCTGTAGCACCTATCAGTGAGACGCCTTATGAAATAGAACTGACTGTAACTGATGAACTGGGTGCTTCTACTACTGCCATCATTCAATTTGAAGTGTATAAGTATCAGGCTCCAGCTATTATTAATAGTTTCCAGGATTTACTGACAACTCCCAATAGCCAGCAGAGTTATGATCTTGGTCAATATTTCACGGGCTCTGACCTTTCATTTGCTGCTCAGTCTTCCAACGAAGAGGTTGTAGCTGCCTCCATACAGGGCACTACGCTTAACGTGACAGCCAAGAAACAAGGTGAGGGTATTGTTACTGTTACGGCAAATAGCGGTAACGAGTCTTTACAAAGCACCATGAGGGTACGTATTGTAGAAAATACTGATGAACTGGTATATCAGGTATATCCGCTTCCGGCTACTACACAGCTCAACATTCTGCTTAATCCTCTTGTTACTAAAGCCGATGTTAGCATACGTACATTGTTTGGCGAAGAAGTGTTCAGTAACCTCTACAACGTAACCAAGTTGCAACCGATTAATATTAACGTTCAACGGCTTGCGGCTGGTACCTATACCTTAGTGGTGAAGACATCGAAGGGTACTTATAAGAAGACGTTTGTAAAACAATAACCAATACACAGCATTTATGAAATTGAAACATATACTCATCGCAGCTTTGTTGGCTGCTCCGTTGATGGCCAACGGGCAAAGCCGTTCGCTGCCTATTCTGGAGATTTATCCAGATGCATGTGCGGCAGGTATGGGAGGCAACCAATATGGAGAGTCCAAGACCATGCTGACTTATACCAATCCTACTTCGTTGCTTTATGAGAAGGCCAAGTGGAATGTATCGGCTACTACACAAATCTATCCGAAGTCAGAAGATGATGTTGGTCGCTTGATGTTTTATGGGGCTTCTGTTTCACGTCGGTTTGGTGTGCATGGCATACATGCCGGTTTCCGTTATTTGGGGGGGTATGATATACCTGTAGATGAGGGTAAAAATCTGAAACCTGCTGATTGGACTGTCGATTTGGCTTACTCCATACGTTTTTTAGACCATTTCTCGGCCAGTGTGGGAGCGTCACTGGTTCACAGCAAAGTAGTACAGGAAGCCAATACAGTGGCATTCAATGTAGCTGCTTATTATCGTAATACTTTCAATATGGGTGTAGCTGCCGATTATGTAGTAGGCATTAATGCAGCCAATATGGGACCTAATCTGGACTACGGAAAGGGATATAAACAGTCTAAGCTGCCTGCTAATTATGGTGCAGGTGGAGAGGTGGGCATGAATTTCAATGAGGCTCACAGACTGAATATATCACTTGCTGCGCAGTATTACTATTTCCCAACCAATGCCGACATGTTTACAGGCAATATAGGTGCAGAATATACTTTCCTGGATATGGTTTCTGTACGTGGAGGTTATTCCTATGCGCAGCACGATTATTGTCATGCTTCCATGGGTGCGGGTGTAGCTCTTGGAAATATCCATCTTGACGCTGCATTCTTGCTTGGATTGGGTGGAAATGATGTAAACCAGACAATGATCTCTCTTGGTATCAATTTCTGATGATATAGCTTTGATTTTTATTGCATCATGTAGGAGCTGCTTCCCAAGGGAAGCAGCTTTCTTTTTGTTTCTGTTTGCCATTATTCTGCATGCTGTTTCTTGTTTGTGCTCACACTCGATTCTTGTTATTTCCCGCTTGGTCCATGTGTTTAATGTTCAATAAGCTCAATATAGTATGTTCAATGCAATTCTTTTATGACCGTGTTACCTAAGTGCTTTGATTGTTGGCAGGAGAGCGAACGAGAAATTCTTTGCCGTGAATGAAAAATCTTGGAATCGGAGTTCAATGATATTTTGTCTGTCAAGTGCTATATGTTGCATGAATTATGCCTACATTTGCATGCCGGCCGTCATTCGTTTGTGCATATATTCCACATTTCCGATGGTGGTTCACATCAGATCTTTCCATCGCTCTCAATATCCAGTGAGCAGATGGACTAAACAATTTGTATAACCAATATTTTCACTATATGAAGACCATATCCATTACAGACAAACAGGAGATTGAAAGTATTATCCGCAGTTGCCCTTATTGTATGGTGGGCATTACCGACCAAGATGGTCATCCTTATGTGCTGCCCATGAACTTTGCCTATGAGGACGGCATCGTTTACCTGCACTCAGGTCCTACGGGCAGTAAGCTTGATATGCTGGAACACCAGCCATACGTGTGCATTACCTTTTGCAGCGGACATGAATTGGTGTATATGCACCAGCAGGTAGCATGCAGCTACAGCATGAAGTCCAAGAGCGTGATGTGTCGCGGAAAGGTGCAGTTCATCGAAGATATGGACGAGAAGCACCGCATTCTGATGCTGCTTATGCGCCACTATACGGACTATCCCTGTACCTGTTCGGAGCCGGCCGTGCGTAATGTCAAAATATGGCGGGTAGAACCTGATATGATATCAGCCCGTTCCTTCGGACTTAGACCCAGTGAGGTCAGATAAGCTTTGGTGGAGGCGGTACGCCTTGCTGAAACAAATAAGGGGGCGTGTCAGAATGAGAGTAAATCTATCTAACTCCCCTCCTTCTGGAAGGAGGGGTGCCCAACGGGCGGGGTGGTAGGTAGTCGTGATAATTTGTATATCAGAACTGTATGCTTATACCTACCACCTCCCCCTATCGGGGACTCCTCCTTCCAGAAGGAGGAGAGTTTCAGATTCTTTCATTCTGACACGCTCCCTTTTTTATTCTTCATTAGCCAATTGCCGCCTGTTTCCCTATGGCTTTATGCTGACCACCGTAAACGAGTAGGGTGGCAGCTCGCACTGCAAACGGCCGTTGTCCATACTTGCAGTTGTCGGTTGAGGCTTTGCATCGGTATCGTCGGGCTTGCCTGTCAGTACGGTAGCGGCCACCTCGGCAGGTGTACCTTGCAAAGGCAGCGACTCTACCGTCGTGCTGACGGATACGGGCAGCAGGTTGACCAGCTTCACAATCAGCTCGCCCGTGTCTTGCCGGCGGACTACGGAGGCGCCAATGCGTTTGTTGGCATCCGCACGCTTGCTGTCAGTGCTCAGGCTGGATGGCAGGTAAAGGTCACCTGCATACCGGCCGAAGAGCTGCTGGGTGTAGTAGCTCGGAGTCAGCCTGATGCTTGTATTGTCAAAGTATATCAGGTCGGGGCGCCACTGTGTGTGTCCCTCCTTGGCCAGCAATGGGGCATAAGAGGCCATGCGCACCACGTCGGCGTTGCGTTCTACCGCCGTCAAGTAAAGTGCTTCGGCCAAGGCTACTTCCAGGTTGCTGGGCCGTCCCGGCAGGTGGGCGGCATACTCACCCAGATAGACCTGCGGCTTGCTGCGGTCGTAGCGGTCATAGAAGTCCTGGTTGTGTATGAACCAGCCGGGTTGCACGTAGTAGTGTTCGTCCACCATGGGCACACCCAGGCGGGTGGCCAGTTTCCAACCCTCGTTGTAGTCCGTACCCTCGTAGAAAGGTCCCGCGGTGCCTATGACGGTAATTTCCGGATAATGTTCCTTGACGGCCCGGTAGATTTGCGTGAAGCGTTCCTCAAACACCGTGGTGATAAGGTCTTCATTGCCGATGCCGATGTATTTCAGTCCGAAAGGCTTGGGATGTCCGGCCTCTGCCCGTTTCCGTCCCCAGACGGTTTTCCGAGCGTCTCCGTTGGCATATTCTATGAGGTCCAGCACATCCTGTATGTAGGCAGGCATTTCTTCCTGCGGAATGCCGCCCTGCTGTCCGTTGCATCCCAGCTCGCTGTCAGCGTGGTGGCTGCGCGTGCCCGAGTTCTGGCATGGTACGCCGGCCGCCACTACGGGCAGGGGTTCCGCACCTATATCCTCGCAGAAGAGGAAATATTCATGATAGCCCAGTCCGCGTGTCTGGTGGTAGCCCCATAGGTTGCGCAGGGGCTTGCGTGCCTCCAGCGGCCCGATGGAACCTTTCCAGTCGTAGATGTTGTCAATGCCGTCGCCGTGAGCCACGCAGCCTCCCGGAAAACGTACAAAACGTGGGTGCAGGTCGGCCAACACTTGTGCCAGGTCTGCCCGCAGTCCGTTTTTACGTTCCTTGAAGGTATCGCGCGGAAAGAGCGACACGAGGTCGAAGTGATAGCTGCCGGGCTCGTCGGGCGTGATGCAGAGCACGGCCCGGGTGGCATCTGCGCTTGGGGTCAGGGTAGCTCGCAGCTGTTTCCATTCGTCTGCGGTGATGCTGATGCGTGCCGATGTCAGCAGTCGCCCTTCAGGCGTGCGCAGGCTGACGGTGGCTTTGCCTCCCCGGCTGCCCGGAGCTGTGCGCGCCCGACAGCTGAAGTCGTAGCGGGCGCCCTGTTTCAGGACTATGCCGTCGTAGCCGCTGTTCTCCAGGCAGGTACCCGGCGTATTGACTTGCAGAATGGCATAATGGGGATTGTTGGGATGTAGGGGCTGTTCCGTGCCTATGGCCGGTGCCGCGGTGTGTTCTCCTTTTCTTACGGTCCAGGCATATCCGCTGTCCCACTTCTCGCGCGAGCCGTCGTGCGGTGAATATTCAAAGTCTCTGTTCTGCACCAGTTCGGCATACAGACCTCCGTCGGCTGCATAGTTGATGTCCTCAAAGAAAATGCCTATCAGGTGGTTACTGATGGCCTTGGCCTGTGTGGTGTCTACCGTAAGGGTGGCTGTCAAGGGCTTCAGTCCGGCAAAGCGGGTGCCGTCTTGGGCAGTCTGCTCGTCGTGCAGCGATTGGCGCAGCCGCTTGTGGTCGGCATAGCGGACGAGGTTCTCTATCAGACTATAGGGCACCCGCTGTGCCCATCCTTGGCATACTTTGCCTTCTACAGTGGCTTCCAGCTGTCCTGTGCGGCAGGTATGGACGGGTAGGTAGGGTTTCTCGCCGCCGGGCTCAAAGTAACTTTGCGCTCCCCACGTCAGCAGGTCGTCCGAAGAAGCATGTGCTATCACCTGTCCGCTGGCTGTAGCCCGCCAGATGCAATGCCACTTTCCACTGCCTTGCTCTTGCATCAGCCGGGGAGTAAACATTTTCTTTCCTCGTCCCCATGGGCCGAAATCACTCTTCAGATACTCATATCCCTCGGCTACGCTGAACCATCGGGCGGAGTCCCGGCTCCAGGCCAGGCGCAGCCCGCTCTCACCGTTGTCCTGCGCGTATGCCAGCAGGGTGACAGAGTCGGGCACGTTCAGGCATTCGCTGGTCCGCGCCTGCAGGGAGGTGCCTGCCGCCACCAATATAGTGGCCAGCAGGCTTGTTCTGATTCCTCTGTTCATCTTCGGGGATGTTTAGTCGTTAGGCATCACTACCACAGCCCCGCCCTGCGGCTGTACGGTCAGGCGCAGTTTACCGTTTTTGGCCACGGCTTGTTTTTTTAGCATGGTTTCCAGCTTCTTGCCGTCGGTATAGACGGCTATGCGCGCGCCTGCTTTCAGCGGTTCGGCCACTTCCACTTGCAGGGGCTTGCCGGTGGCGTTGATGGCAGCTATGTACCAGGTATCGGCATGGCGGCGTGCCAGTACTACGTAGCGGCCCGGATAGCCGTCGATGAAGCGCGTCTCGTCCCAGGTGGTGGGCAGCTGGCGCAGGAAGTCGAGGCACAGCTTGGGAGCGTCCTCCAGATTGTTGGGAGCCAAGGCGATGTTCTGTATCGGATTCTGGAACAGGATGCTCACTGCCAGCTGGAAGATGTTGGTCGTGCGGCGTATGTTGCCTCCGTCGTTGCCTTTGTTCATTCGCTTGTTCATAAATGTGCCGCCAAACTCCATGCAGCCCACGGCATTGCGTATGAAGGGATGCAGGCAGGCATTGAAGGCTTCGTTGTCGCAGAAGTGCTGGTTGAATATCAGGTTTTCCGAGGCCAGCACGGCTTCGCTGCCCACATAGTTGGGATACATGCGCTCCCAGCCGCGCGGCAGTGTGCAGCCGTGGAAGATGACCATCAGCCCGTGGTCGTCGGCATCGCTCAGGATGCTCTCATACAGGCGCATGGTCTCCTGTTTGTCGCCCCCGAAGAAGTCCACCTTGATGCCCTTCACGCCGATGCTTTGCAGCCAGTCCATTTCCTGCTTGCGGGCTATGGGGTTGTCCATCCGGTCAGTGGGGCTCTGCGTGATGTCGTTCCAGTAGCCACTGGAACTGTACCACAGCAGCACGTCCACCTGTTTGCTGTGGGCGTAGTCTACCAGCTGCTTCATGCGTTCGCGGCCTATGTTCACGTCCCAGCCGCAGTCTATCAACACGTATTCATATCCCATGGCTGCTGCCAGGTCGATGAACTTCACCTGGTCGTCGTAGTTGATGCTGTTGTCCTGCCACAGAATCCAGCTCCAGGTGCCGCGTCCGGGTTGGTAAGTATGCTTGCTTTGGTAGCGCGGGCTTACGACATCCCACGTCACGGTGCTCTCTACAATGGGCCTCAGGGTTTGGCCCACGCTGATGGTGCGCCAGGGGGTAGAGCCGGGCAGTGCAAAGGCTGGCTCCACGGTGCCGTTGCCGTTGTTCTCCTCAGCCATGGGGAATTCCAGTGTGTAGCAGCCGTCTTGCGCGTCGCTCAGGCGTGAGCCGCAGTAGCGACTGTCTACGCCCGTCTCGCTCACCAGCGCCCAGCCGTCGTCGCCTATGTGGAAGAGGCAGGGGAAGGTGTAGCCGTGGCCGTAGAGCGAGGCGGTGTCCATGGGTGCATCGGGGATATACTCCTCCTCATAGCTGGGCTTGGTCCGCTTCCAGCCTATCATGGCGTCGCTCTGCGGACAGAGGAAAGTGGTGGTCTGCTGCGGGAAGCGGAAGCCGGTGGCCTCCTTCATGACGCGCGCGCTGCCGGTTTCTCCCTGGCGGGGTAGGCTATAGCAGAAGGCCACGTCGTTGTTGCTCACCCGGAAGGTGATGCCCAGCTGCCGGCCGTCGGCATCGGTCAGGGTACATTGCAGCTCGTTGGCGCGGTAGTGTGTGCTGGATGCCTTGCTGTGTGCCAACGTATAGGTGGTGTCGATGCTGCGTGTCTGCTGCCCGGTGAGTCTCAGGCCGCGGCCCAGGTCGGCATAGTTGGTGGTCAGTCCCAAGGGTGAGTTAAGCAGCATCGGTTTGCCGGCGTAGGTCACGCTGTAGGAGGGTCTTCCCACGGAGTCGCACTGCAGGCTTACCTGCAACTTGCCGTCAGGACCGCTCACCGTCACGGGTTGAGCAATGGCATTGGTCGCCGTGCCCGGTATGGTCATGCCGCTGGGTGTGCCCCAGTAGGAGGTGAGGCGCAGCAGCTCGGTGCCCGTAATGGGGATGATCGTGCCATGGCGTGGGTGGAAATCCATCTTCACCGCGTGGTCTATGGCCTTGAAATGCTGCAGGTCGGTGGTTTCCGTAAACTGGTAACTGCCCTTCATGTAGACGTCGTACATCAGGATGTATTTGTCTTGTCCTATCAGCTTGAAGGTGCCTGCACCCTCCACGGCCTCGGTGGTCTGCTGCTTGTAGTCGGGCTCCTCGGTCCACTGGCCGGAGGTCAGCGAGCGGGTGGTGGCCACCTTGATGCCATTGCCGTGCCCCTCGGTCTTGTAGAACAGGTGGTAGGTGCCATCCTTCAGCACGATGTCGCCGTCAATGCACGACTTGCCGTTGGCAGGTAGGAAGAGGGGACGGGGTTCACCCTCCAGGTCGGTGAAGGAAGGGTTGGCATAGGCATAGTAGATGATGTCGGGCCCGTCGCCGTGTTGCATGGACCAGTAGACCATGTATTTTCCGGCCTCGGGGTCAAAGATGGTCTGCGGTGCCCACACCCGTTTCAGCTTCTCCTGCCCCGGGTAGCGCTTTTGCATGTTGATGACCGAGTGTGACCAGTGGATGAGGCCGGTAGACTTCAGCATGACTAGTGCTCGGTTGGAGTCCCAGCCGTTGTCCGACACCATGTCGGTCACTACCATGTAGAACGTCTTGCCGTCCTGACAGCGCAATATGTGCGGGTCGCGCACACCACCGGTCGAGCTGATGACCTTCGAGTCGATGACCGGCCTGTTGCCGTTCAGTGCACGGTAAGTGTAGCCGTCGGTGCTGACGGCATAGCACACGGCTTCCTGGCTGATGTGGTTGCCTGTGAAGTAAGTGAACAGGTAGGCCGAACACTTGTCGCTGGCGTTGTCGGCCTGCTGAGGCTGTGCGGGGAGTGTCGTGGCTAGGCTGAGACCTATCACTGCCACCGCTTGTCTGATGATGTTTTTCATGGCGTATACTATTAATTATTAAGTGTTGAATTTACACGTTATCGCCCCGGGTATATCAAAACGCCTTGCCTGCCCGGGCAGGAAAAGCGTGGGTTACTGTCAGGCTCTTCTTACAAAGCCTTTGTGCCTAGGAGTGCAGGTGTGGCGTTGTCTGGCAGTCGGCCAGCAGCCTGCGCATTCCTGTAGCGAATATGTTGTTGCGGGTTGTTTCCATGGTTGTCACGTGTGTTTTTCTATGTTTCGGGTGTTGTTTGTGAGTAGCTCCTTCCCGTTACGTGGCAAATTTAAATAAAAAACAGTAAAAAAGAAAGCGTCCCGTAGCGATTGTTTTTCGTAGTACGGACATGGCTATGGGATGATAGGATGCTGGCAGGAATTTTGCATTGGTCGGGGCTGAGGTTTCGGTTCTGTTGGCCCGTCGGCAGCTCGCTTTTCTTCTTCATGTTTGCTTCCGGCTGACTTTTTCTCCCTCCCTTTGCTCCTCCTCTCTTTTTATATAGTCTTATAAGTATTGATTTATTACTGTTGATTCCTTCTCTTTTCATCCTCCTTCCCGGTTGTCAGTTTTCAGTAGTCTATCCCTCCTTTTCATCTCCCGACCCCCTCTCCCGAACCCTGTTTTGTTCGTTCCTCCTTCGTTCCTTGTTCGTTCTTTCTTCGCTTTTGGGTACCTTTGAACGAAGGAGGAACGAAGCAGATGCGTCAGAAAGGCGATTGGGGTAGGATGGAATGCTGTTCTTTTGTCGTTCAAACGGGGTGCAGTCTGTGCGGGTAGACAAGGTGGAGTTTCTATCTATGAACCTCTTTGATGTAATGAAAAAATATCACTCTCCTTTTTGCAGGAATTCATAGTACGGTTGCGGTGTACTGTATTTGTGGCATGGGTGCGTGGTCTATAGTTTTCGGCTTTTCTTTCGTTTTCTGCAATATTTGGTTTATATTTGCCCAAAACTAGCAAACGAATCCCATGTCTCTTCAGGTAGAACAAATGTTGGCTTTCAACAAGCTTTACACGGAATATAGCCGTCGCTTTATCCGTTTCGCCCGCTCGTATGTGCAGACAGACGAGGAGGCTGAGGATATAGTGAACGACAGTTTCATGTATTACTGGGAAAACCGGGCCACGATTGACAACAGCAACCTGTCGGCTTACCTGCTGACCGTGGTGAAGCACCGCTGTCTCAACTACCTGAAGCGTCAGGCGTTGGAAGAACAGGCCAAGTCCGATTTTCATTCATTGGAGGAATGGGAGCTGCAACTGAAAATAACTACTCTGGAGGCGTGCAACCCCGACTTACTGATGTCGCACGAAATACAGGCGCTGGTACAGCGTGCTTTGGCTGCCTTGCCGGCACAGACGCGCGAAGTATTGCTGCGGAGCCGCTATCACTCGCAGTCCAATAAGGAGATTGCTGCCGCACTGGGTATTTCGGTCAAGGCCGTGGAGTATCATATATCAAAGGCTCTGCGTGTATTGCGTGTGGTACTGAAGGATTACTTCCCGCTTTGGCTATTGATGTGTAGCCATTGGTTGGACGAAATGTCATGTTGACGTTGATAGATGGGGCAGCCGTTTGGTTGCCTTATTTTGCATTTATGATTTGTTAACACAAAAAACTGCATTTTCGTTTAGGGTTCTTCTGTTTTCGCTTGCTTATAATAACAGACAACGGAAAGAACATGGAAAAAATAACCTTACATAGATTTTTTGCGGGCGAAGCCTCGGATGCAGAGAAACGACAGATAAAGTCGTGGCTGGAAGAAGATGGCAAGCATCAGCAACAGTTACTCGACGAGCGTGCCTTTTTCGACGCCATGCTGCTGGCCGATGACCGGCAGGCTGCCCAGCCTCGTCGTAGCGTGATATACAGAACGCTGCGCTATGTGGGGTGTCATTCGGTGCAGTGGGCTGCTGTGTTTGCCATTGCTTTCTTTGCTGCCTACTTCTGGATGAACGGTCGCTATGAACAGCTGGAAGAGGCTGTGAATGTAGTAAGCGTTCCTCTGGGACAGCGTGCCAACCTGACGCTGGCCGACGGAACCCGGGTGTGCTTGAATGCAGGCTCCACCTTGAGCTATCCGGCTGCATTTGCCGGCGATATCCGTAAGGTGGAACTGGATGGCGAGGCCTACTTTGAGGTTAGCAAAAGCAAGGAAAAACCGTTTGTGGTACATACGCAGATGTGCGATGTGGAAGTATTGGGAACCAAATTCAATGTAGATGCCTACTCGGACAAGAACACATTTTCGGCAGCCCTGATGGAGGGAAAGATAAAGGTAGACAACAATTACAGCCCTGCTGACGTAATTTATCTCTCGCCCAGCCAGCAGGTTAGCCTTAAGAACGGTAAGCTGGATGTGGCACCCATTGTTGACTATGATATCTATCGATGGAAAGAGGGCCTGATTTGCTTTACGGACGTAAACTTTGTGGAACTGATGAAACGCATAGAGAAATACTATGGCGTGGATATGGAAGTGGAAAACACCGGACTGGCCAGACGCGTATTCAGTGGTAAATTCCGCATATCGGATGGCATAGACAACCTGCTGCGTGTCTTGCAGAAAGATGTATATTTTGATTTCGAGCGTTCTGAGGACGGAAATACGATATATATACGTTGAAATATTAACCCTTAAATTAAATTTTAATGCCTATGAATACAACTTGAAAAACATTTATTTCACTATGGCCAAACTGTTATATTGTGTTTGGCAGCACTTTGTTTAACTACTTTTTATTTGTAACCTTCTTTTAATAATACTTAATTGTATGAGAGCACATTTGATGAAAAACAATTTTGTGTCCAAAGCTTTTCATGCCTCTGTCGTATTCAGGTCATTGGCTATGTTTTGTTTCTTGCTATTTGCATGTGTGTGCGATTTGTATGCTACAGGAGCTCAATCTTTAAATTCTTTGATAACTATTAACCAGAATAATGCGGAGTTGCTTCACATTATGGGGGATATTGAAGAACAGTCAAATTATCTGTTCGTTTATAATAAGGATGTAGATGTACATCGCAACGTTTCCCTCCATGTAGTAGATAAACCATTGAATACAGTATTGACGGACTTGTTTGGAAATTCTGATGTCCGTTTTGCCATAGAAGGCTCTTATATTGTTCTGTCTACAGCGAAAAACACAGAGCGTTCGCAAAACACAGACCAAAGTGATATTAGTGTATCAGGTCGCGTAGTGGACGCTTTTGGAGAACCGATTCCTGGTGTTACTGTACAGGTTGAAGGTACTACCGTTGGTGCTATTACAGATCTTAATGGTAACTATAAGTTAGCAGTTCCTTCAGAAGGCAGCGTGCTTGTCTTTTCATTTATAGGCTACCAGTCTGTAAAAGCTACAGTAGGTTCTCAACGGACTATCAATATTACCCTGAAAGAAGATACTCAAGCATTGGATGAAGTTGTGGTTATTGGTTATGGTACAGCGCGCAAAAGTGATTTAACTGGTTCTTTGTCTTCAGTTAGCGATGATTCATTTAAAGATCAGAAAGTAACTAGAGTCGACCAGGCTTTGCAAGGAAGAGCAGCCGGTGTGCAAGTTTCAAGCACAGTGGGTGCTCCGGGTGGTGAAGTAAGAATTCGTGTCAGAGGAGCTAACTCTGTATTAGGTGATAATAGCCCCTTGTTTGTTGTAGATGGTATTGTTGGAGTAGATTTTACCTCTATAAATCCTAATGATATTCAATCCATGGAAGTCTTAAAAGATGCTTCCTCCACTGCCATATATGGTTCTCGTGGTGCAAATGGTGTAATTCTTATTACAACAAAATCTGGTTCAAAAGATGATAAGATTAATGTTTCTTATTCTGGAAATTTTACAGTTTCAAGGATAATTAAGAACTATGATCTTCTTAGTGCAGGACAGTATGCAGAGGTTTATAATGCCCATCAGGCTGCTTACGGTCTTGGAGACTATTTTTCTGAAGATGAAATTCAGTCGTATTATGCTAATGGTGGATTTGATTATGTAGATGCAGTACTTCGTACGGCTATTTCACATGAACATCAATTGAGTATTGATGGAGGTAATAAGAAAACTCAGTGGAGAGTTTCAGCCAACTATCTTGACCAACAAGGAATTGTAAGACAGTCAGATTACAATAGATTTAATATTCGTGCCAATATTAATAGCCAAGTTAATGATAAATTGTCTTTCAGATTTAATTTGAATTCCAGCACATCTAGAGGTCTTAACAATAATGGATATTCTGGGGCAAATACAATTCTTAATCAAGCTTTGGCTTGGGCTCCTACCACAAACCCGTACGATGCTGATGGAGAATTAGTAAAATCTGACCCGACAGGCTCGCTTAAATCTAATCCGTTAGCTCTTCTTTATGATGCAGAAAACGTATCTAATAAGACATTTATAACAACTCTTGCAGGTGCTAATTATAAGATATTTCCAGAGTTATCTCTTGATTTTCAGGCTGCGTATGACCAGATTTTTGATAAAACAAGAGGTTGGAAAGGCAAAGATGCCGCAGGAGCATCTGGTTCTACGAGCGCAAATACAATGACAGCTGATGCTAGTACCATACAGACAACTACTCAACTTTCATATAACAAGACTTTTGGTAAACATACTATCAATGCTGTAGCAGCATTTGAAACTCAATCATATAACTATAAATCAGTCACAGCTAGTGCTACTAATCTTACTTTTCCTGAATTGAAGTATGATAACCTGTCACAAGCAGAAACATACAAGACCGAGAGTGGTTATTCGATGTGGTCTCTTGTGTCCTATTTGGCACGTGTTAATTATTCTTATGACAGCAGATATCTCGCATCTGTTTCTGTAAGAAGGGATGGTTCATCAAAGTTTGCTGAAGGTAATAAATTTAGTACTTTCCCGGCTGCTGCATTAGCATGGAATATCAGAAATGAATCTTTTATGGAAGACGTAGACCTAATTAGTGCTTTGAAGTTAAGAGCCAGCTGGGGCTTGACTGGTAGTCAGGCGATTGAACCTTATGCAACAAAATCGGCATTTGGTAGTGCAACTTATGCTTTTGCAATGGGCAATACGACCAGTGGTATTCAATTAAGCAACCCTGCAAACTCTAATCTGAAATGGGAGACTACTGAACAGATGAACGTGGGTATCGATCTTGGTCTGTTCAATAACAGACTTCTTATTGAGGCTGATTATTATTTAAAAACGACAAGAGACCTTCTTCTTAATAAGACGGTTGCATCCTATCAGGGAGGTGGTTCTATTGTATCTAATATAGGTAGCATTAGAAACAGTGGATTTGATTTGAATGTAACAGGTAGGATCATTGAAACACAGGATCTCTCATTGGAGTCTACTTTAAACTTCTCAACACTGAATAATGAGGTTTTGGATCTTGGGGATGACGAGGTCGTATATTTGGCATCCAATTTGACTGGTATTAATGATGGTGCGTATGACTTTTTATATAAGGTAGGTGAACCGTTAGGAACATTGTACGGTTTGAAATATCTGGGACCCTGGCAGAAGAGTCAGGCAGAAGAGGCTGCTAAATACGGCTGTGTTCCAGGTGATGCACGTTATGCGGATTTGGATAATAACGGAATATATGATAGTTCAGATTATCAAATCATAGGACATAGTATGCCCAAATATACACTTGGCTGGAATACTAATTTTAGATATAAGAACTTGGCGGTAAATATGTTTTTCCAAGGAGTTTTTGGATTAGATAAACTTAATTATAACCGTTGTGTCTATATGATGGCTTCAAGAGATGTTAGAGGCGCTACATTCACGGAGGTTCTTGATAGATATATGCCGGGCGTTAATGAAAGCGCGTTCCTTCCAGCGTGGAGTCCTACCAGTACATGGTATCCTGTGTCAAGTTTATGGCTGGAAGACGGTAGTTATTTGCGACTTAAAAATATAAGTGTATCTTATGACTTTAGCATAAAGAAGTTTGCAGATATAACATTATCACTTAATGCGACTAACCTGTTTACATTGACAAAGTATAAAGGTATAGATCCAGAAGCAAGTAATGTTGGAGCTGGAACTTCTGACTTGATGCAGGGATTGGATTATGGAGCTTATCCTAACTCAAAATCTGTAACATTTGGTGTTAATCTCAGATTTTAAATCTAAAAACAGGTCCACTTCAAAAAGAGTTTTTGATAGAATCCAATTCTCTACAGATACCTTTGAGAGAGGTAGAATTGAGAAATACATTTTTTTAAGTGGACTCAAAACTAACTCATACCAGTATATAACTTAGTATAAAATTTAGAAAATGAAAAATACGATTATAAAAATAGCTTGTGTAATTGCAAGTATGGCAAGCTTTAATTCTTGTTCGGATTATCTTACGGAAAAAACGAATGGAAAGGTTTTTGATAATGTCTTGACAGAAGAAGCCGGTCTTGATGCTGCACTGACAGGTGCTTATAATGGATTGAACTCTCCTTGGGCTTGGGGGCTCTGTAATGGGACATTTCATCAAATGTTAGCAGGTGGAGATGATTTATATTGTCCTACAACTGATGCAAATGGAACTCAATTTGATAGATGTAATGTGACAGATTCAAATGGTTCATTTGGTAGCACTTGGAATGGCCTTTATAAAACAGTAATAGGTGCAAATCTTGTTATCAACAATTATGAGAATTGTTCTGGTTCAGAAGAAAATATTACTCAAATGGCTGGTGAGGCTTATTTCCTTAGAGCCTATGCTTATTTTATGTTGGTAAGGACATGGGGAGAGATACCTCTTGTATTATCTGATAAGTATACGGAAGAGGAAGCATCAATGGAAGCTGCATCGGAAGAAAAGATTTATGAGCTGATAGAATCTGATATTGATAATGCTGTGAATATGCTTGGAAGTACCAGACGTAATAATGAGATAGGAAGACCTAGTTCACTTGTTGCTCGTGCATTGAGAGCTGAAATATATCTTACTGAGGCTGGTTGGCCATTAAAAAAAGAAGGATATTATGAGAAAGCAGCGTTAGAAGCAAAAGCAGTGCTCGACGCAAGTTCTGCTGCGGGTTTTGCTCTTGAAGAAAATTTTGCAGATCTTTTCAAAAATAAGGAGGAAGAGGATTGCATCACCTCTGAAGACTTATTTGTCATAGCTGCTAGTACAAATGAATATGTTGTTTATTATGGTGCATGGAGTGAGCCGAGTGAAATTGGAGGTTGGGATATTTTGTTTGCGGAAGTTGGTTTTATGGAAAGATTTCCTGAAGGAATACGTAAAGATTTAACTTTCTATACAAAATATACTAATTCAAATGGTGAAGAAATTAGTTGGGAAAATTGGAAATGCAAACATCCTGGAATCCTGAAATTGATGAAATATCCTCAAGGAGGTGCGAATAATTATGCAAATTGTAATTCTGTACTTCCTGTTCATTTGCTCAGACTTTCTCAGACTGCACTTACATATGCCGAAGCTGCAGCTCGCTCAACGGGAGCAGACTCAGATGCTTATTATTGGATTAATAAAATCAGAACAAGGGCAGGTCTTGATGAATTATCTGGATTATCGAATGAGGATTTTATTGAAGCTTGTGTTAATGAAAGAGCTTGGGAATTTGCAGGTGAGTTTGTAAGATGGTATGATCTCCTTCGTTTAGAAAGGGTTGAAGATTCTTTTAACTACAAGAATTATGAATATGACCAGACTAATTTACATAATTCCGGTGATTCGAGATATACTTTCCCGATTCCTGCCTATGATTCATTGATTAATCCCAATCTTAAGTGATAATATCTTCTATGAAAAAGTTATTCTTTTTTGTTCTTGTAGCAATATGTGTTTGTGCATGTTCCAAGAACAATATATTAAAAAATAATTTTGTTCGTGTTGAAGGAGTTAATTTAATAGATTCTAATGGTAATAAATTATTTATTAAAGGTACAAATCTTGGCTGCTGGTTAAATCCTGAAGGATATATGTTCGGATTTGGTGTAGCTAGTTCTGCAAGGCTGATTGATGAAATGTTTTGCGAATTAGTAGGCCCTGAAAGAACTGCTGAGTTTTGGAAAACCTTTAAGGATAATTATGTAACAAGAAGTGATATAGAATATATCTCTTCTTGTGGAGCCAAT
This sequence comes from uncultured Bacteroides sp., assembly GCA_900553815.1. Taxonomy (GTDB): domain Bacteria; phylum Bacteroidota; class Bacteroidia; order Bacteroidales; family Bacteroidaceae; genus Bacteroides. Next base: position 20,802 of record USEY01000009.1, read on the forward strand.
ACAATACGTATTCCTTTTAATTATAGGCTATTCACTGATGAAGATTATATGGGTTTAACATCTGCTCAAGATGGCTTTGCAAGAATAGATTCTGTAGTTAAGTGGTGTAGCGAATTTGGTTTATACGTAATTCTTGATATGCATGCTGCTCCGGGAGGACAAACAGGTGACAATATTGACGACAGCTATGGATATCCTTGGCTTTTTGAGAGTAAAGCCTGTCAAGAGCTTTTTTATGATATTTGGACAAGAATAGCAGATCATTATAAGAATAATCCGGTCGTTTTAGGTTATGAACTTATGAATGAACCTATTGCACCATATTTTGATAACCAGGATTTCCTTAATGAAAAATTCATACCAATATGTAAGGAAGCTGTAGCAAGAATACGTAAAGTTGATAGTAACCATATTATACTTCTTGGTGCTCCTCAATGGAATACAAATTTTAAACCGGTAACTGACTGGAATTTTGATTCCAATATGATGCTTACTTGTCATCGTTATGGAGGTGAAGCGAGTGTTGAGGGTATCCGTGATTATATAGAGTTTCGAGATAAAACGGGATTGCCAATGTATATGGGTGAAATAGGGCATAATACAATGGAATGGCAGTCTACATATAGTAAGATTTTGCAAGAGAATAATATTGGTTACACATATTGGCCTTACAAGAAGAGAGAGATTGAGTGTATGGTAGCTTTTGAAGTTCCAGAGATTTGGGATAAGATTATTACACCATTTGCTAATAATAAGCGAGGCGATTTTAATGAGATACGCGTCGCTCGTCCTAATCAGGAGAATGCATATAAAGCGATGATGGAGTTGGCAGAAAATATCAGATTTGAACATTGCCATCCATTGACCGATTATATTAACTCAATGATGCTCAAATAGTAATTTGTTAAAAGATTGCTTAATTTTCTTTTCTACATCCTGATATTTTACAGATCAGGATGTAGAAAATATTATGTTATGGAAATTGCCTAATATGAAGAATTTTATATAATAAGGCATTGAAGATTAGCTGTCGTACTGCTTTCCCCTAATAGAATTCATAGGATTTTGTTATACTAAAACTTTATTTATGCTCTGTAGACTCTTTAGTATATAAATGAATGGATAGTCTCCCCTCACTGTTCTAGGGTTTGATAGAATAAAAATGTATAGCAGAGTTAGCTGAAAATTGTAACTATAGAGGTTTCTCCTTAAACTCCTAAGCCCGCTGGCGGGCAATAACTCCCTCTAACTCCTTTTAACTCCTTAGAAGTTGGGTTTGTGAAACTTGAATCATTGAATATTGGGATTTCTTTTTAAGACAAAAGTGTGTCGATAGCCATATTGTTTAATTAATAAAATCTAGAGACATGAAGAAGATAATCGGTAAAGTATTAATTATAATTGGTTTTGTATGTTTATGTGCTTGTGGACAAACAAAGCCTGATTTTTGTGTTCAATTTGATAGCACAAAGGAAGTATCGGGACAAAAATTTGCTTTAAAGGATTTAAATTCTGAGCTTCCAGCAGATTGGGATGGATATAACTATGTAGTGGTAGAATTTAAGAGTAGTACGGCGCAACGTTTTCAGTTAGGTTTCACGACGAAAACAGGATATAATGAACTTCGTATAATGTCTTATGTGCCAAATGCTTGGAATAAATTGGCAATCCCATTGAAGTTTTTTACAGATTTGCCAGATCCTAGAGTCGATTTAGCTGCTACAAATAATTATGCTCGTTATACAGGTTGGATAAATTTGGGTGGTAAGCGTGGCCCTCTGCATCAGGTAGATTCAATAGGATTGCGCATGAGGAAACCTATAGGTAATCCTACGATAGAATTACGTTCTATTTCTTTATCAGTTGAAGATCCTGGCGATGTGTATATGGGTGAAAAACCTGCAGTGGATGAATTTGGGCAATCAAATCTTATGGATTGGCCAGGGAAGATACATTCTTTGGAGGAATTGGAACGTGCTTGGAAAGAAGAAGAACGTAATATGAAAAGTGGATCGTATGATTACTCAACATACGGTGGATATATGTCTCAGCGTGTAAAAGGGACAGGATTTTTCCGTACTGAAAAGATAGATGATCGTTGGTGGTTGGTTGACCCTGAGGGTTATTTGTTTCTTTCTGTAGGTGTTGATTGTGTTGGTATTGGAAATGGTTTGCATGTTCGTGATTACAATAAGCGTTCTGACATGTATAAAGAATTACCTCCTGAAGACCTTATGCGTAAAATGGGTAATGTTGATAGAAATGGAGAGGTGTCATATTCGTATGGCTTATGGAATTTATATCGCCGATATGGTGATGATTTTAAGGAAAAGGCTATTGATATGGTATTTAAGCGTATGGATAAATGGGGAATTAATACCATAGCGAATTGGTCAAGCCGTGATATTATGTTGAAAAACAGGAAGGCATTCCTGGTTCCATTATCAGGTGTTGGAATCGCAGATGATTTGATGGGCTTATGTGATATATATGATCCTTCCTATACAAAAACTTTAGATGAAAATCTGGAGAAATTTGTTAAACCTTTTGTTGGGAATCCTTGGTTGATAGGCTACTTTATTGGAAATGAACCTGCTTGGTTGGATGAGGAAAGTAGACTGTGTGAGATTATTTTGCATGGAAAGGACAGACCTATTAAAAGAGAACTGGAGGCTTATTTGCAGAAGGTGGGCGATACAAAGGAAAATAGGACTGCTTTTATCATTGATACATTTAGTAAGTTTTTGAAGTTGACTGATGACTTTTTGAAGAAGCATGATCCGCAACATTTGAATCTGGGAATTCGTTTTGGTAATATAATGAAGTTGGATGAGCGGATATTGAGAGCCTGTGGCGAGGTCTTTGACGTGTTTAGTTTCAATTGCTATGATCTTCGTCCTAATCCTGACATGTTAAATCGTGCTAGTACATTAACTGGCCTTCCTTTGTTGATTGGAGAATATCATTTTGGTACAGTGGACAGAGGAATGGCTCAGTCTTTGTGGCAGGTAGATTCGCAGGAACAACGTGGAGTGGCTTATCGCTATTATACGGAGAATGCTTATGCACATCCGGCGTTGGTCGGCACTGGATATTTTCAGTGGTGTGATCAGGACTTGACGGGAAGAAGAGATGGTGAAAACTATAATTGTGGTTTAATAGATGTAACAGATCGCCCTTATGAGGAACAGGTTCAGGCTATGATGGAAACAGCCAAGCATTTGTATAAAATACATAAAGGTGAAAGAATGCCTTTTGATAAGATACCTAATAATGCTCGAGGTCATGAGTTGATTCCTGATTTATGGAATGAATAAACTGGCAAACATGTCTACTATGTTTAATTGTATATGATATTATTTGTTTATTAAAAAGAAAAACGATATGAAAACATTGTTATATGGTATTATGTGTATGGCTGCATTAACGGCATGCAGTGGAACGTCGGATAAAGATGGAGTTGCAGTGAAGGAATCTGCAACAGGTTGGAATGTATGTATAAATGGACGTACTACTTATATAAATGGTGTCGGTGGTACGAATCGATTAGATATTGCATCTGCAAGTGGCGCAAATGCGTTTCGGACATGGGGAGGAGATGTCGAGTCTATTCAAAAGGATTTGGAATTAGCACGTAAGAATCACATGTATGTTATGCAGGGTATTAGTTTACCCAAAGATTCAACTAAATATTCAGATCCGGATTTTAGGCAGAAGAAAATAGAGGAAGTGCGATTGCTGGCACAGACTTTTAAGAATGACACTAGTATTTTTGCATGGGGTATTGGTAATGAAATAGAACTGGATAATGCAGCTAATACTCCTACAGCATGGGAATTTGTAGGTATCTTAGCCAATGAAATAAAATCTATAGATTCCAGACATTTGGTCTCAACGGTGATTTCTCATCATCCGGCGGCATTGGAGTTAATAGCTCAATATGCTCCAAATCTGGATTTTGTTGGAATTAATAGTTATGGTGATATTTTGAATGTGAAGAAGGTGTTTGCCGAATCATCTTATAAAGGTCCTTATTTGATTACGGAATGGGGACCTACAGGATGGTGGGAGACAAAACTCACAGATTGGAAGGCTCCTATTGAACAGACAAGTGAGGAGAAAAGAATTGTGTATGAGGAACGGTATAAGAATGCGATAGCCAGTGATCCTCGTTGTATGGGCTCATTTGTGTTCTTGTGGGGACAGAAGGAGGAACGCACACCGACCTGGTTCTGTATGTTTGTAGAAGACGATGTGGAGGGGCTTCCTTTGAAAGGTGAGAAGACTCCTATGGTAGAGGCTATGGAAAGAGTATGGACAAAAGCAGAGCCGAAGCAAACTGCTCCTGTTGTTAAGAATATGACAATTAATGATATCTCATTTAATCCTTATGTAAAAGTGAATCAGTCTTTTGATGGAAGAGTGGATGTGTCGGATAGAGAAGGTGATAAGTTGACTTATGTATGGGAAGTATTGAAAGAGGCAACAATTACCGCTACGGGTGGTGCATACGAGCCTCGTCCTGACAGAGTTGGGGAAGTTAAAGTTACTGATACTAACTCATTGCAGTTGTCTATGTCAGAGAAAGGATATTATCGTTTATATGTATATGTATTGGATAATACTGGTTTTGTGGCAACCGCAAATGTTCCTTTTGCAGTTCAATAACTATATCAGATTGAGAGGATAACTATATATTTATCTGATGTATATCTTATATTCAAATTTAGCGGGTGTACGAGGATTAATATGTTGATTTTTCTATGATGAATGGACTTTAAGCCTGCCTGGCAAGTCCATTCATCACTCATATAGAAAGGCGCAGACACAATTAATTATATATGACAGTTGATAGAGGTAGTTGATTGCCTTTTGGGCAATGCTTTGGGATGGCGTCAGGTATTGATATTGTTTCCTTCTGGTATTTTGTTAAATTAGTAAAATGCTTTGTTGTAAACAATGCACGGATAATTATGAAAAAACTATTATTGAATGTTTGTATGTTGCTGGTAACTCTTGTGAAGGTTGCCGCTGTAGAAAGCAGGTCTGTTTATGAACTATGTCCAAAGGATCCGGAGGCTGTATATTTTACTCCTGATAATTATGCTATTAAAGCTGACGGAAGCATGGATGTGAGTGATGCTCTGCAGAATGCTATAAATGAGGTGAAAAAGAAATATAATTTTGGAATAGTATTTCTTCCAGAGGGTAAGTATAAGATAACGAAGACGATCTATATACCAAAGGCTGTTCACCTGATTGGGTATGGCAAAAAGCGACCTATTATTTTTTTGGCAAAGAATTCTCCTGGCTATCAGCAGGAAGTGACTGATGATAAAGGAAAGGCTCGCTATATGTTTTGGTTTACAGATAATCTAGTCAATGAGAATGAAAAGCCCCGTGATGCCGGTGCTGGAACCTTCTATAGTGCTATATCTAATATAGATTTGCGTATAGAGGATGGAAATCCGCATGCGGTAGCTTTGCGTACTCATTTTGCCCAGCATAGCTTTGTTTCTCATGTCGATATACATATTGGTAAGGGAAAGGCCGGCTTGTTTGATGTCGGTAATGAGATGGAGGATGTCCGATTCTTTGGAGGTGAATATGGTATTTATACAACAAAAACATCGCCAAGCTGGCAGATGATGATATTGAATACCTGTTTTGAGGGACAGCGTAAGGCTGCTATTCGTACACAGGAAGGTGGTTTGACAATCGTACGTTTGCAAGCACGTAATGTACCTACCGTAATCGAGGTTAATCCTAATCGTTCTGATAAGATTTATATGGAGGATTGCATGTTTGAGAAGGTGAAGAAGGCTGCCATCGTGTTGGGTAATGAAGGGTTGAGTCCTAATCAGCTTAGCATGCGCAATATTGTGTGTGATAAAGTACCTGTATTTGTGTCTTACAGAGAGTCTGGTAACCAAGTCCTTGGTAAATCTGATATATATTGCGTAAAGGACTTCTCTTACGGTATTCATGTGGCTGATATGGCATCACTTCCTAAGTATGAGACAGTAGTTGAGATGGAGGCTTTGGCTGAAAAACCTGCTCCTTTTAAAGATGACATTAAATCAATGCCACCGATGAAAGAATGGGTGAATATCAGAGAACTGGGAGCTAAGGGCGATGGAGTGACTGATGATACGGATGTTTTCCGGAAGGCGATAGAACAATATCGGGTTATCTATGTACCTCAGGGCTGGTATATCGTATCAGAAAGTATTGTGTTGAAGCCAAATACGGTATTGATAGGTTTAAATCCGGTATCAACTCAATTGAAATTGAAAGAGAGTACCCCTGCCTTTAGTGGATTTGGAACCCCTGTTCCTTTATTGGAGACTCCTCAAGGAGGGAACAATATTGTTTCGGGAATAGGTCTGAATACAGGAGCATATAATTATCGGGCAGTAGGTTGTAAGTGGATGGCTGGCCAAGATTCGTATATGAATGATGTGAAGTTTCTTGGAGTACATGGCACGATGGAGAAAGGTGCCATCTCTTCTCAGAAAAAGCAACATTCACAGCCACAGATTAGTACGCCTGAAGTACCGGTTGTCTATCCGGGAATGGACAAGGCTTGGGATAATCAGTATTGGAGTTTGTGGATAACAAATGAAGGTGGCGGCGTATTTAAGGATATATGGAGTGCTAGTACTTATGCTACCAATGGTTTGTATGTAAGTGATACACAGACCCCGGGACGTATTTATGCGATGTCTGTCGAACATCATGTGCGTAATGAAGTGCATTTTAAGAATGTTTCCAATTGGCAGGTTTATGCTCTGCAGTTGGAGGAAGAGTCTCGCGAAAGCTTGGATTGTCAGCAGATAGAGTTGCAGAATTGTTCTGATATCTTATTCGCTAATCTGTATCTTTTTCGGGTAATCCGAATCAATACTCCTTTCCCTTATGCCGTGCGTACCTGGAACTGTAAAGATATTGAGTTTTATAATGTACACAACTTTACTCAGATGCGCTTTACGACGGATTTGCTATGTTATGATATAAACACAGGACAAGATGTGCGTCCTTGGGAGCTTACACGGTTGACTATTACAGGTGATGAGCCTCGTCTGACTCCTTTGCATGCCCGTCAGGCTGAGGTAGAAAAACTGGCAACAGGATTTGAGTATGCCGAAGGTATGGCCCGTGACAGTAAAGGGAATATATATTTCAGCGAACAACGCATGAGGCGTATTTATAAGTGGGATGCAGAGACAGAACGGCTTTCGTTGGTTGCAGACTTTCCATGGCAACCGTTGTCGCTGGCATGCGATACGCAGGATAATCTGCTGGTATTCTTTAAATATACCCCACAACCCGGCTATCTGATAAACGGGCAGCAGGAGACAGTAACAGAACTGCCAGATGCTGCCAATACAACCTTTAGTCATTGGGGAAACTCTGGTTTTGCTACTTGGGTTTACGCTATAGATACGCAGAAACCGGAAAAAACGATACACTTGTTGGAGCGGAAACCGATGAGTGAACTAAAGGAGGTGGCTAAAGCTATTTATCCGTCACACAGGTGGCGCGATTTGCACGATTTTGACGAGATATCGTTGTGGAGACCTGCCTATTGCTTTGTGGCACCTGATGGAAAGACCATTATTCCGGAGTATTATGACTTTGCACGCTCCTCATCGGTGCAGACTGCTATTCCCGGACAACCACTTTATGCAGCAGATGAATATAATCACAGGCTGGTGAGGATGGATGTAAATGCTGATGGCAGCACCTCCAATCTGACGCATTTTGCCAATGTGGGCGAATTCGGTATTGCTGTTGATAAGAATGGGCGGGTATATGTGGCAGACGGATATATCTATGTATATGCTAAAACCGGAGAGTTAGAAAAGATAATAAATGTTCCTGAGAGGCCTACTTCATTGGTCGTGGGTGGAAAAGATGGTGATATGCTGTTTATCGCGGCTCGTTCCTCTTTGTATAGGTATGTTATTCAATAACGAAGTTGCATGGTTATATTCTCATTGATATTTGAATTTACGATGTAATTTTGTGGAAGTTGAATTATTTATTATTAGTAAAAGTAAGAATATTATGGTATTGAAAAATATTTCGTTTATAGCATGTCTGTTAATGTTTGTCAGTTCTACACTGGTACAGGCTGTCAATCGGCATTCTGTATATACACAGAAACCGATGGATTCGGAGGCTTACTATTTTACTCCTGAAAATTATGGCTTCAAGGCCGATGGAAAGTCGGATGTTACAGAGGCACTTCAACAAGCTATATTTCAGGTTAAGCGGGAAAAGAACTTTGGAATATTGTTTATACCCGAGGGTGAGTACCGAATTAGCAAAACTATTCAGGTCCCTTCATCAGTTCGTTTGATAGGTTATGGAAAAAAACGTCCGGTCATTTATTTGGGCAAGGAGACTGCCGGATTCCAGGAAGGGCAGAACTACATGTTGTGGTTTACAGGTGGAATAGCACCGGAAGGTAAAGAGCCTTCGGATGCAGGCGCCGGTACCTTTTACAGTGCGGTGTCAAATATAGACTTTAAAATCGAAAAGAGAAATCCGGCTGCAATTGCTATCCGTTCCCATTTTGCACAGCATGGCTTTATCAGTCACTGCAATATCTACATTGGTGATGGTAAGGCAGGTATTTATGATGTGGGTAATGAACTGGAGGATGTCTGCTTTTGGGGTGGTGATTATGGAATAATTTCTTCCAGAACATCGCCAGGATGGCCGATGATGATGGTTGATACTTACTTTGAGGGACAGCGTAAAGCTGCCGTATATACGAAAGAAGTAGGCTTTGCCGTTGTCGGGATGCATGTAAAGAAGGTGCCGGTAGTATTTGAAATGGCCGAGAATGTTCCCGACCGGTTGCATGTAGAGGCATCGCTGTGGGAACAAGTTTCGGAAGCGGCCGTTAAAATGAGTGTGGTAGGCAATACTTTCTCGCAGCTGAATATGGTAAATGTGAGTTGCAGGAATGTGCCTGTACTGGTTGATTTCCCTACTGATGGCAGACGGGTGGAAGTGAAGGATAAGCAGTATAAGGTAGCAGACTATACGTATGGTTTGGTCTATGAGAATATGTCGGCAACGTCTTCTTTCCGGGAGATATGTGAAATAACACCGGTAAGTAAGGTTTCTGCTTCGCTTCAGAATGATTTGCCCCAGCTTCCGGCCATGGAGACGTGGGTAAATGTACGTGATTTTGGAGCAAAAGGAGACGGTGTGGCAGATGATACGGAAGCCTTTGAGAAAGCAATCAAAGCACATAAGCATATTTATGTGCCCCAAGGTTGGTATCGTATTACCCGTACCTTGAAGATGGAGCAGGGAACAAAACTGATAGGTTTGCATCCTTTTGGTACACAGCTTGTATTGTCAGAAAGTGAACCGGTTTTCAGTGGCTTTGGTGCTCCGGTACCTATGGTGGAGTCGTCGGAAGGTGGTGATGATATTCTGAACGGAATAGGAATCAATACCGGTGGCTACAATTATCGTGCCGTGGGTTGCAAATGGATGGCTGGTGCAGACTCTTACTTGAATGATGTAAAGTTTGTAGGTGGCCATGGTACATTATGGAAACCAGCCGACCGTCCTGATTGGGCCAATAGGAGAAGAATACGGCAGATTAGTTCGCCCTCTGCTCCCGTAATGGAGCAAGGCAAAGACCTGGCATGGGACAATCAGTACTGGAGCTTGTGGATAACCAATAATGGTGGTGGAACCATCAAGGATGTCTGGACAGCCAATACTTATGCGGCAAGCGGTCTGTTTGTAAGCAATACAAATACTCCGGGACGTATTTATGCCATGTCGTTGGAACACCATGTGCGCACAGAGGCACGTTTCAATAATGTCTCTAATTGGAAAATCTATGCTTTCCAGTTCGAGGAAGAAGGACGTGAGGGACCTGACAGCTATATGGCCGAAGTGTCCGATTGTGAGAATATACAGTTTGTTAATGTATGGATGTATCGTGTAATACGTGCCTTTATGCCTAAGGAGATAGGCTTCAGAATGTGGAATAATAAGAATATCATTTTCAGGAACATGCACAACTATACGCAGGCGCTTCCTGTGATAGAGTTTCCTGTATATGACATGAATAAGGCTATCCCTGTTCATTCGTGGGACTTTGCCCGCCTGACGATTACGGGAGAGGAAGTCGGTAACAGAGAGCATTGTTCTGAAATGGATAAGCCGGTCAAGCTGGTTACCGGGTTTGAATTGGCCTCTGGTGCAACTTCGGATAGCCGTGGAAATGTGTATTTCTGTGAGAATCGTCTGAAGAAAATCTATAAATGGTCTGCTGAAACAGGACAGGTTACGTTGGTTGCCGATTATCCATGGAAACCTTTTACCCTGGCTACCGATACGAAAGATAATTTGTTGGTTATCTGCCGTTATGACCCGCAACCCGGATATATGGTAAACGGGCAGCAGGAATCTGTATCCCGACTTCCCGATGATAATCCGATGTATAGCAGTTGGGGTAATAGCGGATGGAGTGCCATAGCATATTCGATTGAGATGTCGCAGGACGGCATGCCGATGAAACCGTTACAGCGTGTCAGAACCTCTTCTATCAGTAATGTTCAGAAAGTGATACACCCTTCCAGCCGTTGGCGTGGAGACTTTGAGAAAGTGCTGGTAAGCATGCCGGAATATAGTTTTGTTGCTCCTGATGGTGTGACTATAATTCCTGAAACCTACGATTTGGGTCGCTCCGCTGCGCTTACTTCTGTGACACCGGGTCAGACCGAACCTGTGTTTATTGTTAATGAGTCAACAAAATCTACAGTCAAAGTTGGTGTTAATGAGGAAGGACGTTTGGTTAATCCGGAAACGGTATGTCCTTATGGCCAATATAGCAACGTTGTAGATTCAGAAGGAAATCTCTATGTGGCTGATGGTGAGATTTTCGTTTACGGAAAAGATGGTAAGGAAAAGAAACGTATCAGAGTAGAAGAACGTCCTATATCCTTGGCTATAGGTGGTAAGCAGAAGAGTATTTTATTTGTTACAACTACTCGCTCTTTATATGCTATCCGAATTAAATGATTTTAAAGAGATGTAATTCACTTGGGTACTTGTGACTCTTATTATGCCTTGGTTAATATGAGAATGTGAATTTATTGAATAGTTAAAGTTAACGCTGTTTTTGTAGAAGTGGATATGCTTGGACAAGGCATATCCACTTTTTTTAATACCCCGCAGCAACGATTTGCTCCATTCTTGCAATTTTCTTTTCCACTTCCTGCCAGCAGGATAGTGTGCCTAGTCTTCAACGTAAAACCCCGGCTTTGAAATATTTCATACAGTAATGAGAATAGTTTCAAATAAAACCAATATATTTGTGACAAATTAACATTCAACCGTTACTGATTATGACTTATCATCATTTGTCTGTGCTGGTTCATCGCCAGGCAGAGAAGTATGGAGACAAGATTGCCTTGAAATACAGAGACTATGAGAAAGCGCAATGGATTCCTATCAGCTGGAATTCGTTTTCTGCCAATATTCGCCAGGCTGCCAATGCGTTGGTTGAGCTGGGTGTGGAAGTGCAAGAGAATATCGGTATCTTCTCGCAAAACAAGCCGGAGTGTCTGTATGTGGATTTTGCCGCCTTTGCCAACCGGGCTGTGACTATTCCGCTTTATGCCACCAGTTCGCCTGCCCAGGCTCAATATATTATCAATGATGCGCAGATACGTTATCTGTTTGTAGGCGAGCAATTCCAGTATGACGCAGCTTTCAGCGTATTCGGTTTCTGCCATTCCCTGCAACAGCTTATTATATTTGACCGTTCGGTAGTGCGCGACCCGCGTGATATGACTTCCATTTATTTCGATGAGTTCATGGCTATGGGCAAAGATTTGCCTCACAACGATGTGGTGGAAGCTCGTACGGCACAGGCTTCGCCCGATGATTTGGCCAACATACTTTACACTTCGGGTACGACCGGTGAGCCCAAGGGAGTTATGCTCCATCACTCCAATTACTTGGAGGCTTTCCGTACGCACCAGATTCGCTTGCCTTTCATCTCGGACAAGGATGTATCGCTTTGCTTCCTGCCATTGACACACGTATTTGAGCGTGGATGGACCTATGTGTGCATCCAACGTGGTGTGCAGGTGTGCATTAACCTGCGTCCGGCCGACATACAGACTACCATCAAGGAAGTAAGACCTACCATGATGTGCAGTGTGCCCCGTTTCTGGGAAAAGGTTTACCAGGGAGTACAAGAACGCATCAACCAGGAAACGGGTATCAGGAAGTCCATGATGCTCAATGCTATCAAGGTCGGCAGGGAACATAACATAGACTACCTGCGACAGGGCAAGACGCCGCCCCTGATGCTGCACCTGAAATATAAATTCTATGAGAAGACCATCTATGCGTTGCTGAAGAAGACCATTGGCATTGAGAACGGTACGTTCTTCCCCACAGCCGGAGCGGCTGTGTCCGATGAGGTGTGCGAGTTTGTACATTCGGTAGGCATCAACATGGTGGTAGGCTACGGGCTGACAGAGTCTACGGCTACGGTGTCCTGCTTCCCCTCGGTGAACTACGTCATCGGGTCGGTGGGCGAGGTGATGCCCGATCTGGAGGTGAAGATTGGCGAGAACGACGAGATATTGCTTCGTGGCAAGACCATAACCAAAGGATATTACAAGAAGACGGAAGCCACCCGGGCAGCCATTGACGAGGACGGCTGGTTCCATACGGGCGATGCCGGCTATCTGAAAGGGCGTACACTCTTCCTAAAGGAGCGCATCAAGGACTTGTTCAAGACGTCGAATGGCAAGTATATCTCTCCGCAGGCTTTGGAGACGAAGCTGGCCATCGACCGCTTCATAGACCAGATAGCCATCATTGCCGACCAGCGCAAGTTTGTGTCGGCCCTTATCGTCCCGGCATACGGCGTACTGAAGGATTTTGCCAAAACCAAAGGCATTACCTACAGCAGCATGGCCGATTTGCTGAATCATCCGAAGATTCAGGACCTGTATCGTTCACGCATCGACACCTTGCAACAGCAGTTTGCCCACTACGAGCAAATAAAGCGGTTTACGCTGTTGCCCGAACCATTCAGCATGGAACGTGGTGAACTGACCAACACGCTGAAGCTGAGGCGTGCGGTAGTGTCGAAGAACTACAAGGAAGTGATAGACAAAATGTATGAAGAATAGGCCCTGAACGGCTTGACTTCAAAAGAGAAACGACAATGTGATGCGGAGAATGGCATTAGACATGAAACTGCGGTTGAAGACGCTCCTGTGCGGATGTTTGCTGGCCTGCTGGGTGGTTTGCCCTGAGGCGGTGGCTGCCGAGGCGCGGCTCGACTCGTTGTTGTCGGTGCTCGATGATGTCATTCTCCACAGCCGTCAGTTTGAGGTCGAAAAGGAACGCCACATTGCTTCCATCAGGCAATCGCTGTCGGCACGTGCGTTGTCGCCCGAGGAAGAGTATGCCGTCAACTTTCATTTGCACGACGAATACGAAACCTATATTTGTGATTCGGCCTTGCACTATATTAACCGTAATATAGAGATTGCCGGCATGTTGGGACGGAATGACTGGCTGGTGGAGTCGAAACTGAAGAAGGCTCACCTGCTGGCCGTGTCGGGACTTTATGCCGAGGGCATAGCCTTGTTGCAGACGATAGACAGGAAAGGCATTGTGGGCAGCCGGTTGCTGGATTATTATACGGCGTACGAGAATATCTACCTGTATCATGCCGAGTATGCCCAGGACGATGAGTATCGTCCACACTACCTGAAACTGCGGGCCTGCTACCTTGATTCTATCCTGCATATAGTTCCGCCGGGAACGTATATGCACGTCGTCGTACAGGCCCCGTTGCTGATTGACCAGGGGCGTTATGAAGAGGCACGGTCTGTGTTGAGACATTTTCTGCCCCAACTGAACAGGCAGACGCGCGACTATGCCGTGCTGACTTCCGTCCTGGCTTTTGCCTGTGAGCCCGACAGGCCTGTCAGTGAGCGGAAGTATTACCTGGCCGAGAGTGCCATAGCCGACATCAGGTGTGTGGTGAAGGAGAACAACTCGCTGCGGGTGCTGGCCGAGCTGCTTTATGAGGAAGGCGACCTGGAGCGTGCCAACCGCTACATGAAGAAGAGCATGGCCGACGCCACCTTCTACAACGCCCGCCTGCGCAACATACAGGCCTCGCGCATGCTGCCGCTGATAGACAATGCCTACCAGCGCGAGAAGGAAGCCCAGCGGCAGAAACTCTACGTGTCGTTGTGGGTCATCAGCGCCTTGTCCCTGTTCCTGATAGCGGCGGTAATTTTTGTCATCGGCCAGATGAAGAAGCTGGCCCGTGCGCGCCGGGAGGTGGTAGAGGCCAACCGGGAGTTGCAGAAGCTGAACGAGGACCTTACGGCTGCCAATCTCAGGCAGCAGGAAATGAACGGCTCGCTGACAGAAGCCAACTGTGTCAAGGAAGAATACATAGGCCGCTTCCTGGGACTTTGCTCGGCCTACATAGACAAGTGGGAGACCTATCGCAAGATGCTGAACAAGCAGGCCGGCGCCGGCAAGCTGGACGAGCTGTACAAGCAGCTGAAGTCGTCGCGCTTCATCGACGAGGCCCTGAAGGATTTCTACCGCGAGTTCGACAACGCTTTCCTGAATATCTATCCTCATTTCGTGGAGAGCTTCAACCGCCTCTTCCCGCCCGAGGAGCAGGTAGAACCCAAGCAGGGCGAGCGCCTGTCCACCGAGCTACGCATCTATGCCCTCATACGGCTGGGCATATCAGACAGTTCGCGCATTGCCAGTTTCCTGCGTTGCTCCATAACCACCATCTACACCTACCGGTCGAAGCTGAAGAACAAATCGCTATATCGTGGCAACTTCGAGGCCGAAGTGATGAAGATTGGCATTCCCAAAGGTTAGCCGATGGCCGGCAAAGGTGTTAACTGCTATCGTGCTGGGAGTGGACTGCTACCGTGCTGGGAGTGGACTGCTACCATGCTGGGAGTTAACTGCTACCACGCCAAATCTTGGTACTTCCCTTTTCCCTGTCAGGCTGCTGTTGCCAACGCATACGGCTGCATCGGCTTTCGCAGGCGGCTGTGTTTGCTTACACTTGCGGCTGCGTTGTCCGCTTGGTCTATTGTGCTGCTTGCCCGGTAGCTTTTTGTCCCCTTTCATCGAGCTTTCACACCTGTAAAAAGAGTTTCTTCCGTCAGAAGTTTCACGCTCTCACAGCAGGGGTTACCCTCCTGTCCGTCAGAGTTTAACGGTGAAACATCGTTCTTTCACGCAAGTTTCACGGCCGGTGAAATGGGTGCGCGGCTGTGCTCTCAATGCCTTTCGCCTGCTGGCGTTGGAAAGGTGGATTGGCGTGGGTGAAACAAGCCTTTGCAGCACTGAAAAAGCATCTCAGAACCTTGATTTTTCTATGTTTTCATTTAGTTTTTTGGGGTATGAAAAATCAACTATATAGTTGATAATGTGTAGTTTAATTGTTATATTGATTTAGATTTTCTTTTGGCATTTTAGTTTTCCTAGATTAAGTTTTCGATATTTGCATTGTGTTTCCGGTTGAGGCCGGAGGCCCGGATAATTAATTTGTGGCTGTTAATGTAAAATCGAAGTATTATGAATGAAACAAGAATAGAGCCTTGTGTACCTTCCGATTCCGGCAGTCTCTCTCTTATCGGGTTATTCGTGTCTTTGTGCGCATCGGTGCAACAACTTTCCGTGAAAGGTTTGGTGCACTCGTTTAGTGGCGAAATCTGAATGTCGGGTCTTGTCCATAGTACGGAATTTTGTCAATAGATGAGTTTTTTAGAAAAAATGAAAATAGTTATGTGGAAACAAGTATTTTTTTCAGCCGCTTTGCTGGCGTTGGCGGTAGCTTGTGGCACGCCTGTCGGCAAGCAGGATAAGACAGCGGACGGAGGCCGTCAGTTGCCCCTTCCCGAAGATGTGGTGATGTATCAGGTCAATCCGCGGGTATTTGCTCCCCGGCAGTCGTTCAATGCTGTGGCCGGTTATGTTGATTCTATTCAGGCACTGGGAGCAAATGTAGTGTGGTTCATGCCGCTGAATGAGGTGGGGCAGGAGAAATCGGTCAATTCACCTTATTGTGTGAAGAACTACAAGACATTGAATCCTGAGTTTGGCACGATGGACGAGTTCAAGAGTCTGGTATCGCGCTTCCACAGCAAGGGAATCAGCGTGATTATAGACTGGGTAGCCAACCACACTTCGTGGGACAATGCCTGGCTGGCCAACAAGGACTGGTACACGCAGGACACCGAGGGTAACATTATTTCGCCTGCCAATACCGGCTGGTTGGATGTTGCCGACCTGAATTTTGACAACCAGGAGATGAGGCTGGCCATGATTGATGCCATGAAGTTTTGGGTGGATAGTGTGGGTGTTGACGGCTTCAGGTGCGACGCTGCCGACTTTGTGCCCTACGACTTCTGGAAGCAGGCCATTGACTCGCTGCGTGCTCCCGGCAGACGCCCGTTGCTGATGCTGGCCGAGGGTAAGCGGAAGAACCACTTCAAGGCAGGTTTTGACATGAACTATGCCTGGGACTTTCTGGAAAGCCTGCGTCAGGTTATGCGTCAGGACAGTTGTGCCTCACAACTGTTTGCTACGGATGAAGCCGAGTATGACTCACTGGCCGTGGGCAAGGTGAAGCTGCGCTTTACCACCAACCACGACGAAATGACCAAGATGTCGCCCATCAAGGAGTTTCATGGCGAACGGGGTGCCATGGCTGCCTTTGTGCTGACCACCAGCTTGCATGGCGGCGCCCTGATATACAGTTCTCAGGAAGTAGGATATGAAGATACCATCAACTTCTTCCGCTACTGTCCGGTTGACTGGAAGGCAAACAACAGTCTGCGACAGGAATTCTGCCGGTTCATGAAGCTCTATAACAGCCATGATGCCATTCGCAAGGGCAGTTTGAAGAAGTATCCTCTTTGTGATGTGTTGATGTATGAGAAGGCAAAAGCCGATGAACGCATCCTGTTTGTGGTCAACGTCAGGGGTGAAGCAAAGCAGGTGGCTCTGCCGCAGGAGTGGAAAGGCCATGTGGCTACCGACCTGATGCAGGATGCTTCCTTGCAGCTGGCCGATACTCTGACTATGGAACCCTATCAATACAGAATACTAACTTATTAACCATTGCGTACAATGAGAACATGGAAGATTAAGCTTGCGGGCCTGCTGATGTGCTTGCCCGCAGCCTTGGCGGCACAAGAACTGCTGTCGCCCGATGGAAACCTGAAAATGCAGTTTGCCTTGGACAACGGAGTGCCCTCCTACCAACTGAGCTACAAGGGGCAGACCGTGATTGCCCCCAGCCGTCTGGGACTGGAGATGGAGGAAGCTTCGCTGGCCGGTGGCTTTGAACTGGCCGGACAGAAGACTGCCACAGCCGACGAGACCTGGCAACCCGTGTGGGGCGAGTATGAGAACGTGCGCTGCCACTACAACGAACTGGAACTGACCCTGCGCCAGCCTGCCGCCGAGGGCCGCACGCTGCTGCTGCGTTTCCGCCTTTTTGATGATGGCCTGGGCTTCCGCTACGAGTTGCCCGAACAGCCCACCATGAACTACCTGACCGTGAAGGATGAACTGACCGAGTTCAACCTGACGGGCGACCACAAGACCTTCTGCATCCCCGGCGACTACGACACCAACGAGTTTGCCTACACCACCGCCCCCCTGAGCGGCATACGCGAGGGTATGGAGAAGAACCTCCGCAAGAAGGGCTATGAGTCGCAGGCCACCTCATTCTCCGTGCAGACACCTCTCATGATGAAGACTGCCGACGGACTTTACATCAACATACACGAGGCTGCCCTGGTGGACTTTGCCGCCATGCTGCTCAATGTGGACGACAAGAACTTCCGTCTCAGCGCCCACCTCGTGCCCGACAAGCTGGGCAAGAAGGGATACCTGCAACTGCCCTGCCACTCGCCCTGGCGCACGGTGACGGTGAGCGATGATGCCCGTCAGATACTGGCCTCGCAGCTCATCCTGAACCTGAACGAACCCTGTGCCTTCGACGATACTTCTTGGATTAAGCCCCAGAAGTTCATGGGCGTATGGTGGGAAATGTTTGTAGGCGATGGCCGCACCTGGGCCTACAGCGACTACTACAAGGCCAAACCCGGCGTGACCGACTACACCAAGCTGACTCCCAACGGTCGTCACCCGGCCAATACGGCCAACGTGAAGCAATACATAGACTTTGCTGCCGAGCATGGTATAGACGGTGTATTGGTGGAAGGCTGGAATGAAGGTTGGGAAGACTGGTGCTCCTACAAGAAAGACCGCCAGTTCCTCTTCGACAAGCCCTATCCCGATTTCGACGTAGAGGAAATACAGCGCTATGCAGCTTCCAAGGGCGTGAAGATGATAATGCACCACGAAACGGCTTCCAATGCCGCCGACTACGAACGCCAGCTGGACCGTGCCTTCCAGTATATGGTAGACCACGGCTACAACTCCGTGAAGACCGGCTACGTGGGCTACATCATTCCCCGCAGCGAATATCACTCCTCGCAATGGATGAACAACCACTACATACACGTGGTGAAGCGCGCTGCCGACTACCATATCATGGTAGACAGCCACGAAGCTGTACGTCCCACCGGCCTTTGCCGTACCTACCCTAACTGGGTGGCACAGGAGTCTGCCCGCGGCGGTGAATTTGAGTCGATGGGTGGCAACGACCCCGACCACACCACCATCTTGCCCTTCACCCGCCTGAAGGGTGGCCCCATGGACTACACGCCCGGACTGTTCCAGACCAAGCTGGACTACTATGGCGACGGCAAGAAGAACGAGCAGGCCGGCACCACGCTGGTGAAGCAGCTGGCCCTGTACGTCACCATGCCCAGCCCCTTGCAGATGGCCTGCGACCTGCCGGCCAACTACCGCCGCTTCATGGATGCCTTCCAGTTCATCAAGGACGTAGCCGTAGACTGGAGCGACAGCCGCTACCTGGAGGCCGAACCGGGCGACTACATCACCGTGGCCCGCCGTGCCAAAGGCAAGGATACCTGGTTTGTGGGTGCCATCACCGACGAGAATGCCCGTACGGCGCAGATTGACTTCAGCTTCCTGCCCGCAGGCACCAAGTACATTGCCACCATTTACGAGGACGGCTCCGATGCCCACTGGAAAGACAATCCGCAGAGCTACCGCATACGCTGTGTGGTAGTCACCTCGAAGAGCCGCCTGAAACAACAGCTGGCAGCGGGTGGCGGTGCGGCCATCAGCATCAAGCCGGCCACCAAAGAAGAAATGAAAGGACTGAAGACAATCAGGTAATTGCCAGATTGCTACAGATTAAAGTTAACAATAGGTAGGAAAGCGCGGACCGTGAGGTTCGCGCTTTTTCAATAAGAAGGTTGAGCATGCCTTCTCTTGTGGATTGGGTCTATTAGCTGTTTTGTTTGTCTTCCCTTGAGTAACTTTTACACGTTACCGGATAAAGTTGGTAGGAGTCCACGGCTCACCGGACGGTATCGTTTCTCCGCCCTGCTTCAGATTTTTCAGCATCCATGCCATGTTGCGTCCCAGGGTGCGCATGGTCTGCAGACCCTCAATGTCTTGGGTAGCCTCGCCAGGACGTGCTCCGTGTACGCTGTTCCAGTACTGCGAGGATACTACCGGCATGTTGTTGATGGTGAAGTACTTGTTCAGCCGGTCAAACGTGGCGCTGGCACCCCCACGGCGACATACCGCTACGGCAGCGGCAGGCTTGAAGGCCAGCAGAGAACCTGCCGAGTAGAATAGTCGGTCGAGCAATGCGCACAGCGAACCGTTGGGTCCGGCATAGTAGACGGGTGAACCTATCACAATGCCGTCCGCTGTTTCCAGTTTTTCTCTGACTTTGTTGTACAGTTCATCATTAAACACACATCGTCCTATCTCCCGACACCGTCCACAGGCAATGCAACCCTGAACAGCCTTTGCCCCGATAGAAACGATTTCAGCCTC
The DNA here is from genome assembly GCA_900553815.1 of uncultured Bacteroides sp. Classification (GTDB taxonomy): domain Bacteria; phylum Bacteroidota; class Bacteroidia; order Bacteroidales; family Bacteroidaceae; genus Bacteroides. The sequence goes on from USEY01000009.1 coordinate 40,812, forward strand.
TATGCCGTTTTCTTCCAATGTTTTGGCTACTTCTGACAAGGCGATGAATGTATTCCCCTTTGGGTGGGGACTTCCGTTAATAAGCAAAACCTTCATGATTCTATATTTAATCTTCTTGCAAATATATCAGAAATGAGCATTTTTCGCACTATCCTGATTACGGAAGTTGATACCCGAATTTCAGTACTTTGGTAGGCAGGATTCAGTCCGTTGATGTTGCAGTAGTTATAAGTCCGGCTACGGTTTGGTATGGCAAAACCTGAAAACTTTGTTTCCCTGTCCGTCTCTGCGCTTGCCTTTCACCCTCCATCCTCTAAAGAAAAACAGTTTCTTTATCCTGTCGGTATGAAAACCCCGTGATTTTTATGTACTTTTGCATCTTGAAAGCGAGAAGGTTGATTATCTGTCGCCTCCCGCCTCCGGCTTGTGAAACTTAATTGACATAAATCATGAACATAGAACAAAAACTGGTGTTGTCCGTGGTCAACGGACTGAAAGCGCTGTACGGACAGGATGTGCCTGCCGAACAGATACAGCTGCAAAAGACGAAGAAAGAGTTTGAAGGACACCTCACACTGGTGGTCTTCCCCTTCCTGCGCATGTCCAGGAAGAAGCCCGAGCAAACGGCACAGGAGATAGGCGAATATCTGGTGGCCAACGAGCCGTCGGTAGCCGGATTCAACGTCATCAAGGGATTCCTGAACCTGACAGTAGCTTCTTCTGCCTGGATTGAACTGCTGAACGGCATACACGCTGATGAGCGCTACGGCCTGGTGGCAGCCACGCCCGAGTCGCCGCTGGTGATGATAGAATACTCTTCGCCCAACACGAACAAGCCCCTTCACTTGGGCCACGTGCGCAACAACCTGCTGGGTAATGCCCTGGCCAACATCATTGCCGCCAACGGCAACCGGGTGGTGAAGACCAACATCGTCAACGACCGCGGTATCCACATCTGCAAGTCCATGCTGGCTTGGCTGAAGTACGGCAACGGCGAGACCCCCGAGTCGAGCGGCAAGAAAGGCGACCACCTTATCGGTGATTACTATGTAGCCTTCGACAAGCACTACAAGGCTGAGGTGAAGGAACTGATGGCCCAATACCAGGCCGAGGGCATGAGCGAGGAAGATGCCAAGGCAAAGGCCGAGGCCGAATCGCCCCTGATGAAGGAAGCACGTGCCATGCTGGTGAAGTGGGAGGCAGGCGACCCCGAAGTACGCGCCCTGTGGAAGAAGATGAACGACTGGGTATATGCCGGCTTCGACGAGACCTATCGCATGATGGGTGTCAGCTTCGACAAGATATATTATGAGTCTGAGACCTACCTGGAAGGCAAGCAGAAAGTGCTCGAAGGACTGGAGAAAGGCCTGTTCTACCGCAAGGAAGACGGCTCCGTATGGGCCGACCTGACGGGCGAAGGTCTGGACCACAAGCTGCTGTTGCGTGCCGACGGTACATCGGTCTACATGACGCAGGACATCGGTACTGCCAAGCTGCGCTTTGCCGACTATCCTATCGACAAGATGGTCTACGTGGTAGGCAACGAGCAGAACTACCACTTCCAGGTGCTGTCCATCCTGCTCGACCGCCTCGGATTTGAGTGGGGCAAGAGCCTCGTTCACTTCTCTTACGGCATGGTAGAGCTGCCCGAAGGCAAGATGAAGAGCCGCGAAGGTACAGTGGTGGATGCCGACGACCTGATGGAGGAGATGATTAATACTGCCCGTGAGACTTCAGGCGACCTGGGCAAGCTGGATGGCCTGACCAAGGAAGAGGCCGACAACATTGCCCGCATCGTGGGCCTGGGTGCTCTGAAGTATTTCATCCTCAAGGTAGATGCCCGCAAGAACATGACCTTCAACCCCAAGGAGTCCATCGACTTCAACGGCAATACGGGTCCCTTCATCCAATACACTTACGCCCGCATCCGCTCAGTGCTGCGCAAGGCACAGGAGGCTGGTCTTACCATCCCTGCACAGTTGCCCGTCGGTGTTGAACTGAGCGAGAAAGAGGAAGGCCTGATTCAGATGATAGCCGACTTTGCTGCCGTTGTAAAACAGGCCGGCGAAGACTACAGCCCCTCGGTGATAGCCAACTACTGCTACGACCTGGTGAAGGAATACAACCAGTTCTACCACGACTTCAGCATCCTGCGCGAGCCTAACGAAGCCCTCAAGACCTTCCGTCTGGTGCTGTCGGCCAACGTGGCCAAGGTAGTACGTCTGGGCATGGGCATCCTGGGCATCGAAGTTCCCGAACGCATGTAACCCATTGCGGTTGCCAACCCATAAAAAAGGGTGTCGGACATGGAGACTCATTCTCCGTTCCGACACCCTTTCTTTTATGCTGTCATAGGCTTGCGCCCCTTATTTCTTCTTGGCGTACCGCCCTTTCTTGGGCTTCGTAGTTTCCTTGTCGCTTTGCAGCTTCACCAGCTCCAGGCACGACTCAAGGCTCAGGTCCTCCGGCACAATGTCCTTCGGTATCTTGTAGTTGTTGCCCTTGTAGGCAATGTAGGGACCGTAGCGTCCGTTCATGATTTCCAGTTCGGGTTCGGCCTCAAATTTCTTGATGTGCTTCTTGGCCTCTGCCTGTTCCTTTTCCTTGATGAGGTCGATGGCTTCCTCCAGCGTTACCGACATGGGGTCGTACGTCTTCGGCAGTGAAGTGTACTTGCCGTTGTTGTAGATGTAAGGGCCAAAGCGTCCGTTGCCGATGGTCACGGTCTTGCCCTCAAACTCGCCCAGCGTACGGGGCAGCTTGAAGAGGTCCAGTGCTTCCTCCAGGGTGATGGTCTCGATGGACATGTCCTTCTTCAGCTGTGCGAAGCGCGGCTTTTCGTCGTCCTCCGACGTACCAATCTGTACCACGGGGCCGAAGCGTCCTATCTTCACCGACACCTGCTTACCAGTCTTGGGCTCATTGCCCAGGATGCGTTCGCCTGCCTTGTGGGCACTCTTGGTGGCCAGTGTATTCTCTACCGAGGGATGGAACTGGGTGTAGAAGTGCTTCAATATGGTGGTCCACTGCTCTTCTCCTTCGGCTATCTCGTCAAACTGCTTCTCCACGTTGGCGGTGAAGTTGTAGTCCAATATGCCGGGGAAGTATTCCAGCAGGAAGTCGTTTACCACCGTACCGATGTCCGTAGGCAGCAGTTTCGATTTCTCTGCGCCCGTAATTTCGGTACTGTCAGTATCGCTTATCGCATTGTCTTTCAGTGTCAGGGTATTGAAGCTGCGCTCCTCTCCGGGCTTGTCGCCCTTCACCACGTATTCGCGCTGCTGTATGGTCGAGATGGTAGGCGCGTAAGTCGAAGGACGTCCGATGCCCAGCTCCTCCAGCTTGCGCACCAGGCTTGCTTCCGTATAGCGCGGCGGATGTTGTGTGAAGCGTTCCGTGGCGGTGATGTTCTGCCGTTGCAGGCTCTGTCCCTTCTTCAGGGGCGGCAGCATGCGTGCCTCGTCATCGCCCTGCTCGTTCTCGTCGTCGTACGATTCCTTATATACACGCAGGAAACCGTCAAATTTCACCACCTCGCCTGTAGCCGTAAACGTGTCGGCCGAATGGCTGATGCTGATGGTCACCGTTGTCTTCTCCAGTTCGGCATCTGCCATCTGCGAGGCAATGGTACGCTTCCAGATAAGGTCGTATAGTCTCTTCTCCTGTGCCGAGCCTTCTATCTTGCTGTTGCTCATGTCTGTCGGACGGATGGCCTCGTGTGCTTCCTGCGCTCCCTTGGTCTTGGTGGCAAAGTGGCGCGGATGCACGTAGCGTTCGCCCATCAGTTGTGCGATGGCTGCCTTGCTGCCGTTGATGGCCAGCTCCGACAGGTTCACCGAGTCGGTACGCATGTAGGTTATCTGTCCCGATTCATACAGGTGCTGTGCCACCATCATGGTCTGTGCCACGGTGAAGCCCAGCTTGCGGGCAGCCTCCTGTTGCAGGGTCGAAGTAGTGAAAGGTGCTGCGGGGCTCTTCTTCAGCGGACGCGTGCTGACATCGTTGATGGTAAAGGTAGCCTGCTTGCAAGCCTCCAGTAGCTTGCGTGCCTCCTCTTTCGTCTTGATGCGGCGTGCCAGCTCGGCGCGCAGTTCCACCATCTTGCCGTCGGTGTCGGGCACCAGGAAGACGGCTGTTATGCGGTAGGCAGCCTCCGACTTGAAGGCCTGTATCTCGCGTTCGCGCTCCACTATTAGCCTGACGGCTACCGACTGCACACGTCCTGCCGACAGGGCCGGTTTCACCTTCTTCCACAACACGGGCGACAGCTCAAAACCCACAATACGGTCCAGCACACGGCGTGCCTGCTGTGCGTCCACCAGGTTGATATCAATGTTCCGTGGGTTCTCTATGGCTTTCAGGATGGCCCCTTTGGTGATTTCGTGGAATACGATGCGCTTCGTGTTTTCCGGTTTCAGTTGCAGTACCTCATACAGGTGCCAGGCTATGGCTTCTCCCTCGCGGTCCTCATCGGATGCCAGCCAGACCACGTCGGCCTTCTCCGCTTCTTCCTTCAGTTTCTTTACTAATTCTTTCTTTTCACCGGGTATTTCATAGTCGGGCTTAAAGTCGTGGGCAATGTCAATACTGAATTCCTTTTTCTTCAGGTCGCGTATATGTCCATAACTGGAGAGGACTTTATATCCCTTCCCCAGAAATTTTTCTATGGTCTTTGCTTTTGCCGGAGACTCTACAATGACAAGGTTTTTCTGCATAGCTATTCCGTTTATGTGTGACTTCTGTCGCTCAGGTTTGGCCGCAAAAGTAGAAAAAATAAAACTACTCACCTTATATTATAAGAGAATTTAGTAAAAAAGGTGTTTTTTCCACCCTTTTACCCCCGGCTGCTGGCCCTCCGTGCGTGGCAGCCCTGTCAGAAGCGGAAGCTCACGCCACCCATCACGCTGAAGCCCTGTGCCGGGCAGCTTTCGTAGTACTGGTATTTTTTGTTCAGCAAGTTGTTCAGGCGTGCATATACCGTGATACCCTTGAACAGCTCATAGCTGCCGTGTACATACAGGTTGCTCACCGGGTCGGCCTGTTCGCCTTCCACCTTTGTGCGCGACGTATAGTTGTAGCCCACCGACAGGCGCAGTGCCTCCATCGGGCTGGCGTCTATGCGCAGGTCGCCCTCAAAGGCCGGCTTGAAGCCCAGTACCGTCTGCTTGCTGTACGGAGCGTCGGCGCTCTCGTCCGTATCCCAGTTGCGGTACACACCTGCTGCCCTGAAGCCAAACATGTCCTTGTAGCTGTAGCTTATCTCCGCTCCCGCATACATGTTCCAGGTGTCCTCCTGCAACAGCAGCAGCCGGGCCAGCATATCTCCTCCTATCACCGGGTCGGTGAATCCGAACACATCATTCTTCAGGTTCTGGTAGCCGCCATACAGGTTGAACCACAACCCGTCCGTTGGGCTTGCCTTGAAGCCGATGGCCGCGTTCAGCTGCTCGTAGGTGGCATCCAGTTGTTCATACAGCTGTCCGTAGGGATTCAGGCTTTCCATGCGGCGGAAGTCATTTTGCAGCTTCCCGCCCGTGGCCTGTGCATAGAGCAGGTAGCTGTCCGAGAAGTTATATTGTGCCTTCACGTCGGGTGCCACGCGGAAACCCTTGCCAAAGCCGAAAGCCAGGTCCACCTGTGCCCCCAGGCGCAGCATCCAGCTCTCATCCTGCAGCAGGTAGTAGGGATGCAGTGTCACCGATGTAAAGTCCTTGAAAGCTATTTCCTTGTAGAACGCATTGTCCATGCCCAGGGCGATGGCTATGCGCTGTTCGTCCGAGATTCGTCCGCTCACCTCTGCCTTCGTGCGCACCAGTCCTTCCTGTCCGTCATTGCCTGCCGGGTCGGTCTGACGCTGGTAAAGCAGCAGGTTCGTTTCTACCCGGTAGTCCAGCGGCAGGTCCTTGTTCCGGTTCTGTATGCCCACATGCAGCCCACCCGACAGGAATTTCTGCTTGCCGTCCGCTGCCAGAGGCGTAAAGTTGAAGTTGCTCAGTCCGAAGTCACCGCCCATCTTCAGGTCCAGGTTGCGGAAGTTGTGCAGGTAGTCCACCCCTGCCCGTGTGCGGTAGAAGAACGATTTCCATTTCTCCAGTCCCTCGCCCATGTCTATCTTTCCGTCCATGCCGTCCATGGCAAAGCCAATGTTGATGCGGTCATTTTCCGACGGCGTCAGCTGGTAGCTGGCCGCAGCATCCAGGTTGCCGAACATGCCATAGCCCAGTCGGGCATATCCCGGCTGCGCCTTCTGCTGTTCCTCCTTGCCGCTGAAGGGCTTCATCGTCCCTGCCGGAATCTGGCTGGCAGGCAGCACCCCTGCCGCATACTCCACCTCCTTCTTGCTCACCGTGGGCGGCTCTACCCGTGGCAATACGTTTATCTTGGGCGCATCCATGATGTCCGGCGTATATTCCTGTTCCACCACCACCGTGCGGTTCATGGTCGTATCTTTCGCCTGTTCCTGTGCCCCCAAGGCCAGCGGAAGGCCCATCAGTGCCATTCCTAAGATGTATCTCGTCGCTTTCATATTCTTCTTTTTTGTTATGTTTCAATGCCAGTCTATTCTTTTAGCATCTGCACTCGGCAAAGATAGCGAAAGGCGAGCGCAGAGACAAACAGAAAACGGAGTTTTCGGGTTTGACTATGCCGAGCCGCCTCCTATCTTCGCGTTAGCAAAGATATAAAAAGCCGTCGGCAAACGAAAATATACGGGTGTTTTCTTTGCTGACGATAGTATGGTATATTTTAAAAGTTCAAATTAATATTATCGTAATTATGTTGTGTGTGTTACTTTTAAAGGTGGGTTTAACTTATATTTCTGAATAAGATCTCGCATAATTTAAAATGGCATTTAGTTTTTTACTATGATAGTCGGATTTATTTATACTTCTCGGATAACTCAGCCAATAATTTATCTACAAAAGTATCTATCGTAATTATTAAGTCTTCTACATCTTGTTTTGATATAGTTGTAACACGCATTCTATCAATATTGGATAAAGAATATCTATGAACAATATTGTTTCGTTTATGAAGAAATTTCTGTAATTGACTGCAATTTGGTAGACTAACCCCTGCGACTCTGTAGTAAATGTCATTTACTTTATCAAACTTATGGTATACTACTTCATTAAAGAAGAATTTATGGGTTTTATTTTCTAAATCAGTGATTGTATTTCCTTTTTCTTTTTTTAGTCTGTAAAACTCTTTGGCTTTTTCAAATAATATTTTATTGGTGTATATTAAGCAGAGGATCGTATCAGATAAAAATAACTCCAAGATACTAAATAAATCTGTAAATAGTGATTTGTAAACTAAAGGTAGTATGTATTCAGGGAGTTTACTGGCAGCTTCTAATTGACTTATTATTGTTTGCATAAAATTGTCGTAGTTATAATAAGCAGCCATAAAACCAGAACATGCAGCTAACTCTCCGGTGGAACAAGCGTCTGTACCTTTTTCTGATACATATATGGCATAAGGTACCGCCCTTCTGTCCTTATTCAGAATCAGGTTACTTGTTACAGTATGAGTATGCTCATTGTAGGTATAATTAGAATTGTCTGAATCTGTTATGCCAACTTTACAGCTAACCCAATTTTGTGCATAGTGTATTTGGTCGTTCGCTATGACATTTCCTTCTACCTTGATGATGTATATATTACTATTATCCATTCTGATCCTGAGTTATGATAAAATAGGTATTGTATTTGCACCGCTGATTTCTGATAGTCTTTGATGCGTCAAGTCATTGGATTTTATTGTTGGTATTTAGAATGTCTATTTAATATTTCTCACGACAGCATTCATATCTTTTCCAACACCTTTCCCAAATGATATTCCACCACGCCATTGTTATAAGTCGTATTAATAACCTCCAACAGTGCACTTTCCCTGTCTTTCCTATAGCCTACAAAAAGTCTTAGCGCATCATAACGACGCAAATATCGTTTCCCGTCTGCTTCATCTATATAAGTGTATTTGTTTAAGGTTGTCTGTTTCAACTCTCTATATTCAGTTTTCTTTTCACCCGATATTATTTGGTCAAAATAGACCTTTTTAATATTAAGGGTTAATATTTTCATACCTTTTGTATCATAGTTGGACACCCTCTTGGTAGCCCGTTTTTCCAGACATTCCATTTGTGGGTTATAAATATACTCCAGGATGGTGCCATCCATTATTTTTTCTATTACTGTGTCTATGATGTTTAGTGGAACAACAAACCACTCCTTGGGTTTATGGACTTTTCCGTTGCTATCCGTAATAGTCACTTCAAATTTTACAGCATCAAACAACTGATGTAGTAACGATTCAAATATATGTGAGTTCATATTCACAATTTTGAATGTTTCTACAATTTCCACCGCTGCCATCAGGTAAGTAGGTTCATTCGCTGCGTTTGCAATACGTTCTTCGACGGCAATAGTAGAAAAACCTATTTTATACAGATTTTTCTGTGATTTTATATTTGGATTATCTGATAAAGAACGAAGAACGTATATAAATCCGGTTACCTTGTCATTGTCTTTAATATCGGCGTTCTTGAAAAAATTGTGTGCCGTCTCTTCCTGTGATTCAGTGACAATATAACCGCTTTCCATCACATTCTTGCGCAATGTCTGGAGCAATATATCTGATTCTGTGCCATTTTCGTAAATACATCTTGTACGCCCGTCATAGCGTTTATTCGTATCGTTCCATTGCTTTTTCTCCATTTTGTCCAGATATAGCATCTGTCCGTCAACAACATAATACTGCCCGGCTTCGATGTTTTCTGTCTTCGATAACTTTGCAAGATTGCGTATGCCTAGACTAAGTTCTTTATGTACCTTCTCAAACTGCGGCTTGAAAACAAAAAAGTCCGGGCAGGGTTTACGCTGTGCCACATAATCAGCTTTTGCTCTCTTCTCCATGACTTTCTTCATGTCATCGGGTATGTCAAACAGCGAACGCTCTTTTTCTGTCATATCCAACAAAGGATCGTTCAGCAAATCTTCCAGTTCCTTATTTACATCCATGCTCATTCACTTAATAAATTAAGCCGGTCAAATATTTTTAATGCCGATTTATCAGGACGATTACGCATGCTTTTCAATGATGCAAAAAGCATCTTTTCAGCTAAGTCACCATCTTTTTGCGGCTCACGCCCGTGGGCTTCTACCCAGTCCGTTATTTCCACCAGTTTTAGTGCCAGCCGGTCGTTTGCCGTCGGCACCATGGCTTTAGGGCGCACGTCATCCAGCAATGGGTCTTCAAATATATCCAGCAGTTCTTTAGGCCATTCCATAAGTATTTTGTCCTTTAGTCTTTTAGCTTTTAAGCTATTATTTCGTATTGATGTATAAACTCAAAAACTCACTTACTTAATTATTGTCTTTTAAAATCTTCAGGATTAAAGTCCAATCCCCTCATTTTCCTTTCTTTTAAATTCTTCATCATTTGCAGGGCTGCCGCCAATTCCCTAACTTTGGGATTCGGGTCGTCTGCTGCCGGTATCTTTCCGTTGTGTTCTCTGATATAATCTTTCAAAGGCCCTTTGAATAAGGCTATAGCCTGTTCAATTGTCAGGTCAAACTTTTGCTCGGCTATCGTATTTTGAATGATTTTCAGGGTAGGTGCGTCAACCGACTTAGACAACACCTCGTATGCCCGCTGGAATGGATTAATGGTGTCAATCAAGTTTATGGACAGCTTGTCTATTTCTACAAAACGGTTGGCCAGTTTCAGCAGTCTGTTTCCTTCGCTTTCCTTCACTTGTCCATCAGGTTCAAAGGTTACCGGCTCTCCTTTTTCATTGACTATTTCCGAACTCTTGAACAAAGTGTCCAGCACAACGTGCTGTCTCACTTCCTCCACTTCCTCGTCGGTCAAGTCCGTATATCGTTCTCTTATGACTTTGGGTATCAAGTCCTTGTTCAGGTGCTCTGCCGTAGTTGAACCGCTGATGGCCCTTACCACCATTTCATCCTGCAAGATGGCTGCTTTCAAATCGTCCAACTGTTCCTGTACAATCATTTTGGTCTTTGCACTGGACAACGGCTTCAATCCTTCTACCACCACATTTCTCCAGTCGGTGTCCGGGGTTTCTACTGCTTCTTTCACTGTCTTAAAATTCCAGTTGGGAGCCATTACCTGCTCCATAAGCAGCGAGGCGGTTATGGCTTTTAGGAAATCATTTACAGCTACCTTTACGTCTGCCTGTTCGGCATCAGGCATGGCTATCATATTGATGAAACGTGCAGTTTCTTTCCCTTCACTGTCGCGTGTGCAACGTCCTATGATTTGGATTACTTCGGTAAGCGACCCACGCACGCCTATGGTCAGGCAGGTTTCACACCATTGCCAGTCAAATCCTTCCTTGGCTGTCCCCAGGGCTATGATGATATCCATATCATCCGCCTTTTTCATATTTTGCAGATAGGCCTGCACCATGTTGCGCTCTTTCTGGTCGTCTTCTACCAAATCGGCCACTTTAAGCAGTCTATCATCCGGGGTACGTACATGGTAGATACCTGTATTATAATCTTTGTATTCTATTGCACCTATCAGTTTAATGATTTCAGCCGTTTCGTCATACTTGGTTTTTCCTGTCGACGCACGCGAATTTACACTGGGTATATGAATGATTGTTTTCTTATGTGTATCAAGAACCTCGACCAAGTGGTCCAGATAAATGCCGTGATAAAAGTGATAACCCAAGATAAGGTTCTTCAGGTATTTATATCCGTTCAGCTGCTGGTAATAATTGTAAGTTACCGGATAAAATCGTGCTTCGTCTTCCGAACGCAAAACCGGTACGCCATCTCCGCGGAAATAAGAGCCTGTCATGGCTATGATATGCCCGTTGGTATGATTCATCACCCGCCGCACAATATCACCCAGCCCTGAGTTTGCGTCTGCACTGGTATGGTGAAATTCATCAATGGCCAGCAGGCAGTCGTTAAATGTTTCATCCGGCAATTCTGCCGAAGCATTTCTCAGTGTGGCATGGGCGCATACCAGAATTTTTGCTGTCGATTGGTTAAAAAACTCACAAAAACGTTCAGCTTTGTCTTTCTCATTGGTTGTATCGCACAGGTTGAAATAGGGTGCAACCTTCCAATCTTCAAAGAAACCGTATTCCTTCAGATTCGTATTCCTGAAAGAACGCCCGATGCTTTTCTCAGGCACGGCTACCACCACTTTCTTGATGCCCTGATGAGCCAGTTTGTCCAATGCTATAAACATCAGGGCGCGGCTTTTTCCAGAGGCTGGAGGAGCTTTTATAAGTAGGAATCGTTGGTGGCGTGCTTCGTATGCCTTGGCTTGCATCTCCCTCATCCCCAACTCGTTTACGCTACTCGATGCGCCGGTCTGTTGGTACTTTATGTCTACTATATTCGTCTGCTTATTTCTTTTTCTATTTTCATTCAGGTGAATGACATCTGTCATTTCATGTTTCAATATCTCATACACATATTGCGGACTCTGGAAATAAAGTCCGGAACGCTCGTCAAGCAGCTTTTCGTAGACTTTTGAGTTATAAACCTTATCCAATGCTGCTTGCATACTCATTCCGTCACGCTCCATCAGCAAATCGACCATATCCCTTGTGGTACACTCCACCATATACTGAAACTCGCTCATAATTTTCTCAAATGTTTAATTGCCTGCTCCGTTCCAAAGAAGTATTGGATTGTCATTCCTTTCAAGTATTTCAATCTCTCCAAAAATACATCAAAAGAAATATTCTTTTCCAAATAATTTCGAATCTGAATACCCACCTTGTCATTGGCAATAGGCCCTATTACAATGTCATATTCATGTATGTTTTTATTCTCCAGATTGCTCCTGTTTGCAAAGATAAACTTTGCCCATTCCTCTGTATAGCCTTCAAACCTTTTCACAGAGAGGCTACCGCCATCAAGCAAAGCTTCATCGAAATTGAACTCATACACACGCGGCGGTTGCTCTAACTGTCTGGACTTAAATTCAGCCCAGCGTTCAGCCTGTTGTCTGTCAGAAGAAAGATAAAATCCCTTCCCGAAATCTTTGGCAGTATTCGACTTGGACAAGTCAATATCCTCTATATCATATACAGTTCCGTGATAGAGTTTCATTGTAACCTTCCTCCTTTCCTGTGGCAATAAGTCGTTACGTCCGTTACCATGTCACTGAAACTTTGCGTGTGCATCACGTCGTAGCATCTGTCAATCAATTCAATGGCTCCAAATTGTTTCAGGTACCGGTAAGCCTGCTGCTCCGACAAACGATGCTTCTTGCCAAACTCGGCAATAAAAATCACTATATATTCCACCTTATTTCTAATTAAGTCCTTATTCATTTGTCTTTCTTTTGATATTATTGCACAATTTTCGATAAAATGAATATATTTGCATGGTTGAATCCCGGTAGCCTCTGGTTATTCAAGCTATCGGGTTTTGTTTTTTCGTCATCTTCTCATACAACTTAAATAGGCATTCCAATCGCATTTCGTCGTTCCTGAATGGATAACCTGGGTAGCAACTTTCCACTATATCGTCCAAAGTGGCATGTGCTTCGCGCAAGTCCTCAGGCATCTTGTCCGGGTCATACAGCTCTGCCAGAGTCTTTTCCGGGTAGTAAGCACGTGTCACCAATACATTTTCGGCGGCTTCCTCTATCTGCTTTTTCTTTCCTTCGCTGATAGTAGGGAAAGGAAAGGTATTATAACAAAGCTGTGCAGAATAGCGATAACGCGTTTCTAATCTACCTCCTACAGTTTTCACCCAAGTCATGTGCATTCGGCTGGTGAGAATGCCAAAAAGCCAAATGGGGGCATCATAAACAGCAAAGGCAGAATCCGAAATTACAGTACCAGCTTTTAAATAACCCATTGGTATATATTCTCTACACTCAGACGATACACGAGGAATAATAATACATTCGCTTAAGGTAGGATGTTCACGAAACTGATGGGGACGTGAAGCCAGTTTACGTGCCCCCTCATCAACGCTGTTTAGCCGCATTTGCCTTACTCTTTCTATTCTTTTCTTTACTTCATTAATTTGAAGAGCGGAATTGAGTTGTTCATCATCTATCCACAGGCAATATCGTTTTTTGTCATTTATATATTCATCTGAGCCTACAAATTCTTTTATGAGAAAAGAATAATTTGGATTATCTTTTAAAAATGAATTCTTTTCATAAGTGCTCAAAATTAAATGCCCACCGTCAACAGCTTTTATACCGTAATCCATTGAAGGGAAGGCTGCTATAGGGTGGTTTTGAGGAGCGATGATGTTATTAGGAAAGTCGATTAAATATGGGCTTATGTTATGAACTTGTCGTTTAAGTTCGTTTTCTTGATAGATGTATTTTTTGTTTGCATTATCTGCCATTCCAATAATCGTTACAGTAACTCCCGCATTGCTTTTAGCATTATTTTTCCATTTAAATGATTTATAGGCAAATGTAATAGATAAACCTTCTTGTAGTAATAAAGGCCATAATATAGAAACTTGTTGTCCTTGTGAGATGGAATTGGTTGTAACAAATGCAAAGGCTGCTTTTGTCTTTTTACAATATTGGGTTGCTTTATAAAACCATGTTGCTATATAGTCAAGCGATTTCCAGCCTTGACATATTTTATCAAAAACAATTCCCATATCTTCCTTATGCATCTGTTCTTGCAGACTTTTTCCTAAATACGGCGGATTCCCAAAAACAAACACTTCCTCCTCTGCCGTATGCGGACATACCGTATTCCAGTCCAACCGGCAAGCATTTCCACATACAATCTGTGTAATATTATGCAATGGCAAGGCACGTGTATTCACGCCAAAGCTGTCATGGAACTTGCGGTTCATCTGATGCTCAGCCAGCCAAAGCGAAAGCATGGCCACCTCATGCGGAAAGTCCAGCAACTCGATGCCGTAAAACTGGCCTAAACTGATGCAGGAGCCATCTATAAAATCCAATTTTTGGTTTAGGTTGCATTGACGAATTATCTTCAATATATCCATTTCCAATAATCGCAAGGATTTATAAGTGATAATCAGGAAATTGCCGCTGCCGCAAGCCGGGTCGAAGAATTTCATCTTTGAAATGCGCAGCAACAACTGTCGGCAACGTCTTTCTACTGGTACACAAGCCTTGTAATAAGCTTGGGAGGTAATGGAGCCTAAATCCTTTTCCTGCTGAAGCTGCTTTAGCTGTTCTTCCAGTTTTCTGTATTCTTCGCGCAGCTCATCCAGGAAAAGCGGGTTGATGACCTTCATAATGTTGGGCACGCTGGTGTAGTGCATACCTTGGTTGGCGCGCTCCTCAGGGTTGACTACCGCCTGAATCATGGAACCGAATATGTCGGGATTTATGTCCTTCCAATCCAGCTCGCCGCATTCAATGATGATCTGCCGTGCCTTGGCTCCCATGCGGGGTATTTGTATGTGTTTGGCAAACAGGCCGCCGTTGACGTAGGGAAATTGCTTGATGACGGACAAGGTTTCGGTCGTGCGCAGATTGCAATCCATGATGTTGAACGCCGCATCGAGGTATTCCGACAAATCGCTTCCATCAGGCTTGGTAAACCGGCGGATGGAATCCGAAAACAAGTTCTCCTCAAAAATACCTGTATCTTCGGCAAAAAAGCAGAACAGCAGGCGTGTAATAAAAATATTCAAGTCGTGCAGGTCGGCTTCGCTGTTGAATTCGTTGTAAGCGCGCAGTTCGTCGTGTAGCTTGGCCAGTTTCTCGGCTGCTTTTATATCAGCTGGACTTTCTTCTACATAATGTACACGTTCAACATCCATTAACGGGTAAAAAAAGGCAAAGTCACAATAAAGTCTATCTACTTTATTTTCGTATGTATCTTTTTCTCTAAGGTCGTATGCCAGTATTGTTTTACCATCACTTACAGCTATGATTTTAGGTGTGGCTTTCAAAACCTGTGTATCGTGTTTCAGGCGTTCTAGCTCATCCGACAGTCCAAGGCTTGAGGCGCTTTTGAAACAGAACAAACCCTTGATTAGCAATCCGTCGAATGTCTTCAAAATACCCTTCCCCTCCTTGTATCGGGCAATGTCTCTTTCTCCCTTTCCAAAAGAGTATAAAATTTGATAGCCTACCTCGTTGGCAGGTACCTGTGTCTCTTTAAGAGCTTTAAGTCGTTCTTCTATTTCCTTGTATCCTAATTGCTGCTTTTTAGCCATAATATGACTTGTTTACTTATTATAGGTGTATGTTGCTTTTCTCTGTTTTAAAGTGACTTATGGGAGGTTATATGGCGTTTGAGATATCAAACTTTTGCACTCTATAAACATTTGTTCCTTTCCCAGTGTCTAAAGTTACGGATATTTATTGTAGAACAAATAATTTAGAAAAAGAATTTGTCTAATACTGGATAAATACATGTCTAAATACAAAATTTTAGCTTAAATAGATAACTTCTTGTTTATTATGATATCGGTATTTCTGTCTTCCCGGGTCAGTCTGATGTAAATCTATATTGTTCTGTTTATTACCTAACCGAATAAACCTTTTAGCCATCTATCTAAATATAGCTATCGGTTCCTTTGTTATTTTTATACCCCAATAAAAAGCATGACAGATAATTCCATTTTGTGTATCCCATGGATTATATCTTTTTACACTTTATCATTTAAAATATCTCCCTTTCCTTCCTCTTTTCTGTCCATTTTCCTAAATTTTCCCCTCCTCTCCATTTTCTGCTTCCCGACCTACCCGAATCGCTTCTCAGACGCATCTGCTTCGTTACTCCTTCGAATAAAGGTACCCAAAAGCGAAGAAAGAACGAAGAAGGAACGAAGGAGGAACGAACAAATGGGGTGCAGAAGGGGGATATTGGGGGTGTAGGTGGGTGGAAGGGATTTTTGAAAACGAAGTGGAGGGAGGACGGGGCGGGGGAAGGGGCGACGGATGATGAAAAATAATTATAGATGATGGTTGTTGGTTGGGCACGGATTTCGCGGATGGCGCGGATTAATTAAATTTCTTATCTGCCTGACCTGCCTGATTTGTGTCTGAAGAATCTTGGTGTGAGGTGTTGCTGGGGATGGGTAAATGGCTATCGGTTGGGCGCGGATTTCGCGGATAACGCGGATTAATTAAATATTCTATCCGCCTGACCCGCTTGATCCGCGTCTAAAGAATCGCGAAACTTAAACTAGACTAATCCGCGTCATCCGCGAAATCCGTGCCTGAAAAATCCTCCAGACCCCGATTTTCTAATGAAAAACGGGAATGTGCGAAATGGAAATTTGCAACCGACTGATATAGAACAAAATGTAAATTTCTGAAATTTTTCTGCTGATTTTCTTGCGCAGTTTCGAATAAAATTCATAGATTTGCAAACGAAACGAAAACACAAAACAATAATTGGTGAACTGTAAGGGCGTGCTGCTGCAGAAGTATAACCGGGTGTTCACACAAGTAACTTAATTATTCACTGACAAAACTATTAGCAATTATGGGAACTATCAAGCAAGGCATCCTGGGCGGATTCTCAGGAAAAGTAGGTACAGTAGTAGGAAGTACATGGAAATCGGTGCATTACATGCGTGCATTGGCTATCAATGTCAAAAATCCAAGAACCGATAAGCAGCTGTGTCAGCGCGGACGGTTCAGTGAGGTGGTTAACTTTTTGAAAATCATCACGCCGTTTATACGTATTGGCTATCAGAACTATGAGCATGGCAAGTCGGCCTACAACGCGGCTACATCGTACCTGCTGAAGTATGCCGTGACGGGTTGTGGCGAGGAGACTGCGCTCGATTTTGAGAAAGTAAGGGTGAGCCGCGGCAGTCTGACGCCGGCACTGGACGCTGCCGTGGCCGTGGAGGGCGGAAAGGCGTCGTTTACCTGGACCGACAACAGCGGCACGGGCGACGCACTGGCTACCGACCAGGCGATGGTGCTGGTCTATAACAAGGACCGTCAGGAGGTGGTGTATAACGTGGCAGCCGGGACGCGTGGCGATGTAACTGCCGAACTGACGCTGCCCACGGGCTGGGACAGCGAGGCACTGGCCGTCTACCTGGGCTTTTGCAGTGAGGACGGCGAGCGGGTGGCCAACAGCGTTTGCCTGAAGAACGATGCCGTAAGCACTGAACCGGGCGGCACGGATGAAGGCGAGGACGAAGGCGGTGGCTCGATGGGTTAAGCCTGGCAGGTGGGGACTGTAACGGCCTGAAGGCGGCGGGCGGTGTACGGACGAACGGAGTGTTTTGTGTTTTCGTTTTGTTTCCATTGTTCGGAAGTACACGGCATGCGTGGCCGGAAGTGCGGGATGCAGTCCTCGGCAATGGCCGGTGGAATAAAAGACAGGAGGTAAAGTCCGTGGATACGGGGCTTTACCTCCTGTTGTTTTGTGGAGGAGTGTGTATCAAAATGAGTGTCCGTTTTCTTGGGGCACGGATTACACGGATTTCGCGGATAAATATCTATGCCTATTCCGCGTTTTTCCGCGTAATCCGCGCCTAAAATAATAGGCTTATATATGGTTTTGATACATCCCCAAAGATGGCAGGGCGGTTATTCCGCCTTGCTTTCTTCGCCGGTTTTCAGCTTGGCCAACCGTTCTTCTATCATGCCGGCAATATCGTCGTCGGCGTGGTAGTTCTGTTGCAGGCTCAGCAGGTACTGGCGGGCGTCGAGCTTCTTGTCCATGGCCACGTAGACGTCGGACAGAAGGATGAAGCTGCGGGCCATCCAGTAGGCGTGAGGGGTGCTCTGCTCGATGAAGTTGAGCACAACCTTCTCGGCTTCGGCATACTGCCCTTCGTTGTAGAGCAGCTGTGCCACCAGATACTTGGCCTCGGCGCCGTAGAGGGTGCGGGTATCGGCAGCCAGCACACGCAGGTCGGCCATGGCTTTCTGGGTGGCCTTCTGGTTGAGGTAGGCCTTGGCACGGTAGTACAGCGCCTCGTTCTTCAGCTCAGGCGTAAGCTTGGACTCGCCCAACAGGGTGGTGGCGGCATGTATCACCTCAGTGTCGTCGCCCAGCAACACACCGCAGCGCATGACGCCCGTGGTGCCCAGCTGGCGGCGTTCGGCTGTCGATGCCTTGGCTTGCAGCTGGCGGTAGTCGGCCATGGCCTCGGCATACTGCTTGCGGTTGAACAGGATTTCGCCGCGCATCAGCAACGCCTCTTCCGTGTAGGGGCTGTCGGGGTATTCCAGCAGCTTGCCGGCATGCTCCAGCAGGGCGGCTTCGTCTTTCTGCTGCTTGGCTATGAGGCAGAGGTAGTAGTGGGCATTGAGGCTGAAGGCACCGCCGGGGAAGCTTTGCAGGTAGCGCGCGAAGCTGTCGTGAGCCTGCTGCGTCTCGCCCTTCATATATACCTTTTCGGCGGCTATGTAGGTCAGCGAGTCCTGTTCGCTGGCTTCGAAGCGGATGGAGCCGGGCATCTGGGCGGCCAGGGCGGCAAACTCGTCTACGCGGTTGGCATCTACATAGATGGACTTCAGGTCGCGCATGGCCAGGCGGGCTTCTTCGCTGCCCGGATACTGGGTGATGACGTGCTTGTAGGCCTCGATGGCACGGTTGTAGTCCTCGTTCTGGTAGTAGAGCAAGCCGATTTCGGCGGCAGCCTTACGGCTGACAGGGCTTTCGGGATACTTCTCGGTGAGCTGGCGGAAGGTGGCGATGGCCTGGTTGTTGTTGCCCGCCTGCACGTAGGAGCGTCCTTTCTCGTAGAGGGCATCGACCACGTAGGGCGACGAGGGGAATTTCTCGGCCAGCTGGTTGAGCAGGCTGACCTTGCCCGGGTAGTCTTTCTGCAGTCCGGCCACCAGTGC
The DNA here is from genome assembly GCA_900553815.1 of uncultured Bacteroides sp. GTDB lineage: Bacteria > Bacteroidota > Bacteroidia > Bacteroidales > Bacteroidaceae > Bacteroides. The sequence continues at coordinate 59,589 of USEY01000009.1, forward strand.
CAGCTGGTAGTAGGAGTAGTCGCCCGAGGGAGCCTGCATGCCCAGGGCACGGCGGTAGTACTGGCTGGCCTCGGCAAAGGCACGCTGGTGCAGGTAGCAGTCGGCTATGCGGTTGCAGGCATCGGCCAGCAGGGTATTGTTCTGTTCACGCTCGTTCTGCAGGAATTGCTGGAAGCGGGTGCGGGCGCCGTTGTAGTCCTTCTTGTGGAAGGCGATGTAGCCCGTGTTGTACTGCGCCAGCGCATACATCTGCGTGCCCCGTTGGGGGGTGAGGTGCAGGTAGTCGTTGTAGTTGCGTGCGGCCTCCTCCAGACGGTTCAGGCGGTAGTAGGCCTCGCCGCGCCAGTAGAGGGCGTCGGCCTTGGTCTGCAGGTTGTACTGCCCCAGGGCGATGCTCTGGTCCAGGTAGCCGATGGCCTGCTGGAACTGGGTGTTGGTGAAGGCCTGCGTGCCCAGCTGGAACAGGATTTTCTGCTTGGCCTCCAGAATGGCCTTGCCGGGGTGGGAGATGCGCTCGATGGACTTCAGGGCGGCATCGTAGCTGCGGGTGTTCATGTAGACCTCTACCAGGTAGTCGCTGACACGGTCGGCGTATTGCGAGCCGGGGAAGTCGTTGAGGAACTTCTCGAATACGGTGACTGATTCGCCGAAGGCCGAGTAGGACGTCTCGTGTATGCAGAGGGCGTAGTTGTAGGCGGCCTGTTCCTTCACCTGCGGGTCGGCATTGGAGGCCGCAGCCTGTTCGAAGGCCATGCGTGCCTTGTTCTTCTCGGCCAGTTGCAGGTAGGCCAAGCCCACGTGCAGCCAGGCGTTCTGGCTCAGGGCATCGTTGCCGGTGGCCACCTGTCCCAACAGTTCGGGCACCTGGCTGTAGACACCGCAGTGGTAGCACGAAAGGCCTTCCATGTAGAGGGCGTCGCGGCGGGGCGTGCCCTGGCAGCCGCTGCGGTAGTCGACAAACTCTTTCATGGCCTGCTGGTACTTGCCGTAGTGGTAGTTGGCGCTACCCACAATGCGGTGCATCTCGGCACTGTGTTCCTGGTCGGGGTAGGCCGACAGGTAGTTCTGTGCCACGATTTCGGCCTTGTCGTATTTCTTCTGGGTCAGGTATATCTCGGCAATGTAGTAGGGCACCAGTGCCTCGTACTTCCGGTTGTCTTGCAGGGAGAGGAAGCCTTGCAGGGCCTCGTCGTAGCGCTGCTGGGTGTAGCGGATGTAGGAGAGGTGGTAGGTGCAGTCGGCATCGTAGCGGCTGCTGACGGAGCGCAGGGTCTCGAACCAGGCGGCCGCCTCCTGCAGGTTGCCTATCTGGAGGTAGCAGGAAGCCAGGCGGTAGGTCATGTCGTCGCGCTCCTCGTTGCGCAGCAGGTCGAGGCGCGAGGAGTTGAACATGGCCAGTGCTTCGTCGTATTTCTGGTCGAAGAAGTAGGCCGAGGCCATGAGCGCATAGACGCGGTTGGCATGGGGCGTGTCGGGATATTCGTCGAGGAAGGCTTGCAGCACTTCCAGACATTGGGGATTGCGGGTCTCGTATTCGGCGCAGGCCAGCATATAGGCAGCTTCTTCGCGGTTGCCTTCGGCGGGCAGGGGATTGCCGTTGGCATCCTGGCGCACGATGTAGGCCCTGAGGGGTACGAGGGCGGCCGAGAAGGCTTTCTGTTCGAAAAGCGTTTTTCCTTCGTTGAAGAGTTGTTGCGGCGACGCGTCTTTTTCTACGCGGGTCTGTGCCGCAGCCAGTAATGGAGCGCAGCACAGGGCTGTGCATACGATTCGGGCAAATCTTCGTTTCATGGGCATTTGTTTTTTGTTTTTCCGGGGTTGTAGGGCCCGGAGCTTATTTTTTATAACTATTTAAGTTTAGCTTCGTTGATTTTCAATTCGCAGGTTTATTAACGGGTTGTAGTTAAGGAGTTAAGAAGTTAAGTAGTTAAGCCGATACTTTGTAACCCATTTCCTTACTATTGGCTTTTAACTCCTCAGCCCGCTTGGCGGGCGATAACTTCTTCTAACTTCTCTAACTCCTTCAAGTGAAACTTGAATTTATATTCTACAAATGTACATGATAGTAAGTTAATAAACGTTGGTCGTTTACTTTTTTTAGTATTCGCGCTGTATTCTATTCAGGTTTCGGATTGAACATGAATTGGGGAGTCAGGAAATTGCAGAAGTTATTACTTCGTTTTGCGCCTCCTTTTATGAGGTTGTCTCGAATAAGTATAATCAAAATGTAATGTCATCGTAGTGAAGGATATTAATTTCTAAATTATTGATTTTTAGATTCTTCACTTCGTTCAGAATGACAAAAAGTTAGTGCCTTTTCATTTTGATACCGCTTCAGCAACGTTAGAAGTTAAAGCCGATAGTGGTATAAAGAAGAAATTCCGGTAGTACAGTCTATTGGCCTTTAACTCCTCAGCCTGCCTTGAGGCAGGCGATAACTTCTTCTAACTTCTTTAACTCCTTCAATTTTCGGCTTTACCGAAACTTGATTAACCCCTTATCACTTACTGTTGACCGCTGCTTCCTCTTCCAGAAAGCGCTGTACACCTTGCCTGATGGAGTCCAGACCGAAGTCTTCGGGGCGGATGCGCGAGGGAGGCAGGAAGAAGAGTTCGGCGGCATCGTCGTGGGCCTCGTAGTGGCTGCTGTCGGCCACGGTGCAGCGGAAGAAGGAGTCGAGGGTATGGACGGTGAAGCCGGAGTAGACGTAGCGGTTGGGCAGGGAGAAGAGGTACCGGGTATGAGTGACCAGCAGGCCGGTCTCTTCCTTTACCTCGCGGGCTACGCCCTCTTCCAGGGTTTCGTTCATGTCGATGAAGCCGCCGGGCAGGTCGAGAGTACCCTTGGCTGGCTCTTTGGCACGGCGGCATACCAGCAGCTCGCCGGCGGAGTTGGTGATGAGGGCCACGGTGGCCGCAGCGCTGTTGAAGTAGTAGACAAAGCCGCAGTCGGCGCAGCGCTTTGACTTTTCATCGTTTATTTCGAAGTGTTCCGAACCGCACTTGGGGCAGTAGCGGAACTGGGATAGGGGGTGGGACATGGGAGGGGATTTTAGTTTTAAGTTATAAGTTTTGAGTTTTGAGTTGACGGGTGGACGAGGGGGGGATTTTAGTTTATGAGTTTTTAAGTTTATGAGTTTATTAGTTGGCGAGTGGACAAGATACGAGTTGACGAGGAGAAACTTACCACTCATCACTCATCACTCACCACTTACCACTTATCACTAACCGTTCACCACTCACCACTTATCACTCACCGCTGTTATCACCTCCTCATACTTGGCATCCTTCAGCAGCACCTTCTTCTGTCCGTCGAGCAGGTAGAGGGCAGGCATGGCCTTGAGGTCGTAGAGAGGGCCGGATTTGATGGCTTCGCGGTCGGTGGCGTTCAGCCAGGAGGAGGGAATGTAGGGCTGTTCGCGTTTCCAGGCTTCGGGGTTGGCCTCGGTGTAGACGGCCAGCACGGTCAGCTTGCCTTGCTGCAAAGCCTGAAGCAGGCGGATGTCAGAGGTCATCTGGCGCAGGGTTTGCTGGCAGCTTTCGCATTCGGGGTCGTAGAACACCAGTAGCAGGCGGTTGCCTTTGACGGGGGTGTTGCGCAGGGTGTGGCGGCTGCCGTCGGGCAGGTAGTAGGTGAAGTCGGAGGCCGGGGTGCCGGGGCGGTTCAGGCTGATGAGCTTCAGGCGATAGGACAGGCTGCTCTTGCGGACATCGTCGAGGGCGGTGCTCTGCATCATGCGGCGCAGGTAGACGGCATAGAGCGATTCGCTGTAGAGGGGCGAGTTGGGGTCGAACAGGTAGTCGTCCATGAGTTGCATGAAGACGGCGCGTGCATGTGCTTCACGTTCCATGCCGCTGCACAGATGGTCTATGCTGGCTTCGGTAAGGGTTGCCGTTGTGGTGGTGTCGGCCAGCAAGGCCAGTTGGTTGACAAGGGCCTGTTCGGTGATGTGGCGGTCGATTACCAGAACGGTGTCGGCAAAGTTGAACTTGTCCCAGAAGTGGCGCAGCAGGTAGTCCTTGCGTGCCTCGGGTTCCGTCAGGGTGACGGGGATGTCGGGGTAGGGGAACTCGGTGGGGCGGGCCGACTGTGCAGTGCTTTCGCTGGCTTCGTTGGAGCGGCTGTTCTGTGCCTTTCCGGTGCAGGAGGCCAGGCAGAGCAGGGCGGTGGCGGCCAGTGCGATGACTCTTATTCTGTTCATGGTTCGTAAATCATTGGTTCGTATTCATGATGTTAGGGGCAAATGTACGGGTTTATTTCCGATTTGTCAGGAGTTTATGACCTGATTTTTTGAGGGTAAGGAGGATGGACAAGGCCGACTGGCGTTGCTTATTTCGTTTTTTGCATGTATTTTTGGCCACGAAATGGCAGACAAAATACGGAAAGAACAGAAAATAGTGGCACTGATGATTGACATCTATTGCCGCAAGCGGCTGGGATTGGCAGAAACTCCTCCTGAGTATGAGGAGCTGAAGGCCTATGCCTGCCGACGCCTGGAGCGTTGCCGCTGGCAGGAAGACAAGCCGGCGTGCAAGCGATGTCCCACTCATTGCTACGCGCCCGCCATGCGGCAGAAGATACGCGAGGTGATGCGCTGGACGGGGCCGCGGATGTTGCTCTATGCGCCGGTGGCGGCTATTAGGCATTGGCTTTGAGAGTTGAGAGTGGCTCCTTTACCTCCTTTAGTACTCACCACTTACCACTCATCACTTACCACTTATCACTTATAATTATGGCACAACCTAAATTTATCATTACGGACAAGGGTGTCTTCAGGCTGGGCATGGTGACCTGGCACCGCGACTTGCTGCTGCCGGGCGAGTATTGCTACGGCGGGGGATATTATGAGTTTGACTTTGTTTCGAACAGGCTGATTCTGACGGGTGAGTCGACAGATTTCGGGCGGCCGCGCTGGGAGTGGATTGAGGTGCTCCGTGTGCCGGCGGTCTATCGGGGGCTGCGGATAATCTATGTGCCACGCAGCTCGTGGGAGGATGACTTCTGCGTGAGCGATGAGCTGAAGGTGGAATATACGGATGAGGCTATTTCAGGTTAGGCCAGAGGGCCTGTACCGTGTTTGATATAAGGTCACTCCACAAAGCTTCTTTGGTGGGGTTTACTTCTTCTTGCAGGTGCTTCTGGTTTTGTAGTATGGTTTGCGTTGGGGTGGGATGTCCGGAGGTAGATGATGTGTTGGAGGTTGATGTAAGGTAGTGGTTTAAGTGAGGATTGTTTGCAGGAGAATTAACAACCACTTCCCGAGAGGATTGGCACGACAGAAGGAGAGCACAGCAGGACATTAGGAAAGAACCTCTTATTCGTTTCATGGCATGGATGATATTGGTTACTTTTACAAAAGTATTGAAATGAAAGGGTAAAGGAAAGCGTGCGGGGTTAAATAAAGCAAACCTGAGAGGAAACGATAAATTGCTTGCTGACAGTTTGTAGGGTAATTTGTCCCTTGAATGGTTTAAGAGTGAAATAGGCGGTCATTTATTATACGAAAAGAAGCAATGCTTTGCATCATATTCCAATGCAGAACATTGCTTCTTTTTTTTAATGGCTCCGAGGCAGAGGCTGCGGAGCATCGTATGGCTTATGCTTCACCCGAACCGGCAAACTCCATCAGGTAGGCCTTGATGAAGCCGTCTATCTTGCCATCCATCACGCCGCCCACGTCGCTGGTCTGGAAGTTGGTGCGGTGGTCTTTCACACGGCGGTCGTCGAAAACGTAGCTGCGTATCTGTGAGCCCCACTCGATTTTCTTCTTTCCGGCTTCTACCTTGGCCTGTTCTTCCATGCGGTGCTTCATTTCCTTGTCGTAGAGCATGGAGCGGAGGAGGCGGAGGGCATTCTCGCGGTTCTTGGGCTGGTCGCGTGTTTCGGTGTTTTCAATCAGGATTTCTTCTTCCTCGCCCGTATAAGGGTCTTTGTACTGGTAGCGCAAGCGTACACCCGACTCTACCTTGTTGACGTTCTGTCCGCCGGCACCGCCGCTTCGGAAGGTATCCCACGACATGCGGGCAGGTTCGATGTTTACTTCAATGGTGTCATCGACCAGCGGGGTGACAAACACGGAGGCAAAGGATGTCATGCGCTTGCCCTGGGCGTTGTAGGGAGAGACACGCACCAGGCGATGCACGCCGTTTTCGCCCTTGAGGTAGCCGTAGGCAAAGGGACCTGAGATTTCGATGGTACAGGTCTTGATGCCGGCTTCGTCGCCCTCCTGCAGGTTGGCGATGGTGGCTTTGTAGCCGTGTGTTTCGGCGTAGCGCAGGTACATGCGCATCAGCATGCTGGCCCAGTCCTGGCTTTCGGTGCCACCGGCACCCGAGTTTATCTTGAGCACGCAGTCCATCTGGTCGGCTTCTTCGCGCAGCATGTTCTTCAGCTCCAGGGCCTCTACGGCTGCCAGGGCTTTGCTGTAGGCTTCGTCCACTTCTTCTTCGGTGACCAGTTCATCCTTGTGAAAGTCGAAGGCCAGTTGCAGTTCCTCTGCCAGCGAGCTCACTTCGTTGTAGCCGGCAATCCACTGCTGCAGGTCCTTTACTTTCTTCATTTGTGCCTCGGCGGCTTTCTGGTCGTCCCAGAAGCCGGGAGCTTGTGTGCGTAGTTGTTCTTCTTCCACCTGAATCTTTTTGCCTTCAATGTTCAGGTAATGGTTCAGGGCTGCGGTCCGTTCTTTTATATCCTTCAGTTGTTCTGCGGTAATCATGGGTCGTTTGCTTTACTTTTTTTATATCGTAATACCTTTTTTCTTTCGTTCGGATGGCAAAGGTATGAAAAAAACGAATATTTTTGCAGTTGTCAACTTATTAAATAGTCTATTTATGAACAATTTGTTAAAAAGTATTGGCTTGCCACTTTTAGGAGTGGTATTGTGCCTGAGCAGCTGTACGCAGAAGTACAGCTACGAAACTGTGCCCAACGACCCGTTGAAGGCACGCATCTATACGCTGGACAACGGTCTGAAAGTCTACATGACCGTCAATAAGGATGAGCCCCGCATACAGACCTACATTGCCGTGCGCGTGGGCGGCAAGAACGACCCTGCCGAGACGACAGGCCTGGCCCACTACTTTGAGCACCTGATGTTCAAGGGTACCACTCACTTCGGTACTCAGAACTACGAGGCCGAAAAGCCTTTGCTCGACCAGATTGAGCAGCAGTTTGAGGTTTACAGAAAGACAACGGATGAGGCCGAGCGTAAGGCCATCTATCACGTGATAGACAGCTTGAGCTATGAGGCTTCCAAGCTTTCCATTCCCAACGAGTATGACAAGCTGATGGCCAGCATTGGTGCCAACGGTACAAATGCTTATACCAGCTACGACGTGACCTGCTACACGGAAGACATTCCGAGCAACCAGGTGGACAACTGGGCCAAGATTCAGGCCGACCGTTTCAAGAACTGCGTCATCCGTGGTTTCCACACCGAGCTGGAGACGGTGTATGAGGAGAAGAACATGTCGCTGACACGCGACTCGCGCAAGGTGTACGAGGCTACGTTGTCGGCCCTCTTCCCCCATCATCCCTACGGCACACAGACCGTGCTGGGTACGCAGGAAGACCTGAAGAACCCTTCCATCACCAACATCAAGAACTACTTTAAGACCTGGTACGTGCCCAACAACATGGCCATCTGCCTGAGCGGTGACTTTGACCCCGACCAGATGATTGCTACCATCGACAAGTACTTCGGTGACATGCAGCCCAATCCTGACCTGCCGAAGCTTGACCTGCCGAAGGAAACGGAAATCACCGCCCCCATCGTGCGCGACGTGTATGGTCTGGAAGCTGAGAACATCACCCTGGCATGGCGCTTCCCGGGAGCTGCCAGCAAAGAGCTGGAGACGCTGCAAATCGTTTCACAGATATTGTATAACGGGCAGGCCGGACTTATCGACCTTGACCTGATGCAGCAGCAGAAGGCCCTGAGCGCTTATTGCTACCCCATGAGTATGAGCGACTACAGTGCTTTCCTGATGGCCGGAAGACCGAAGGCAGGACAGACGCTGGACGAGGTGAAAGACCTGCTGCTGGGTGAGCTGAAGAAGCTGCGCGACGGCGACTTTGATGAGAAAATGCTGGAGGCCAACATCAACAACTTCAAGCTTTACCAACTCTATCAGCTGGAAAGCAACGATGCACGTGCCGACTGGTTTGTACAGTCGTTCATCAACGGAAGCAACTGGGCCGACGAGGTGACTGCCCTTGACCGCATGTCGAAGCTGACAAAGCAGGACATCGTGGCTTTTGCCAACAAGTATCTGAAGGATGACAACTGCGCCATCATCTACAAGCGTCAGGGCAAAGACCCCAACGAAAAGAAGATTGAGAAACCGCAAATCACACCTATCGTGATGAACCGTGATACGGTCAGCGCCTTCCTGAAAGAGATTCAGGCCAGCCAGGTGCAGCCTATCGAACCGGTGTTCCTCGACTTCTCCAAGGACTTGACGCAGCTGAAGGCACAGTCGGATATTCCGGTCATCTACCGCCAGAATACATCTAACGACCTCTTCCAGCTGATATACCTCTTCGACATGGGCAGCCGCAACGACAAGGCGCTGGGTATGGCCGCACAATACCTGGAATACCTGGGTACGAGCGACATGACACCCGAACAGGTGAAACAGGAATTCTACCGCATGGCTTGCTCCTTCTCCGTATCGCCGGGCAGCGAGCGTACTTACATCGTGCTGACCGGTCTGAACGAAAACATGCCGCAGGCCGTAGCCCTCTTCGAGAAACTGCTGGCCGACGCACAAGTGAACAAGGAAGCCTACGCCAACCTGGTGAACGACCAGCTGAAAGCACGGGCAGATGCCAAGCTGAACCAGTCACAGAACTTTGCACGCCTTATGGCTTACACCGAGTGGGGTCCGCAAAACTATGCTACCTATACCCTGAGCGAGAAGGAACTGAAGAGCATGAATCCGCAGGAGCTGGTAGACCGCATTCATAATCTGGACAGCTACAAGCACCGCATTACTTACTATGGTCCCAGCACGAGTGATGAGTTGCTGGCCGTTCTGAAGAAGGAACACAAGGTGCCTGCCACTCTGCAGGAACTGCCCGCTGGCGTTGAGTTCAAACAGCAGCTTACCAACGATACCAAGATATACCTGGCACCTTATGATGCCAAGCAAATCTATATGGCTCAGGTGTCCAATCGGGGCGAGAAGTATGATGCCGCTGTTGAGTTGGGACGTCAGCTCTACAACGAATATTTTGGCGGAGGCATGAACTCCATCGTCTTCCAGGAAATGCGCGAGAGCCGCGGACTGGCTTACTCGGCTTGGGCAGGACTGGACAAACCCAGCTATCCGAAATATAACTATACCTTCAGCACTTATATTGCCACGCAGAACGACAAGATGATGGATGCCATCAAGACCTTCAACGACATCATCGAGAACATGCCGCAGTCTGAAGCTGCCTTCAAGCTGGCCAAGGAAGGCATGATAGCCCGTTTGCGCACAGAACGCATACTGAAGAGTTCCATCATTTGGGCTTACATCAATGCGCAGGATTTCGGCGAGGACACCGACAGCCGCCGGCGCCTGTATGACTATGTACAGAATGCTACCTTGCAAGAGGTTGTCAACTTCCAGCAGAAGTGGATTAAGGGACGTACTTATAACTACTGCATCTTGGGCGACAAGAAAGAACTCGACATGGAAGCTCTGAAAAAGATGGGTCAGGTAGTGGAACTGAAGACAGAGGACATCTTCGGCTATTGATGCTGAAGCCTGAATAAGGATATCGTTCATCCCGGCACGGGGGCAGGAAGACTGCCACTGGCCGGGGTGAATTGTTTTTGCTGGGAGTTAACCGCCACCGACCAAGCAGTGGACTACTATCGTCTGGGGAGTTAACTGCTATCGTGCTGCGAGCACACTGCTTGGTTGACAGGTGTTAACTGCTATCGTAGGCTGTCTGTTGTGCGCTGTGAAAAGGTCGCTTTTAGTTAATATTACTTATACATGAAGGCCATTCCGGGTTATTCGGTTAATAAACGAAAAAGACATGCAGTCTTTGTGGGCGGCCTGCATTTTTCATGCAGAAAACAATGAAAAACAAATAAACTACACGGTATCATGAAATTGAAATCATTATTTGGAAAACTGGGAATGGCGCTGGTGGCAATGACTTGCGCAATGGGCTTTCAGTCGTGTCTGGACGACGATGACAACAACTACTATTATCTGACCTACCCCAATGCACTGGTGACGGTAAAAACTGCAACTGACAATACGTTCTTTCTGCAGCTGGATGACAGTACCACACTGTTGCCGGTTAACATTACGTCGTCGCCCTTTGGCGAAAAACAGGTGAGGGCATTGGTGAACTATGACAAGGTGGACGAACCCAGCGGTTTGTATGACGAGGCCATCCACATCAACTGGATTGACAGCATCCTGACCAAGCCTATGGCTGCCGACCTGGGTGAACAAAACGATGAAGTATATGGTACCGACCCGGTGGAGATTGTGAACGACTGGGTGACGATTGCCGAGGACGGATACCTGACGCTGTGCTTCAGAACCGTATGGGGTAATCCTAATCAGGCCCACTACGTCAACCTGTTGCCGGGCAACAACCCAGATGACCCTTATGAGGTGGTGTTCAGACACAACGCATACGGTGACGTTTACGGACATTATGGCGACGGACTGGTGGCTTTCGACCTGAGCTCTTTACCCGATACGGAAGGGAAAACAGTGAAACTGACTCTGAAGTGGCAGTCGTTTAGCGGTGAGAAGTCGGTACAGTTTGACTATTGCACGCACAAGGCCTCGTCGGCAGGTGGCGACAGTGCTCCCGATGTGCGCAGTACGCTGCTCATGAAGTAACGCACATGTTGATGCGGAATTAATAAGTTGACTCTTTATATTGCAGGCGGAAGGCTCGTTTCTTCAGGAGCGGGCTTTCCGCTTTTTTTGTAAAAGAGGACTGGGCAGTTAGGGGTTAGTGCTCGGCATTTTTGAGGCCGTGGCAGACAAGTAAACGCAAGGCGGCAGGTGCAGGAAGGGCTTAATGGGGTTTTTCGGCTGTCAATGAGCATAAAAAGGTTATAAAAGCTTTAAAATCTTAATTTAATTAACTATTTTTGCCGCTTCAATTTTAAAAACAAATAAGATATGAGAAGATTTGTAGCCGTTTTTGTGTTTAGTTTAGTGGCTTGTGTGGCAGCCGTTCAAGCTCAGAACATTCAGTTGCACTATGACTTTGGTCGTAATCTGTACGATGACCTGGGTGAACGTCCGTTGTTCACTACTACTGTCGAGAAGTTTCAGCCTGACAGCTGGGGTAGCACTTATTTCTTTGTGGATATGGACTATGCTTCCGAAGGTGTGGCATCGGCCTACTGGGAGATTGCTCGTGAACTGAAGTTCTGGAACAATCCTTTCTCCGTTCATGTGGAGTATAACGGTGGTCTGAACTATATTAACCACGCTTTCCTGGGTGGTGCTACTTATACTTGGAACAAGGAAGACTTTACAAGAGGATTCAGCCTGACTGCTGCTTATAAGTACATTCACAAGAATGACAAACCCCATAACTTCCAGCTGACAGGAACATGGTATATCAATTTCTGCAAGGACAAATTCTCGTTTACCGGCTTTGCCGATTTCTGGCGCGAGAAGCACAATGTAGTTTTAGGCGTAGATGCTGAGGGCAATACCTTGAGCAAGGAGCGTAACTTCATCTTTATCAGCGAGCCCCAGTTCTGGGTAAACCTGAATAAGTTTAAGGGCGTGAACGAGAAATTCAACCTTAGCGTAGGTACGGAGTGGGAGTTGAGCCACAACTTTGCTACACGCGACGGTTTCTATTTCATCCCTACGCTGGCTTTGAAGTGGACGTTGAACTGATGTATTTAAACAGATAGATATTCTCATGGAAAATCAGAAACCTGCCGATTTGATTTATGGCATCGAAGACCGTCCGTCGTTCAAGGACGCCCTCTTTGCCGCTGTGCAGCATTTGCTGGCCATCTTTGTGGCCATCATCACGCCGCCCCTTATCATAGCCGGGGCGCTGAAGCTCGATTTGGAGAAGACCAGTTTCCTGGTGTCGATGGCTCTGTTTGCTTCGGGTGTTTCCACCTTTATACAGTGCCGCCGCTTTGGCCCGATAGGAGCCAAGCTGCTGTGCATACAGGGTACCAGCTTCTCGTTCATTGGCCCCATCATCTCTACCGGTCTGGTGGGTGGCCTGCCACTGATATTCGGTGCCTGTATTGCTGCGGCGCCGGTCGAAATGATTATCAGCCGTACCTTCAAGTATCTGCGCAATGTCATCACTCCGCTGGTTTCGGGCATCGTGGTGTTGCTCATCGGGCTTAGTCTGATTAAGGTAGGTATTGTGTCGTGTGGCGGTGGCTATGGTGCTATGGACAACGGCACGTTCGGTTCGTGGGAGAACCTGACTATTTCGGCCGTGGTGTTGCTCAGTGTGCTGTTCTTCAACCGTTGTGGCAACAAGTATTTGCGCATGAGTTCTATTGTACTGGGCATCCTGCTGGGCTATGGCTTGGCCTTCGCATTGGGCAAGGTGAACCTGGATGCGCTGAGCTCCAGTGCATTGGGCGGACTGAATGTGCCTATGCCCTTTAAGTACGGTCTCGATTTCAACGTGTCGTCCATCATTGCCATAGGCCTGGTATATATGATTACAGCTATTGAGGCTACTGGCGATATTACGGCAAACTCCATGATTTCGGGTCTGAAGGTAGAAGGCGACAGCTACCTGAAGCGTGTGTCAGGTGGCGTTATGGCCGACGGTTTCAACTCGCTCCTGGCCGGTGTGTTCAATTCATTCCCCAACTCCATCTTTGCGCAGAACAACGGCATTATTCAGCTGACGGGTGTAGCCAGCCGTTATGTGGGCTATTACATTGCCGCCATGTTGGTATTGCTGGGTCTGTTCCCGGTTGTAGGTACCATCTTCTCGCTGATGCCCGACCCTGTACTGGGTGGTGCTACGCTGCTTATGTTTGGTACGGTGGCTGCTGCCGGTATCCGCATCATTGCTTCTTATCACATAGGCCGCAAGGAAACGCTGGTGCTGGGTGTCAGCTTGTCGCTGGGTCTGGGCGTTGAGCTGATGCCCGACGTGCTGACTCATGCCCCTGAAGCCGTACGCAGCATCTTCTCTTCGGGTATCACAACCGGTGGTGTGGCTGCTATCCTTTCCAACCTGCTGATTAGGGTGAAGGAAGAGAATAATGGATAATACGTGTTGTGAGGAGGGTGTGTCGTAATGCACGATGCACCTTCTTTTTTTGTTAGCCCTAAAAATCAGTTCATGTACTTTAAGCTGCGATATTTTGGG
>USEY01000010.1 GCA_900553815.1 uncultured Bacteroides sp.
AAAGAACTAAATTATAAACAATTGAAAATCAGCTGGGACTAAGTGCCCAGCAGTGAGTTCAGATTATTAAGATTACCAACCCGGGTTGTTTTCTGTGATGGCTGTATTGACAGACATTTCAGTATCGGGGATGGGATAGTAATTGTAAGTGTCGGTAATCTGGAAGAAAGTCCATACACTGTAGGTATCACCACCTGTCCAGTTGCCGGCAGCACCTTGCTGTGCGCGTGATGCCAATGCGTTGAGGCTGCTAACATATTCGCCCCAGCGGATGAGGTCGAAACGACGGGTATATTCAAAGCACAGCTCCATGCCGCGTTCGTCTTTCACTGCCTGACGAAAAGCATCCTTGTCGAGGCTTCCTTCTTCGAAAGTAGAGATGCCAGCACGGTTGCGGACAGCGTTGAGGCATTGGTAGGCCAGTGTAGTAGGAGCAGGGTTGATTTCGTTTTCAGCTTCGGCAATCATCAGCAGTACGTCAGAGTAGCGCAATACGGGGAAGTTGATAGAAGTGTAGTTGGGGTTCTTCTTCACATTCTGTGATTCGTATTCGCGACGGTACTTGGCACCGGGACGAGAATAGTTGTTGTTGGCTTTATCGTTAGCAGCCATTTCAAAGTCACCGACGTTGGTTCCAGTATTCTCACCATATGAGTATGACTTATCCCAGTATTGTCCGCGTACTTCTTCCATCTTTCCTGTGAAGAATTTACGGCCGGTTACACCTTTACCATTGGTCTTCTGTACATATTCAAATGGGGCAATGTTCCAGTTCATACGTTCAATGTCACCGTTAGCTACATAGAGTTCGTAAAGTTTGGGAGTACTGCGATAATAGGCGTAAGCATACCCCGGGTCTTTAGCTCCGGTGATGCTTTGGTCGTCGATACGGGGAGCATTGATACCAATCAGGTTACCGATACGACCTTCAGCACGTGTTTCTGTGCTATAGTTTCCGGCAAATTCAATTTCCCAGATGCTTTCGTTGGCAGTAGTGTTGTACTGGTTAGAGCAGAGGTCAATGAACACGTCCCAGTAGTTTTCGGCCAAACCATGTCCTTCGCCCATTACTTTCTGTGCGAAAGTGCTGGCTTGTCTGAAATATTCTTGAATCTTAGTCTGGTCACCAGCTTCGTGGTCACGATAGTGTTCGCCAGCACGGAACAGGTAAACACGTGCCAGAATACCCCAAGCTGTAGATTTGGAGATGCGGCCGGGTTTGTAGTTCAGTTGAGAGGCTGACAACAGACCGTCGGTGCATTCGTCCATTTCCTTCACGATGAAGTCGTAGATGGTTTCCTTGTCTGTACGCGGAATGCTCAGTCCGGTTACGCTTTGGGTGGATGTAGTCTTGAAAGGAACATCGCCCCAGCCTTCTACCAGGATGAAGTAGTAATATGCACGCAGGAAGCGGGCTTCAGAACGGTATTGAGCGCGCAGCTCAGGAGAAATTTGGCTATCTGCTATCTTGTCGATGTTCTCCAGGAAAGTATTGGCACGGTCGATACCGGAATATAAAGTAATCCACAACTGGCTGAAATAAGGTGAACTGGCTGTAGCGTTGTTACAAGAAATAACGCCACTGGGTTCCGGATTACGTCCACCACCATAGTGAGCCAAATCGTCGCCTGCAGCCAGGTGGATATAACGGTTACCATAGAAGTTCTGTGATGCCAGCGGTGCATAAACAGATGTCAAGAACGAACTGGCCTCGGCAGCATTGTTGAAGTAGGTTTCAGGTGTCAGCTCATACGGTTCTTTTTCCAAGAAATCGCAAGAAGCTACTGCCAAGCAAGTGAAAACGGTAAATATAGCTGTTTTTAAAGATTTCATATTGTATAGATGTTTAATGGATTAAAAACCTAAGTTAATACCAAAGCTGATGTTCAAGGCGCGGGGATAAGATGAATAATCGAGTCCCGGTGTCAGCGCAGAGTCACGGATAGATACTTCAGGGTCGTAACCAGAATAGCTGGTCCATGTCCATAAGTTCTGTGCAGCTACGTATACACGTGCGTTGCTTATTTTGTACTTGCTCAGGAATGTCTGCGGAATGTTGTAGCCAAGCGTTACTGATTTCAGACGCAGGAATGAGGCATCTTCTACAATACGTGAAGAGATGACCAAGTTAGAAGCTGAGTTGGTGGCTGCCGGTATATCACTGTTAGGATTCTCGGGTGTCCAGCGGTTTGCATAGCTTGCATACTGGTTCAATTCACGTTGCTTTTGCCATCCACTTTCAAAGAAGAGGCGGTTAGCATTAATAACATCGTTGCCATAGCTCCACTGGAAGAAGATGTTCAAGTCAAATCCTTTATATTCGAAATTGTTGGTAAAACCACCGGTGTGGATGGGAGTACCACGACCAATCATTGTACGGTCGTTAGAGTTAATAATACCATCACCATTCAAGTCTTTGTATCTGGGCATACCGGGTTGGGTGTTGGCCTCGCTTGAGAAGTAAGGAACGTTACCTTTCAGAGTATAGGTATTACCTGATTTATTGAAATCATCATATTTGTATGTTCCTTCATAGATATAACCGTATATCATACCCATGGGATAACCAACTTTGGCTATGTAGTTAGGCTGGCTGTTGAATTTCTGGTCGAACTGTGCAGTGCTCAACAAGGCGGTTTGTCCTTCGGTCAGTTCCAGAACTTCGTTTTTGTTGAAAGCAATATTGAAATTGGTGCTCCACTTGAAGTCTTTCTTGTCGATGTTGACAGTATTCAAAGTAAGCTCTATACCTTGGTTGCGTACTTTACCGATATTCTTCATGGCGGTTACGTAACCTGAGGTATAAGGCAGGGTAGCATCCAGCAACAGGTCACGGGTAGTCTTGCGATAGATATCCATAGTGAAGCCGATGCGCTCGTTGAAGAAACCGAGGTCAAGACCGAGGTTCCATTGTTCGGTTGTTTCCCATTTCAGGTCTTCGTTGGGCAGTGAAATAGGAGCTACACCTACGCTTTCAATGACATTGTCAAAAGGATATACCGTGTTAGGTATGTCGGCTACTTCGCGATGGCTGCGAATCATGTCGAGCAGTGCATAGCGGTCGTATTCACCAATACGGTTGTTACCTGTCAAACCCCAGCTGAGACGCAGCTTACCGCTTGACAACCATTTCTTGTATTGCTCCATAAAGCTTTCTTCTGTGAAGCTCCAAGCCAGAGAGGCAGAGGGGAAGTAACCGTAGCGGTTCTTCTTGCTGAACTTGGACGAACCGTCGGCACGGAACGAGAATGTAGCGTAATACTTTGACTTATAGTTATAGTTGGCATTTCCAAAGTATGAGAACATGGCCCAAGAAGACTTGGAAGAGTCTGTTGTATTGATGGTACCTTGGCTCATACCTGCCATACCCAGTGATTCGTTAGGAATATCGCGGGTACTGTAAGCGTAGTATTCATAGTCAGAGTTCTGCAGAGTTGTACCCAGCATGGCGCTCAGAGAGTGGCGGTTCTTCCAATTCTTCTGGTAAGTCAGCAAGTTTTCGTTCAACCAGGTCAGGCGTTCTGAACGTCTAACTTCGGCATTTACACCCATTGTAGAACGGGGACCACCGTAGCGTGTCTTTGAGTTGTTGAAGATATCGTTGTGACGATTGTCATACGTCCAACCACCGGTAACTTTCAACTTCAGTCCGGGGAGGAATTCATATTGAACATAACCGTTCAATTGCAGGTTGTTTGTATAGTTCTTGCGATAAGTATTCTCCAAGTCGAGAATTGGGTTGAAACGATAGTCGTTGGCATCGTCAGCCGTTCCCGGGTCAATCAATTCGTTGCGCAGGTCGTCCAAAGAACCGTTAGGATAAGCCACCGGACGATAACCCCAAACACTGTAGAAGAGGTTGTTCATACCAGAATAAGAGCTTGAAGAAGGAGAACTACCATTTTGGATAGAACGAGAGAAGTTGGCATTCAAGTTCATGGTCAGTTTCTCGTGCTTAACGGTAGTATTCATACGTGCCTGCAAACGTTCGTAACCTGTTTCCAGCAAAATACCGTCTTGGTTGTAGTAAGAAAGAGAAGCATTGTAGCGTACACCTTCTGTACCACCAGTCAGGCGAACATTGTGATTGTGTGACCAAGCTGTACGGAAGATGGCGTCCTGCCAATCTGCTTCGGGTACGTTGCGGTAGTCGTCGAGTGTCCACTGCTTGCCGTTGTAGTCCATGAAGTAACGTTCTGCTGTACGAGTCGGTTCGATTTCGTTCTGCAGTTTTACGAATTCGTAGCCGCTCATCATATCCAGAGTCTTTGTAACCTGTGATATACCGAAGCTGCCGTCGTATGAAATCTGAGGCTTTCCGATTTTACCTTGTTTGGTTGTGATGACTACAACACCGTTGGCACCACGCGAACCGTAGATGGCGGTAGCAGAGGCATCCTTCAAGATGTTGGTAGATTCAATATCGTTAGGGTTGAGGGCAGCAGCCTGTGCAGGGTCTTCAACAGGGAAACCGTCGATGATGTAAAGAGGGGTGTTGTCCTGTGTCAGTGAGTTGTTACCACGGATAGTGATGTTCATGGTAGAACCCGGCATACCTTCACCAGAGCTTACGTTTACACCGGCGATACGTCCACCCAGTGCCTGGTCGAAAGAAGCAACAGGAGCACTCAGCAAGTCTTTCATGTTGGCTTTGGCAACAGAACCAGTCAAGTCTCCCTTGCGTACTTCCTGATAACCAACTACCACCACTTCGTCCAAAGTCTGGGTGTCTTCTTCCATCTTAACAGAAAGGCTCTTTTGATTGCCTACAGTGATTTCCTGTGTCTTGTATCCGATGAACGAAAAAACAAGGACATCGGAAGACTTGACGTTGGGCAGCGTGAACTGTCCGTTCAGGTCGGTGATGGTACCATTGCTGGTGCCCTTGATTACAACGCTCACACCAGGAAGCTCTCCCATGGCGTCGATAACTTTACCTGTAACCTGGCCACCCGTCTGCGCTTGAAGACCAAAGCTGAACAAAATAGCCAGTAGCATTAAGGTTACTTTTTGTCTCATAATATTAATTTAATTAGTTAATAATAAAAATGTATTTCATTATAAAGTTGGGGTCTAAATAGGTGCTGTTAGCGCTGCTTTTAAATGGCAGATAATCATGTCCGAAGTTGTTGGGCTGCTGTGGAAGTATGCCTTTTGAGTTGGAAGGACTCTCTGCTCAAAGTTAACGCTTGTTTCATTTTACTATCCTTTTTTAGGGTATTAAGGCGTTATAATCGTGCTGCAAATGTAGTGTACGGCCATATTTTACTATGGTTGTTATAGTACGCATTTTGTACGATATCGTACGTAAACAGCTTTTGCCGGCCTTTTGGATAATTTAGTAGGTTTGAATGGATTTTTGCAGTACCTGCCTGCTATGGTTGTTGGCAGGCAGGTATTATGCAGGATTCCTTATTTCTTCTGTTCTCTGACTTCTTGCAACAGAGTGGCAAGTTCTTTTACCATTTCGGGATGCTCGTTTGCCACATTCGTCTTCTCCGACGGATCGCTTGCTATGTCATAGAGTTGCGGTTCGGGATTATTGCCCAGTTCCATGCGTGTCCAGTGTTCGATGGCAGGTTTGTCACTGGGTTCAATGTATTTCCAGTTGCCCTTGATGATGGACAGGGTGTTGTTCAGGTTCTGCTGCACGATGTGGTCGCGGCCGATGGTGTCGTTGCCCAGGAAGGTATCGAGCTGGTCGCGGCTGTCGGGAGCTGCTCCGGCCGGTATCTTGTGATTGAGCAATGTGGCCAGTGAGGCGTACACGTCAATCATGGAGAAGGCAGCCTGTTGTTTGCCGGGCTTAATGCCGTCTGGCCAACGGACGATGAAGGGGATGCGTGTGCCGGCTTCGTAGGCACTGTACTTGCCTCCGCGATAGTGCTTCATGGGGGTGTGTCCGTTGAGCAGTTCGAAGGCTTGGTCGTGGTAGCCATCGTCGATGACAGGGCCGTTGTCGCTACAGAATACGAAGATGGTGTTGTCAGCCAGGTTCAGACTGTCCAGCGTGTGCATGATTTGGCCTACTGTCCAGTCGAGTTGCAGGATGACGTCGCCGCGAGGGCCGAGGCCGCTCTTGCCGGCAAAGCGTGGGTGAGCCACGCGGGGCACATGCACGTCTTGTGTACCCAGGTAGAGGAAGAAGGGTTCGTCCTTGTGCTGGGATATGAAGTTCTTGGCGTGGTTGGTGATGATGTCGGCTATGTTTTCATCGTTCCACAAGGCCGACTTGCCACCTGTCATCCAGCCGATGCGCGGAATGCCGTTGATGATGGTATTGTTGTGTCCCTGGCTGGGTTTCATCTTCACCAGTTCGGGATTCTCTTCGCCCGTAGGCCAGTCGCCCACCTTGTGGTCGTAGCTGACGGTGATGGGGTCGTTGGGGTCGAGGTTGACTACTCGTCCGTTTTCCACGAAGACGCAGGGAACGCGGTCTACTGTAGCCGGAATGATGAATTCGTAGTCAAATCCTATATCTTGTGTATTGGGCTTGATGAGCGTGTTGAAGTCGGTGCCACCCTTGGGGCCGAGACCCAGGTGCCACTTGCCGATGACACCGGTGGCGTAGCCTTCAGCCTTGAACATGTCGGCCATGGTGACGCAAGCAGTATCTATAATCAGTTCGGAGTTGCCCGGAGCAATGCCGGTGTTTTCCTGTCGCCAGGGATACATACCTGTAAGCAGGCCGAAGCGTGAGGGAGTGCTGGTAGAGGACGTGGCGTAGGCGTTGGTGAATTGCAGGCCTTGTCCGGCCAGGTGGTCAATGTTGGGGGTGTTTACTTTGGTAGCACCGTAGCAGCTGAGGTCGCCAATTCCCAGGTCGTCAGTAATCAGATAAATAATGTTAGGCTTTTGCCCGGCCCGGTTGCTGGCTTCTTCTTTCTGCGTCTTGCTGTTGCAGCTGCCTAAAAGGAGTGCACCGGGAAGCAATGACAGAAGATAAGGTAAATGTTTCATTGTTCCTAATGGTATTAGTTTGACGTCACAAAGATAGCGCCGAGGTGGAAAAAGGGGTGTATAATGGCGTACAGAAGATGGACGAAAATGTACAAAGGGCTGTTTTACTGTCTTTTTGTATAATATTGGCAGAGTAGGGGATATGAGTGGACAGAGTGGAGAGGAATGTCTGAAGCTATCCTGATAGGAGTTAAGAGATAAGCTGGTTTCGGTTAACTGAAACCAAAGTTCCAGTTAACCGAAACTTTAGTTTCTGTGAAGTGAAACTAAAGTTTCTCTTAAAGGAAACGGGCGTTCCTGTCGTGAGAAACGCCCGTTCTTCCTTCACCGGTAAGGGATGAATGAAGCAGTGGAAATGGGATTACTCTTCGCTTTCTTCGCCTCGGCGGTAGGCCAAGGGGCTGACGTTGTAGACGTCCTTGAAACACTTGGCAAAGTAGCGTGAAGAACTGAATCCGATGCGTTCGGATATTTCGGTGACGTTCAGCTCAGGGTTGTTGCGTAGCATTAGTGCACCCTTCTTTAGGCGTATGGTCAGTATAAAGTCGTTGGGCGTCTGGCCGGTGATGGCCTTCAGCTTGGCAAAGAGGTTGGTGCGTGCCATGCCCATTTCGCGTGCAAAGCTGTTGACGTTGAACTCGGTGTCGTCCAGGTGCTGCTCTATGATGTTCATGGCGCGGTCCAGAATGTCCTTATCTATAGGGTTGGTAGCCAACATCTGCACGGCTGCCTGTGGTTGCTTGCTGAATTTTTCCTGCAGCAGGATGCGCGAGTTGACCAGATTGTTGCAGCGCACGATGAGCAGGTTGGTGTTGAAGGGCTTGGTGATGTAATCGTCGGCACCGATGCGCAGTCCTTCGATGTTCTGTTCTACGGCGGTGCGGGCGGTCAGCAGCACTACGGGTATGTGGCAGGTGTTGTTGTCTGTCTTGATGCGTTTGCACAGCTCCGTTCCCGACATGTTGGGCATGACGACGTCGCTGACCACGATGTCGGGCATTTCCTGCTTCAGCAGTTCCCAGGCCTGTGCGCCGTCCGAGGCGGTCAGTATGGCATAGAAGGGTTTGAATATTTCGGCCAGCATCTCGCGTATGGAGTCGTTGTCTTCCACGATGAGCATCTTGGCGTCTACCCTGCGTTTCAGGGGGATGTCTTCTTCTATTTCAGCTTGTAGCAGGTTGGCAGCGTTGTCGGTCAAGCTCATGTCGGCAGGCTGTACGGGTTGTTCTTCGGGTTGTACGGGCGTTATCTCGCTGGGGCTGAAGCGGCTGGCGTCAAGTGGCAGCGTGACAATGAAGTTGCTGCCTTTTCCCAGTTCGCTTTCCACTCTGATGCTGCCGTGATGCAGTTCCACAATACCTTTGGTCAAGGCCAGTCCGATGCCTGTTCCGCTCTTGGCGGCGTCTTTGGTGTCTTCCTGGTTGTCTACCTGGTAGAAGCGTTCGAATATCTTGTCGGCCTCCTTGGCTTCGATACCCGTTCCGCTGTCTTTCACTTCGATGATGGCGTTTCCGTTCTCTTTTCTGATACTTAGCGTAATGCTGCCTTGAGCCGGCGTGTGCTTCAAGGCGTTTGACAGCAGGTTGTTTACTACTTTCTGCATCTGCTTCTGGTCGAACCAGGCTTCCAGCGTGTCGCTTTCCTTCACGAAGTTGAAGGCTATCTGTTGGCTGTTGGCATATTCCAGGAAGAGGAGGTAGTTCTCGTAGAGGA
Source organism: uncultured Bacteroides sp. (assembly GCA_900553815.1). Lineage (GTDB taxonomy): Bacteria > Bacteroidota > Bacteroidia > Bacteroidales > Bacteroidaceae > Bacteroides. The sequence continues at coordinate 8,674 of USEY01000010.1, forward strand.
AGTTGACCAGGTTGTGCTGGCTGACTTTTATCTTCATGTGTCCCTGTTCCTGCTTGCGGAAGTCGAGCAGTTCGGTGATGAGTTCGCGCAGCTGGATGCTGTTCTTGTAGATGCTCAATACCTTATTATATATGTGGGGAGTGAAGTGCTGGTATTGCATCAGGGTTTCCACATGCGACACGATGAGGGTGAGCGGCGTGCGGAACTCGTGGGAGATGTTGGTGAAGAAGCGCAGCTTGGTCTGGTTCAGGGCTTCCACATCTTGTATGTGCTTCTGTTCATATTTCAACGATTCCTGCAGTTTGATTCTGGCCATGTAGGTTCTTATCAGATACCAGAAGAGTGTTCCGAGTACGATGGCGTAGAGCAAGTAGGCCCATACGGTCTTGTAGAACGGAGGCAGGATGTGTATGGTGAGTCGCGCGGGCTGGCAGATGTCGGTTGTCTTTCCTACGGGTTTGATGGTGAGGTGGTAGGTGCCGGCATTCAGGTTGGTGTAGGTCAGCAGGTGGTTGTTGCGCGTGTCGGTCCAGTCTTGCGAGAAGCCTTCCAGACGGTAGACAATATCGTCTTTGTTGGCGGCTACGTAGTTGGAGGTGGCAAATTCTATGCTGAACATGTTCTGGTCGGCATGGAGAGTTATTTCACGCGTATGGTCCAGCGACTGGCTCAGGATGCCGGTAGGGTCGTTGACCAGAACCTCTTTACCGTTGACGTAGAGGTGGGAGAGGATGATGTTGTAGGGCTTTGGCGTGAAGTTCATTTCCATTTCGTGGAATGAAATCATGCCTTGTGTGCCGCCCAGGAATATTTCTCCGTCGCGCGTCACGCAGAGTGAGTTTTCATTGATGGCCGTAAAGGGAAATCCGTTCTCGGCATTGAAGTTGAGCGCACTTTTGTCCTGTTGGTTGAAGACGGTGAAGCCGGCGTTGGTACTGAGCAGTATCTTGCCGCTGACGGGCGATTGCTGTGCGTTATAGATGCAGTCGCTTGACAGTCCATTCCGGGCACGGTCAAAGTTTTCAAAGTTATTGGTTTGCGGCTGATAACGGTCGAGTCCGCTGCCCGAGGTGGAAAGCCACAGGTTGCCTTCGCTGTCTTGCATGATGTTGTTCACGTTGTTGTTGCTCAGGCTGTGCGGGTCCTTCGGGTTATGGCGGTAGTTGGTCAGTGTGTTGGTATCGAAGCGGTAGCAGAACAAGCCTTCGCCCGTGGCGGCTATCCACAGGCTGCCGTCTTTACTTATCAGTATGTCGGCCACCATCTTTATCTTTTTCCCGTCCTTGTTGTCTTTAAACATTTGCTGGCATTTGCCGGTAACCGGGTCGAAAAGGCAGACTCCGTTCTGTGTGGCCACAATCAGTTTGTCCTGGTAGGGGATAATGTCGCGAATGATGTCCGAGGGCAATGTCTCCGGGTTGCCTTCTGTCATGCGGTAGTGGGTGAAGCGTCCGGTACGTATATCGAGCCGGTTCAGTCCGCCCAAGTGTGTGCCAATCCAGATGACGTTTTTCTCACTGTCATAGTAAAGGGCCTTGACGTTGTTGTGCGATATGCTGTTCTGTCCGGCCTGAGGACGATACCATTTGAATTCATGGGTACGGCGGTTATAATAGTTCAGCCCTCCACCTTCAGTGCCTATCCACAGGTTGCCGTCCTTGTCTTCTATCGTGCGGCCGATGACGGGATTGCTCAGCCCCAGCTTTTCGACGGGCGAGTATGTGTAGTGGGTATAGATTTCGTATTCGGGATTGAAATAGTTGACGCCACCGAAGTAGGTTCCCAGCCACAGTGTGCCCTGCTGGTCTTTCACGATGCACCAGATGGACGAGTGGGTCAGTCCGGCATCGGGCGTATTGCTGGCCGTGTGGTTCTGGAAGAGTTTGGTACCCTTGTTATAGCGGTTCAGACCGTTGAACGTACCAATCCAGATGTTGCCCAGGTTGTCCTCGCAGCAGGCTCTGACGAAGTTGGACGAGATGCTGTGCGGATTGCCCGGTTCGTTCCTGAAGTTGTCTATCTGTCCGTTCTTCTGCACATGAAACAGTCCGTGTTCCCAGCTGCCTATCCACAGTTCGCCTTCGCTGTCCTCGTAGATGCTGGTAATGTTTCCGGCCTGGATGGGATGGTCCAGTTCTTTGGTTTTCAGATTCAGCCGGTAGACTCCCTGACTGGTGGTGCCTATCCATAGCTGGTCGTCGTGGCGCAGCAGGCAAAAGATTTCTACATTGCTGCCGGCTATCTGGTAGTAGAGGTTGAAGTTGTCCGTATCTTCGTTGTACAGGTAGATTTCGTTCTTCTTTCCTATATAAAGCCCGTCATGGTAGTAGATGCTGTTGATGTTATCTGAAAGTAGTGTCCTGAATTTTTGGCTGACCAAGTCGAACTCGGCGACCCCTTCCATGCAGAGAAGATAGATTTTCCCGTTCTGGTTTCCTACAATTCGTAGCACATGGTTGCAAAACAGGCTGTTGGGATTGTTCTTTTCCAGCTTGTAGGTGTTGATGTCTACACCGTTATATTGGTTCAGGCCTTCGCGTGTGCCTATCCACAATTGTCCGTTTTCGTCGGTATAGAGACTGTTGACCGAGAACTGCGACAAGCCGTCATCGGTGGTCAGGTGATGGAATGTAATATTTTGTCCCTGCAGGCTGAGGGAAAGCAAGCTTAAAAATAGTATAAGTAATCTCTGGCGCATAATACAGTCTTTCTTTTTCTTTAGTTTTAAGGCTCGACGGCAAATATATAAATTTTTTTGTCAGTTACATCTTTTCCCGAGAGCCCTTTTTTCAAGAAATGTGGTTAAATGTATGTTTTTTGCTGACAGGCGGACGAATTCTGTTCTCCTTTTAGAGGGAAAGACTGTATATTTGCAGCTGTTACATTAATATCCAATCCATCATGAATGACCTTTTATCTACTATTGTATCCCATTTTGATTTGCAGGGTACAGTGAGCGACATCGTTCCTCTGGGCTCAGGCCTGATCAACGACACTTATAAAGTGAACACAGCTGAAGCTGAAGCGCCCGACTACGTGCTGCAGCGCATCAACCACACCATCTTCCAGAATGTGGAGATGTTGCAGGCCAATATTGAGGCCGTTTGCCGCCACATCAGAGAGAAACTGGAGGAGAAAGGCGAAAAGGACATTGACCGCAAGGTATTGCACTTCCTGCCCTCCAGCACCGGAAAAACATATTGGAAGGAAGGCGACAACTACTGGCGCATCATGGTCTTCATTCCACGGGCCAAAACCTACGAAACCGTGAATCCAGAATATTCCTATTATGCCGGAGTAGCCTTCGGAAACTTCCAGGCCATGCTGGCTGATATTCTCGACCAGCTGGGCGAAACCATCCCCGACTTCCACAACATGGAGTTCCGTCTGAAGCAACTGCGCGATGCCGTGGCTGCTGACGCCGCAGGCCGCGTGAAGGACGTGAAATACTATCTGGACGAAATAGAACGCCGTGCCGACGAAATGTGCAAGGCCGAACGTCTGCACCGCGAGGGCAAACTGCCCAAGCGCATCTGCCACTGCGACACGAAGGTGAACAACATGATGTTTGACGAGGACGGAAGTGTGCTCTGCGTCATCGACCTCGATACAGTAATGCCCAACTTCGTCTTCTCCGACTACGGCGACTTCCTGCGTTCGGCTGCCAATACCGGTGCCGAAGATGACAGCAACCTGGACAACGTGAACTTCAACATGGACATTTTCCGCGCCTTCACCAAGGGTTATCTGGAGTCGGCCAAGAGCTTCCTGTTGCCTATTGAGATAGAAAACCTGCCCTATGCTGCCGCCCTCTTCCCCTACATGCAGTGCGTCCGCTTCCTGGCCGACTATATCAACGGCGACACCTACTACAAGATAAAATACCCCGAACACAACCTGGTACGTACCAAGGCACAGTTCAAGTTGTTGCAGAGCGTAGAAGAACATACGCCCGAAATGAAAGCTTTCATTGCTTCATGCTGTTGACCGGGAACTGTTTAGAGTACAGATGTCAAATAACACCAAACAACTGATAAATATGAAAGAACTGACTATAAAGAAACTGAATATGCCGGCACCTGCCACAGCTCAGGAGGTGCCCGCATTGCTCGATAAGGAACAAGTGGAATTTCAGGCATTGGATACCGTAAACTGGAAAGAAAGTTTCCCATATTGTCCGCAAGTGAAGTTCCGCATGGCTTCTACCCAGCAGGGACTTTTGCTGAACTACAGGGTGACAGAAGCTTCGGTGCGCGCCGTGGCTGGGCATGACAACGGTTCCGTGTGGGAAGATGCCTGCGTGGAATTCTTCTCCATCCCGGCCAACGATGGCGTCTACTATAACATGGAGTGCAACTGTGCAGGCACTCTGCTGGTAGGAGCCGGTGCTGCGCGTGCCAACCGTCAGCGTGCTCCGCAAGAAGTGCTCGACAAGGTGCTGCGCTGGTCGTCGTTGGGCCGCGAAAGCTTTGAGGAGCGCATAGGTGAGTGCTCATGGGAGGTGGCATTAGTCATTCCCTGGTCTACTTTCTTCCTGCATCAGATACAGTCGTTGCAGGGACAGACGATACGAGCCAACTTCTACAAGTGCGGTGATAAGCTGCAGACACCCCATTTCCTGTCGTGGAATCCGATAGACTTGCCGAAGCCTGATTTCCACTGTCCGGCATTCTTCGGTACCCTCCATCTTGAATGATTCGGTGGGAGCGTAGTTCTCCCGGTGTAGAAATAAGCATGAATGAAGCCCTTGCAGACTGAAATTGCTGTCTGCAAGGGCTTTTTGTCTGTATTGCTTTCCTGCTGTTTCCCTTTAGTTGAAGATGGCCGGCAGGATATTTCTGGGGTGGGCTGACAGTACTTTCCCCTCTTTTTGTTGGCTGTAGATACTCTCTTTGATAGCTGTTAACTCCCCGCGTGATAGCAGTGGACTCCTAACGCGATAGCAGTGGACTGCTAACATGATAGCAGTCCACCGCCAATAAACATGCCCTACAGGGCTGTCAGAGCAGGGGGTGGATGGTTGGAACAGGTTGTGGCGGATAAAAAAAGGAAGGCAGGCGTTTCTGTCCTGTCTTCCTTTTCTTAAGGGGCGGCTACCGTCTTATTTCACGATGCCCGGAGAATTTCTGATGAAGTTGATGATGTTATGTATTTCATCGCTCATGGGCACCTGGTCTTCAATCTTCTGAAGGGCATCCTGTATGCTGAAGTTGCCTTGGTATACCAGTCGGTAAGCATTCATGATGTGTCGCAGGATGCGTTCGGTCACCATGTTCTTGTGTTGCAGCACCATGGCGTTCACTCCGTGGTATTCGGCGGGATTGCCAGCCATAATGATGTATGGGGGCACGTCTTTGGCAATGCGGCATCCGCTCTGTACCAGCGACCAGATGCCGATGTGGCAATTCTGTTGCAACAGAACGTTGCTGCTCAGTATGACGCAGCTGTCAATGCGGCATTCGCCTGCTACGGTGGTCTTGATGCCCAGCACGCAGTGGTCGGCTATCTGTACGTCGTGGCACAGGTGTACGCCGTCCATCAGATAGTTTTCATTACCGATACGTGTGCATTGGCCTTCGTGTGTTCCGCGGCTGATGACTACGTTCTCGCGTATGTCGTTTCGGTCGCCAATGATGAGTTGTGTTTTTTCACCCGTGTAGTGGAAGTCCTGCGGCTCTGTGCCCAGCACGGCTCCGTGGTGCACCTTGTTTCCTTTTCCCATACGGGTGCCGCTCAATATCCTTGCGCCAGACATGATGATGCTGTCGTCGCCAATCTCTACATCGCCTTCAATATAGGCAAAAGGCTGTATGGTTACGTTCTTGCCGATTTTGGCTGTAGGGTCTACATAAGCTAATGGACTAATCATAATATTAAGATTTTAAAGTGAAACGTATTAAAATGACGAATGAAGAACAAGGAATGAGAAAGTTTCAATGTTAGCCTTAAGCTTTTCTTGTCAGCCTTCTGCGTTTAGTTCTTCATTCTTCGTTCTTCATTCGCCATTTATTAATTTATTCTCTTCCTCCACCCAGTGCTTGATACAGGCTAATGATGGCCTGCATGCGGCTGAAGGTGTCGCTCACTTCTGAAAGTTGTGCGCTGAGGTACGATTGTTCGGCCGAGAGCACTTCCAGATAAGTTGACGTGCCTAAGTTAAACAATTCTTTTGTATAATCGGCAGCATTCTTCGAAGAATTTACCTGCATGTTGCGTGCGGCCACTTTGTCGGAGCATGCCTGATATTGTTCAAGGGCGTTGCTCACCTCGTTTCCGGCATTGAGCAGGGCGGTCTGGAACTGTATCTTGGCCTCTTCCTGCTGTGCCTTGGCTATACGCAGTTTGGCAATGTTGGCTCCATTCTGGAACAGAGGTTGTGTGAGCGATGCCACGGCGCTTGCCAGCAGTTTACCGGGGTTGACGATGGCTGCACCGGCACTGTTGGTCCATCCGGCCGAGCCAGTCAGCGTGATGCGCGGGTAGAAGTTGGCGCGTGCCGTATTGGTGTTATAGTAGGCGGCAGCCAGTGCCTGTTCGGCTGCTTTTACATCCGGACGGTTGGAAAGCAGTTGTAGCGGAATACCGGCCGAAAATTCGGTTGGCATTTGTTGCTCTTCGAGTACACCGCGTTCAATGGCGTGTGCCGGTTCGCCCAGCAGCAGGCAGAGCGAGTTCTCCACTTCGCGTATGTTGGCGCGGATGTCGGGCAGTGAGGCCTGTACCTGTGCATAGGCAGCACGGCTTTGTTCTACGGCAGCCTCGGTGGTGCTGTAGATGCCGGCCTCTTTCATGGCCTCCATGGTCTCGGTGTTCTTTTTCAGGATTTCGGCCGTTCCTTCGGTAATCTGGAGTTGGCGGTCGAGCATCAGCAGCGTATAATATAGGTTGGCTGTATTGGCAATAAGCTGCACGCGTGTGTTCTGCTCATAAGCCTTGGTCTGTTCCAGCGTGGCTTCGGCCTGGCGCTTCGGGTTCAACAGCTGTCCGAAGAGGTCAACCTGCCAGCTTGCCGTTACAGGCAGTGAGTAGGTTTGTGTGGCTTTTCCTTTGTCCCAGCTGCTCACGGTTCCCTGAGGCGAGAGGGTGAGGGCGGGGATGAAGGCCAACTTGGCTGCAATGAGCGGAGCCTTAGCTTCCTGCACCTTGAGGGCTGCGGTGCGTATGTCGGGGCTGCTAGTCAGTGCCTGTTCGATGTATCCCTGCAATTGTGGATCGGTAAATACTTCCCGCCAGGGCAGGTTGCCGAAGTTTGTCGTATCCGACGGCAGTATTCCGTCTACGGCAGCCGTGTCGCGATACAGCCCTTCGGTCGTGATGTCTTCTGGACGGTCGTATGTTTTGTAGATGTGGCAGCTGCTCAGCAAGGCCGAGGCGCACATCAGGGTTATGATTTTTCCTTTCATACTTTTTGGTTTAATGAAGAATGGAGAATGAGGAATCAAAGAAAAGTAACCGCGGCCTTCGCCATGTCTTTCTTTATTTCTTCATTCTTCATTCTTAGTTCTTCATTTATTTGCTGTATTGTTCTATTTCGGCCGTAGCGTCCGAGTTGTCTACGTCTTCCCATTCCATAGGCTTGAATTTCTCTTGCAGGTACTGGAAGGCTACGAACAGGGCGGGCACGATGAAGATTTGCAGAATCATACCAATCAACATACCGCCGATGGCCGATGTTCCCAATGTTCGGTTACCGTGTGCACCGGCACCCGATGCAAACATCAACGGGAGCAGACCTACAATCATGGCGAGTGACGTCATGAGGATAGGACGCAGACGGGCTGCGGCACCCAGCACGGCGGCCCAGGTGATACTCATACCCATCTTGCGGCGGTCGAGGGCGAACTCAACAATAAGGATGGCGTTCTTGGCCAACAGACCCATCAACATAATCAAGGCAATCTGCATGTAGATGTCGTTGGACATGGCGCCGATAATCATTTTCAGTGCCGGGATGTTGCCAATGGCGCTGGCTCCGTTTACGAAGAGGAAGCTACCCAACAGACCGAAAGGTATGGAGAGCAATACGGACAACGGCAGAATGTAGCTCTCGTACTGGGCGCTCAGCAACAGGTAAACGAAGACGAAACACAGCACGAAGATAAGTCCTGTAGTACTACCGCTGGTCTGGGCTTCCTCACGTGCCATACCTCCCAGCTCGTAACCGAAGCCGGCCGGCAGGTTCTGTTGCGCTACCTCGGCAATGGCCTGCAAGGCCTGACCGGAAGTATAACCTGAAGCGGGAGCCACCATCACCTTCATTGAAGTATACAGGTTGAAACGGCTGATGACATCAGGACCGTAAACCTTTTCGATGGAAACAAATTGTGTGATGGGAGCCATTTCGTTGCCGTTGCGCACCTTGATGCTTTGCAGCGATTCCAGGTTCTTGGTAGCGTCTGGTTCGGCCTGCACCATGACGCGGTACATCTTACCGAAGCTGTTGAAGTTGGACGCATACATACCGCCGTAGTATCCTTGCAGTGTAGTCAGGATGTCGCTCGGGCTGATGCCTGCCTTCTTACAGGCGGCGGCGTCAATGTTCAGCAAGTATTGCGGGAAGTTGGGGTTGAAGCTGGTACGTGCCGAGTTCACTTCAGGGCGTTTTTCCAGTTCGGCCGTATAGGCGTTCACCACGTCGAAGAAGTGGTTCAGGTCGCCACCCGTCTTATCCTGCATGTTAAGCTCGATATCGCTTGATGCCGAGTAACCCGGAATCATAGGCGGGGCAAAGAACAATACCTGGGCTTCCTTGATGACTTTTTGGGCACGCATGAAGAGCGTGGCGTAGACGATGCTTGAGTTCTGCATGGTGGAGCGTTCTTCCCAGTTCTTCAGCTTGATGATGACCGAACCGTAGGAAGGTCCTTGTCCGCCGATGAAGCTGAAGCCCGAAATGATGGTGCGCGATTGTACCGCAGGGTCGGAAGCCACAAGGCTGTCCACACGGTTCAGAATCTCCTGGGCACGTTCTTGTGAAGTGCCGGGGGGCAGCGTTACGGCACCCATGATGGTACCGGTATCTTCGTTGGGCACCATGCCGGTAGGCGTAATCTGCATGAAGACAACCAGCAGAACCACCGATGCGGCGACAATGCCGGCCGACAGCCAACGCTTCTGGATGAAGCGGAGCACTTGTTTCTTATATTTGCCCAAGATGCCGTTGTAGGAGTTGTTGAAGTTATCCTTGAACTTGTCGGTAGTCATACCGGCCAAAGCCAGAATACTGATGATAATCATCACAATGCAGAGTATCGGGTGGTTTTCAAAGCTGAAAAGTCCGAAAATCATGCCGATGATGGCAACGATTGTGAAGATTAACGTGATGCCCGGACGCATCAGGCGACCCAGAGAGTCGGCATAGCGGGCAATCATAATCTTGCGGGCCTCCTTAGTGGCCGTACCTACACGTTCTTTCAGCGAAGCATCGCTGTGGTGGGGCTTCAGGAAGATGGCGCAAAGGGCCGGACTCAGTGTCAAGGCGTTGATGGCAGAGAAGGCGATGGCGATAGCCATGGTCAGACCAAACTGGCGATAGAACGTACCTGCCGTTCCGCCCATGAAGCTTACAGGGACGAACACAGACATCATGACCAGTGTAATGGATACGATGGCGCCGCCCAGTTCGTGCATGGCGTCGATGGAAGCTGCCCGAGCCGATTTGTAGCCTTGGTCAAGCTTGGCATGGACACCCTCCACGACGACGATGGCGTCGTCCACTACGATGGCAATGGCAAGCACCATGGCCGAAAGAGTAAGCAGGTTGATACTAAAGCCAATGAGTTTCAGCACGAAGAAAGTTGCAATCAAGGCTACCGGAATGGCGATGGCAGGAATCAATGTGGAGCGCATGTCTTGCAGGAAGATGTACACCACGATGAACACCAGGATGAATGCCTCGATAAGCGTCTTTATTACCTCGTGGATAGAAGCGAAGAGGAAGTCGTTGGCACTTTGTGCAATGTTTATCTTCAGACCGGCTGGCAACTTGGTGGAGTAGTCGTCAAGCAAGGCTTCTATATCGCTGATAGTCTGGGTCGCGTTGGTTCCGGCCATCTGGTAGACGATACAGCTGACAGCCTTGTGCCCGTTAACCGTATTGTTGAAACTATACGTCATACGTCCCAGCTCGATGCGGGCAATGTCTTTGAGGCGGAGTACTTCGCCGTCTTCCAATGCCTTGATAACAATGTTCTCGAATTCGCTTTCCTGTTGCAGGCGTCCCTTGTAGCGCAGGGTGTACTGGAAGGTCTGGTGCCCGCGTTCGCCCAGCTGTCCGGGGGCGGCTTCGATGTTCTGTTCGCCCAGGGCGGCTACCACGTCGTTGGGGATTAGCTTGTACTGGGCCATGATGTCGGGTTTGAGCCAGATACGCATGGAGTAGTCCACACCCATCACGCTGGCATCACCCACACCGGTGACACGTTTTACCTCGGGGATGAGGTTGATGTTAGCGTAGTTCTCGATGAACTCGATGTTGTACTGGTCTTTCTCGTCGTAGAGCGAGAAAATCATCAGCATGGAGGTCTGGCGCTTCTGGGTTGTTACGCCGACTTTAGTTACTTCGGCAGGCAGAAGTCCTTGTGCCATCGACACACGGTTCTGCACGTTCACGGCCGCCATATCGGGGTCGGTGCCTTGCTTGAAGTAAATGGAGATATCGGCCGATCCGCTGTTGGAGGCGTTAGAAGTCATGTACATCATGTTCTCCACACCATTAATCTGGTCTTCCAGCGGAGCGATGACCGAGTTAAGCACGGTCTGAGCGTTGGCACCGGTGTAGGTAGCGCGGACGGATACCGTAGGCGGTGCAATGTCCGGGTATTGGGTGATAGGAAGCGTGGCCAAGCCAATAAAGCCCAAGATAACTATCAAGATGGAGATAACCGTTGATAGTACCGGACGGTTAATGAATCTATCTAATTTCATTTGTTTCTTTTTTTATATGTGTGGGTTGATATTCAGTCGGCAGAAGGATAGAACCTCGGGCTGCGGGGAAAATCTTTTCCTGCGCGTGCTCTGCGGTTCGTCCCCTTTATCAACTTGTCAACTGATTATTTGAATGCTGTCTGGATGTTACCTTCGCGTTGGTCTTTCAGAGCCTTCTGATATTCGGCTTCCTTGTCAGCAGGGGTAATGGGGGTGATAGCCTCTCCGTCTTTCAGCGACTGTACGCCTTCAATGGCAATCTTGTCACCCTTCTTCAGTCCTTCGGTCACGTAGTAATACTTGCCGTCATCCAGTGTGAACACTTTGATTTCAGTATTCTTCAGTGTGTTGTCAGGCTGAAGTGTGAAAACGAATTTCTTGTCCTGGATTTCAGTAGTAGCCGATTGAGGAATCATGATAACGTCGTGCAGCGGGTTAGGGAATACGACGTTGCCGGTACCTCCACTGCGCAGGATGTTGCGTTTGTTGGGGAAGAGGGCACGCATGTTTACAGAACCTGTAGTCTGGTCAATCACACCGCTGATGGTTTCTACGCGTCCACTGTCAGCATACATGGTTCCGTCAATGAGTTGCAGCTGCACGTCGGGCATTTTATCCAGAATTTCCTTGATAGTGCCGCCTTCGCGTACCAGTTCAAGTAACTGACGTTCGGTCATGGAGAAGTAGGCATACATTTCCGAAATGTCGGCTACTGTAGTCAACGGTGTAGCGATGGAAGCGCTGACGAGGCTTCCTACCCTGTAAGGAATAGTTCCTACTACACCGTCGCTTGGGCTTGTCACCTCTGTGTACGACAGGTTGTTCTGGGCATTGATGAGTTGTGCCTCGGCTTGTGCCAGCTGGGCGCGGGTTTGTGCCAGTTGGTTTTCGGCCATCTTCAGGTCATAGTCGCTCACAATGTTCTTCTGGTTGAGTTGACGCTTGTTGTCTACGGTCAACTGTTGGGTGCTCAGGGCTGCTTTAGCTGTCTCTACAGCTGCTTTAGCCGTCTGTACTGCTGCTTTGTACTGTACGGGATCGATGGTGAACAACACTTGTCCTTTACGAACTACCGCACCTTCGTCAACGTGCAGCTTGGTGATGAAACCGCTTACCATAGGGCGGATTTCTACGTCTTGTTTACCCTTGATGGTGGCCGGGTAACTGTTTGTCAGGTTTGCAGTAGTGGTGTTGACTTCCATGACTGCAATTTCAGGGGCACTGCCCGTACCTTTGTTACCTTGTCCGCAGCTGCTGAGCAGCGCCAGGCAACATGCCAGTAAAACTAATCTACTCTTCATACTCTCAATATATAATCTCTGTGTTTAAGTTTGCTCGTCCAGTGTGGCTCGCTTGTCTATTCTTTCGACAGTGTTCGTCTCTCTTCCCATCTGTCTGTAGCCCACTTTTTTGCTCGTCGTTCCTGCGTCTTGTTCTTTTCAGCTGTCGCAGCTCCAAGAATAGAAGACTGTGTAGGAGCAGGTTTTACTATCTGTTTCTTTACCCGGAGCCGGCCTATACGGCATTTCCCGTACGGCCTTTGTCTGTCATTCCTGTCTGAAAGCCGGGAATATTTAAATACTTTTCTTGAAAACTCGTTTGCTAGGCATAGTTTTCGGAGTGCAAAAATATCTATTTTTGAAAAGATTAGTTCCGATATAGACTCTTTTTTAACTATGTTTCAGAGATTTTTCCCCCCTTCTAATCCATTATTTTATCAAAATGTCTGTCATGAAAGCGGATGTTGGTGTTTTTGTACATGCTTATTGTGTCTTTTTGATAACAGTTGATGTGCATTATGAATTTGTGCTTTTCCACTTGTCAGACATGTGGGTGTGGTCTGATGCGGATGTTTCTTTGTCATAAAAACTTGAAAGTATTGAAAATGCTTTGAATAAATAGCAAATATTTGGTGGATAAACTCTATTTTTGCACCATGCAATTCAGAAAAAACAGTAAATACAGCAATAAAGCGCTACGCAGACTTATGTCGGCATTAGCCGTTCTTGGCATACTCTATTCGTGTGCCAGTATCGGACGGCTGGAAGGTGGCCCCATTGATGAGGACCCACCCCGTTTTGTGGCCTCTACACCTTTGCCCGGAGAGCTGAACAGCAAGCGAAGTAAAGTGACCATAGAATTTGATGAGTTTATCAAGCTTGACAAACCTTCCGAGAAGATTGTCGTTTCTCCTCCACAGGTGCAGCAGCCGGTCATCAAGTCAAACGGAAAGAAAGTGACTGTCACTTTGCAGGATTCCATGCGTGCCAATACTACCTACACCATTGACTTTGCCGATGCTATTCAAGACAATAACGAGAGCAATCCTCTGTCCAACTTTACTTTTACTTTTGCCACCGGCGATGTCCTCGATACCATGGCCGTGGCCGGAACCGTTCTCAACGCTTCCAATCTGGAACCGGTGAAAGGTATTCTGGTAGGTTTGCACTCCAATTTGGCCGATACCGTTCTCACTACGTTGCCTTTCGAGCGTGTGGGTCGCACCGACAGCCGCGGTCAGTTCTCCATCCGGGGTGTCAGTCCCGGACGCTATCATATCTTTGCCCTGCAAGATGCCGACCAGAATTATTACTATTCACAGCCTACCGAAGTCATTGCCTTCAGCGACTCCATCATCATCCCTTCCCTCGAAGAACGGACTCGGCAAGACACCATGTGGATAGACTCATTGACCTATGACACTATTGTGGAGCGTCAGTACACTTACTACCTGCCTGATGATGTGCTGCTGCGCTGTTTCAAGGAGAATACCTATTCCCAGCGTTTCATCAAGTCCGAGCGTCTGACGCCGCAGATGTTTACCCTCTATTTTGCGGCTGCTGCCGATACACTGCCCCTTATCAAGGGATTGAATTTTGATGAAAAAGACGCTTTCATCGTCGAGCTGCCTACCGGACGCATTGATACCATCAATTACTGGATTAAGGATTCACTGCTCTACAAAATGGATACTCTCCAGCTGAGCATGAACTACCTCTACACCGATACGCTGAATCAACTGGTTCCCCGCACGGATACGCTGAAACTGCTGGCCAAGCAGACTTATGCCAAGCAGCAGAAGGAAAAAGCAGAAAAGCGTGAGAAAGAACTGGAAGAACTGAAAAAGAAACTGAAACGCCAGAAGAAAAAAGATGCCGATGGCAACGAACTGCCGCCCGAAGAACCAGTGTTGCCCACCGAGTTTCTGCCCGTGGAGGTATATGCCCCCTCATCGATGGACGTATACGACTATATCAGTCTGACATTCAAGGAACCCATAGCTGCCGTCAACGATACGGCCATACACCTGCGGCAGAAGGTGGACACCATTTGGCAAGACATACCTTTCGACTTTGAGCATGACTCCATAGACCTGAAACGCTACAACGTCTATGCCGATTGGGAACCCGGGGGAAGCTACCAGTTCTCTGTCGACTCTTTGGCCTTCACCGGCTTGTACGGCCTGTCCACCGACAAGGTGAACAATGAGTTCAAGGTAAAGACGCTGGAAGAGTACGGGCAAGTGTTCTTCAACATTGCCGGTATTGATACAACGGCATTTGTGGAGTTGCTCGACGCGCAGGACAAAGTGGTGCGCACCGTACAGGTGACTGACGGCAAAGCCGACTTCTACTACCTGGCACCCGGTAAGTATGGTGCCCGCCTGGTGGTAGACCTCAACGGGAATGGAATATGGGATACGGGCGATTACAAGAACAAAAAGCAGCCCGAAATGGTTTATTATTATCCACAGCTGTTGGAGTTCAAGGCTAACTTTGAATTGACACAGGATTGGAATGTGACGGGTAAGCCGCTTGACAAGCAGAAACCCGATGAACTTAAAAAGCAAAAGCCTGATGAAGACAAGAAAAAGAAAAATCGTACAGGCAGCAGCCGCAGCAACTAATGCGGCGCTGGCCAAGGCCAGAAAGCAAACCGGCCGCTGGTTCCTGGCATTGTTGTGTTTGGCGGCTCCTTTGGTGGCCGAGGCACAGTGCCCGGCAGAGAACAAGGCGTTCAAGTCGGGCGAGCAGGTGGTCTATGACCTCTATTTCAACTGGAAATTCATCTGGAAAAAGGTAGGACTGGCCAGTCTGACGACCTATGCCACTACTTATCACTTGGCTCCGGCTTATCGAATCAATCTGCTGTCTACCGGCAGCAAGCAGACCGATTTCTTCTTCAAGATGCGCGATACGCTGACTTGCTATGTCAGCGACAAGCTTGAACCTCTCTATTTCCGTAAGGCAGCCGAGGAAGGCAAACGCTATACGGTGGACGAAGCCTGGTTCTCTTATGCCGACGGTGTGTCTTACGTCAAGCAACGCCGTACCTGGCGCAGTGGTGAGGTGAAGGAAATGGAGTACAACGACTCGCGCTGCATCTTCGACATGCTCAGCATCCTGGCACAAGCCCGTTCCTACGACCCTGCCGACTACAAGGTGGGCGATAAGATACACTTCCCCATGGCCACAGGCCGCCGTGTAGAAGAGCAGACCCTGATATATAGGGGCAAGGAAGAAGTGGAGGCCAACAATGGCGTGACATATAATTGTCTTGTCTTCTCGTTTGTGGAGTATGACAAGGGTAAGGAAAAGGAAGTGATAACCTTCTTTATTTCCGACGATCCCAATCATTTGCCCATCCGCCTCGACATGTACCTGAATTTTGGTTCGGCCAAGGCCTTCCTGAAAGATGTGCGCGGCAATCGCTATCCTTTGACCTCGTCGAAAAAGAAAGACTGACTTTTTTATACAGGTCGTGCGGATTTGCCAAGCAAGTCCGCACGGTTCTCATATTCTGTTTGGCGGGCAGTCTAATCTCTTTTTGTTAGCAGTTAACTCCCCGTTTGCTGGTAGTCCACTCCCAACGCGCTGGCAGTCCACTCCTCTCCCGCTAGCAGTTAACACCTATTGCGTGAATAGTCAAAGTGGCTTTTCTTCCACGCTGAAAGGCACTTTCTCGGCCATTCTGAATACACTCGACTCGAAGGTGGCTATCAGTTTGCCATCCTGATTTGTGATGTCTATTTGGTAACAGCCCGTGCTTCGTCCTATATAGCGTTCGTGTGCTTCGGCATAGAGCGTGTCTCCTGGTCCGCTGGCCCGCAGGAAGGTAATGTTTGACGAGAGCGAAAATGCCAGATTGCCGCGCGAGTTGGCCGCAGCTGCCAGTGCCAGGTCGGCCAGCGTAAAGATGGCTCCCCCTTGGGTACGCCGTCCGGCATTGAGGTGTTGTTCCTTTATTACGAGCCGCGCCTTGCTGTATCCGGCGCTTACTTCCAACAGTTCCACGCCGGCCTGTGCGGCAAATAAGTCGTCCTTGAAAAATTCCTGTGCTGTCATAGGTTTCCTTGTTTTGTGGTATTATATAATAATAAGGTGTTCCATGTTCCTGCGGTGCAGTGCCGGGATGACGGTTTCCTGTCCTGTCAGAAGCCAGGTTGGAGCGAATGCCGGCAAAATAGGATTTTATTGCCGTTTTTTTCCCGACTTAGGGCAAAAGTAACGATTTTATCCATTAAATGGATTATTTGGGTGGGTCAAAGTGTACTATTGAACCTATCTTTGCAGCAAATCTCAAAAACTATTAATTATAAATCCACTATTATGAAAACGACGTTTACCGCGTTGGGACTTTCCCTCCTTTTCATTTTGGCTGGTTGTGCTGGCAAACAGCAACCGGCGAAGGACAACTTCATTCAAGACAACATCGATAACGCCGTGGCGCAACACACGCTCCAAACGGATATCATCGAGAAATCGGGTAAGATTCTGAATCCCCGAACCATCAATAAGGATGGCAGCATTCACTACATTCCCATCGACGACTGGTGCTCCGGCTTCTTCCCCGGCAGCATGTGGCTCACCTACGAACTGACGGGTGACAAGAAATGGCTTCCTCTGGCCGAGAAATATACGGAAGCTCTTGACTCCGTACAGTATCTGACTTGGCACCATGACGTTGGATTCATGATTGGTTGCAGCTACCTGAACGGCTACCGCCTGGCACAGAAAGAGGTTTATAAGCCGGTCATCATACAGGCAGCCAAGTCGCTCTCTACCCGTTTCCGTCCCGGAGCAGGTGTCATTCAGTCGTGGGATGCAGACCGTGGCTGGCAGGCTGAGCGTGGCTGGAAATGCCCCGTCATCATCGACAACATGATGAATCTGGAGTTGCTTTTCGAAGCTTCCAAGCTTTCGGGCGACTCTACGTTCTACAACATTGCCGTGAAGCATGCCGACACTACGCTGAAGAACCACTTCCGTGCCGACAACAGCTGCTACCACGTAGTAGACTATGACCCCGAAACCGGCGAAGTGCGCAAGAAACAGACTGCCCAGGGCTATGCCGACGAATCATCTTGGGCACGTGGACAGGTATGGGCTCTCTATGGCTATACCATGTGCTACCGCTATACCCACGACCAGAAGTATCTGGACCATGCAGAGAAGGTATACAATTTCATCTTCAACAACAAGAACCTGTCAGAAGACCTCGTTCCTTACTGGGACTACGATGCTCCCAATATTCCTAACGAGCCGCGCGATGCTTCGGCCGCAGCATGTACAGCTTCCGCACTCTATGAACTCTGCACCTATATCCCCAACAAAGGATATAAGGAAACAGCCGACAAGATTATGGAAAGCCTGGCTTCTCCGGCCTATCGCGCCGAAGTGGGTACAAACGGTAACTTTATCCTGATGCACTCTGTAGGCAGCATCCCCCACGGTGCCGAAATTGACGTGCCTCTGAACTATGCCGACTATTACTTCCTCGAAGCCTTGATGCGCAAGCGCGACCTGGAAAAGAAATAAATCTTAATAGACGGGCCACGTACTTCGGGCTGCCAGCCACGGTGGCAGATGCTCTCTTTCCACATCTGTCCGAGGTTGGTAGCTTGCCGTTGCGTGGCTTTTGTTTTCTAAATACCCCCAATCAACCATGAAACAATCTTTCAATCTCCTTATGGGTGGCATGGGTCTATTGGCACTGGCCGGATGCAAGGCACAGCAGCAAGCCGAGCAACCCCAGCAGCCCAATGTTATCTACGTCTTTCCCGACCAGTACCGCAATCAGGCTATGGAATTCTGGGGACAAGACGGTTTTCGCCAACATGTCAACTTTCGCAATGACCCCGTGCATACGCCTAATCTGAATGGTTTTGCCCGTGAGTCGGTTGTGCTCACCTCAGCGCAGAGTAACTGCCCCCTCAGCAGTCCTCATCGTGGCATCCTGCTCACCGGTATGTATCCCAACAAGAGTGGTGTGCCCCTCAACTGCAATTCCAACCGTCCCATCAGCTCACTCCGCCAAGATGCCGAGTGCGTCAGCGATGTTTTCAGCAAAGCCGGCTATGACTGCGCTTACTTTGGCAAGCTGCATGTGGACTTTCCTACACCCAACGACCCCAACAATCCCGGCCACTATGTAGAAGAACAGGTGCCCGCTTGGGATGCCTATACTCCCCAGGAACGCCGTCACGGCTTTAACTACTGGTACTCTTACGGTACTTTCGACGAGCATAAGAATCCACATTATTGGGATACCGAGGGCCGTCGCCACGACCCCAAGGAGTGGTCACCCCTGCACGAGGCCAAGATGGTGGTCAGCTATCTGAAGAACGAGGGCAACGTACGCGACCCCAAGAAGCCGTTCTTCATCATGGTAGGCATGAATCCGCCCCACAGCCCTTACCGCTCGCTGGACGACTGTATGGAAGAAGACTTTAATCTCTACAAGGATATGCCGCTCGACAGCCTGCTGGTGCGCCCCAATGCTGACCCAACCATGAAGAAAGCTGCCAGCACGCCTTACTATTTTGCTTCAGTGACGGGTGTCGACCGTGCCTTCGGCCAGATTCTCAACGCCCTCAAAGAACTGGGCTTGGACCAGAATACCATCGTCGTTTTCTCGTCCGACCATGGCGAAACCATGTGCAGCCAGCGTACCGACGACCCCAAAAACTCGCCCTACGCCGAGTCGATGAACGTGCCCTTCCTCGTGCGCTATCCGGGCAAGCTAACGCCCCGTGTGGACGACCTTATGCTTTCTTCGCCCGACATCATGCCCACTCTGCTGGGGCTTGCCGGACTGGGCGATTCCATTCCTGCCGCTGTGCAGGGCCGCAACTACGCCCCGCTGTTCTTTGATGCCAAGGCCGATGTAGTACGTCCTACGGGTGCCCTCTACATACAGAACGTTGACGGTGAGAAGGATGCCGACGGCAAGGTACAGACCTATTTCCCTTCGGCTCGCGGATTCAAGACGGCCAAGTACACCCTGGCCCTTTACATCGACCGCAAGGAACACAAACTCAAGAAATCGCTCCTCTTCGACGATGAGAACGACCCCTACCAGCTTGTCAACCTGAAGCTGGAGGAACATCCCGAGGTCGTGAAGCAACTCTGCGCCGAGATGGGCAAGGTGCTCAAGGAGATAGACGACCCTTGGTATAAGGAGGGCATTTTGAAAGACATGATACCTTATTGAAACTTCAGGTAAATACAGATGATAATAAGAAAGGGAGGCTGCCGTGATGGCGAGCCTCCCTTTCATTTTCTATCAGGTTTGAAGTTTTGCTTGCTCGGTATTTATTTGTTCAACTTCCATTCAGCGCCGTCCTTACCGTCCTTTATCTCAAAGCCCAGGGCGGTCAGTTCGTTGCGTATCTTGTCGCTGGTAGCCCAGTCCTTGTTGGCCTTGGCTTTCGCACGTTCTTCCAGCAGCATGTCTACCACGTGTCCGAAGGCTTCTTCGCGGGCAGCGTTCGAGGCGTTTTCGGCTTTCAGGCCCAGAATGTCGAAGCAGAAGAGGCGGAATGTTTCCTTCAACTCTGCCAGGTCGTCGGCAGTGATGGTATCGTTGCCAGCCAGCAGGTTGTTCACCATCTTGGCGCCGTCAAACAGGTGGGCAATGACGATAGGCGTGTTCAGGTCGTCGTCCATGGCCTCGTAGCACTTCTCGGCCAGCGCGTGTACATCTACGCTCGATGCTTTGGCGGGTACGATTCTGTCCAGTCCGCTCACGGCATCCATCAGTCGTGCCAGTCCCTTTTCGGCGGCCTTCAGGGCTTCGTTGCTGAAGTCCACCGTGCTGCGGTAGTGTGCCTGCAGGGTGAAGAAACGGATGGTCATTGGTGTATAGGCCTGCTCCAGCAAGGGGTGCGTGCCGGTGAACAGCTGCTCCAGGGTGATGAAGTTGTTGTAGCTCTTGCCCATCTTCTGTCCGTTCACGGTCAGCATGTTGTTGTGCATCCAGTAGTGTACCATGTCGTCGCCCTGGCTGGCCACGCTCTGTGCTATCTCGCACTCATGGTGGGGGAAGATGAGGTCCATGCCGCCTCCGTGTATGTCGAAGTGGTCGCCCAGATACTTGCGTCCCATAGCCGTACATTCGCAGTGCCAGCCGGGGAATCCGTTGCCCCAGGGTGAGGGCCAGCGCATGATGTGCTCGGGCTGTGCGTTTTTCCACAAGGCAAAGTCGGCAGGATTGTGCTTCTCGTCCTGGCCGTCCAGCTCGCGCGTGGTGTTCAGCACATCGTCCAGGTTGCGGCCTGACAGTTTGCCGTAGTGGTGGTCTTTGTTATACTTGGCTACGTCGAAGTATACCGAACCTTGGCTTTCGTAGGCATAGCCGTTCTTCAGTATCTCCTTCACCAGCTCAATCTGCTCAATGATGTGTCCGCTGGCCTGTGGCTCAATGCTGGGGCGCAGCACGCCCAGAGCATCCATAGCCTCGTGGTAGCGGTTGGCATAGTATTGCGCCACCTCCATAGGTTCCAGCTGCTCCAGCCGTGCCTTTTTGGCTATCTTGTCCTCGCCTTCGTCGGCGTCGTGCTCCAGGTGGCCGACATCAGTAATGTTGCGTACGTAGCGCACCTTGTAGCCCAGATGCTTGAGGTAGCGGAAGAGTATGTCGAATGTAATGGCCGGACGTGCATGGCCCAAGTGTGGGTCGCCGTAGACCGTGGGGCCGCAGACGTACATGCCCACATGTGGGGCGTGCAGCGGCTTGAATATTTCTTTTCTGCGGGTCAGCGTGTTGTAAATCGTCAGTTGATGTTCCATATTGATTGATTTTTATGCTTCTTAGGAAACACAAAGGTATAATAATTCTGTGAAAGAATGCCTTTTGTCGTGAAAATCTTGGTTATCATTTGTTTCGGGTGGCTGCTGGCTGCTTGGAACCAGGTATTGGCACAGGGCTTATGAAGCCTGAACTTACGCATCCTGAATGCTGCATGCACGACTCCCAGTCTGTTTAAGCCCAAAACAAAAGAATAAATATGGTATAATATAATTACAGAATATTCCTGCTTTTCTGAAAACTTTTTGCTCTCGTCGGCTTTAAATCACCTAAACTTCGTTTTCTCTCTTTCCCCGCCCTTCTACCTACCCGAATCGCTTCTCAGACGCATCTGCTTCGTTACTCCTTCGAATAAAGGTACCCAAAAGCGAAGAAAGAACGAAGAAGGAACGAAGAAGATACGGAGCAAATGCGTCTGAAATGGGGTGCGGATGGGACCGAAAACAGGGGGTGCGTGAAGAAGGGTGGGATGAAAACGGGAGGTGGAAAAGGAGAAACTGGGAGGTGCTGCGTAATGGTCCTAAAAGCTTACAAAACATGATGCGGGGCGGAAACATGGCTATTCAATGCCCAATGATGCCTGTGGCACCGACAAAAAGGAAACAGGCATGTAAGGGATAGGGCTGTTATGTTTGCTTCCTGTCGCTTGGTAGAAATAGGATTTTAGTGAATTTTGGCATGAAAGATAGGCTGTTTACCGATTTTTCGTATTTTT
The DNA here is from genome assembly GCA_900553815.1 of uncultured Bacteroides sp. Lineage (GTDB taxonomy): Bacteria > Bacteroidota > Bacteroidia > Bacteroidales > Bacteroidaceae > Bacteroides. The sequence continues at coordinate 30,404 of USEY01000010.1, forward strand.
GTGAGGCTGAAATGAAACTGCAATTATCTCTTTGTGGAGGCTGATTGCGGTGTTAGTAGCTGATAATGAATAGCATAAAGGGGTATTGATGTATACGGAAACTTTGCATAACGCTAAAAGTGTAATACTTGATGAAGAGAGCTTTCATAATATTTTTAATCAATATTATGTAACGCTTTGTCATTTTGCGTGCCGTTATGTAGAAGATGCTGAGACATCGGCCGATATTGTACAGGATTCGTTTGCCAAGCTGTGGCAGATAAGGAAAGACTTTGCTTACGAGCATCAGGTCAAGGCCTTCCTTTATACGGTGGTACGCAACAGGGCTCTTAATGAGCTGGAACACTCGAAAGTGGAATATGAATATATGTGTAAGCTGTCTGAGAAGAGAGCCGACAGTTTTTTTCACGATGCCGTGGTGGAGGAGGAAACTTATCGTATCTTGTCCGGTGCCATAGATTGTCTGCCCGAACAGATGCGCAACATCATGCACCTGGCATTGGAAGGTAAGAAAAATGCGGAGATAGCTTTGGAACTGGGAATTTCGGCCGAAACCGTACATACGCTTAAAAAGTTGGCTTACAAGAAGCTGCGTTCGCTGCTGAAAGACTATTATTACGTGTTGCTGGTTTTGCTTACGGCCTGAGTGGTATGGCAGACGGATTTATCTGGCTTGGGAAGACATGTCGTTTGCCGGGTTATAGGGCAGGAGCATTTTCGTTGTCGTTCATGAAGGTTTCAGTCGTTCTTCTTTTAAAGCCTTATTGACGTTCTCTTTCTGTCTTTCTCTTCTTTTTTCAAAAAAACAGGGCAGGGATGCAAAAATATAACCAGATTGATTCACCCGTTTTTTTAGCTGGACTGTATTATTAGTGTAGGATGATTTTGCCGGCACCGTTCGCAGGAGATGTTCGGCAGCGAATGTTTGTCCTGATTTATTTATATTGTAGAACAACAAGCCATGATTCAACGAGATTTTTATATAGCATCTTTGATTGCCGGCTATCTGTCCGGCCAACTGACTTCCGAGGAAATAGCCCGTCTGGAAGTCTGGCGCAAGGAGAGTGCGGAGCATGAAGCGCTTTTCCAGAAACTGCTGTCGAAAGAGCGGTTGGCCCGGTATAAAGAGGAAAAGAACCTGGTTGATACGGAAAGGGGCTGGCAGGAAGTACAACGTAAAGTGCGGCGTAAGCGTATGCGATACCTGGTGGTTAAGATGTTCGCCCGTGTGGCTATGTTTGTTTTGCCCTTACTGGTAGGGTTCCTGTTATATCAGCATGGAGAAAACACAGGTAAGCACCATGTTGTGCAGATGACAGATGCGGAGGCCATCAGTCCGGGAGAGGCCAAGGCATTGCTGACGCTGGACAATGGAAAGGTGATAAAGTTGTCGCCTTGTGGCGCTGATACTTTGAGGCAGCAGGATGGTGCATACATAGCCCTTGATTCGGCCACGCTCAACTATCGGGCAGGCAGTGCATCGCTTCATCGCGATGGACGGCCGCAACCGATATATCATCGTATAGACATTCCTCATGGCGGAGAATATAAGCTGGTATTGGCCGATGGTACCAGCGTGCATCTTAATGCCATGAGCAGTTTGCGCTATCCCGTGCCTTTTGCCGCTGATTGCCGCGAAGTGGAGCTTGAGGGTGAAGGCTATTTTGAAGTGGCCAAAAACGGAGTTCCTTTTGTTGTAAAGACCAGGGGCATGAGGGTTGAGGTGCTGGGTACCACCTTTAATCTTTCGGCCTATCCCGATGATGATGCCTATCAGGCAACGCTGGTCAACGGTTCGGTAAAAGTGGTGGCCGATAATGGAGAAAGCCTTCTGTTGAAACCCTCCCAGCAGGTTACGCTGGATGCGGACAATGGCGAAATGGAAGTGCGCACGGTCGACACTTCATTCTATACGTCCTGGGTACAGGGTAAAATCAACTTCAAGGACCAGCGGCTTGAAGACATCATGGAAACATTGTCGCGCTGGTACGATATGGAGGTGAGCTATGATAGTCCGGGTATCCGTGATTTGCGCTTTGGATGTAGTCTGGACAGGCACGAAAGTATCGAACCCCTGCTGCAACTGTTGGAGAAGACGGAAAAGGTATCAGTAAAGGTAAACGGCAAATACATAGAACTTTGTAATTAACGCTATATATTAATTTAAAAAATCCAATGCTATGAACAGGAAAAATGTGAATGCTGCTATGCGGACAGCTAAGCGTTTTTGGATGACGCTGCTGGTCCTCGGTTTCATTGCCATCGGTTTTGTACAGGCTGCCGAACTGGCTTTTGCCCAGGCTACGGTTACGGCCCGATTCAGGAACGTGACTTTAGATGAGGTCCTTTGGGAGATGCAAAAGCAAACCAATCTGACTTTTATTTACAGCACGGAAGAAGCTAAGCAGGTGCGGATAAAAGACATGGATGTGAACAACGAGAAAGTTTCGGTTGTACTCGACAGATGCCTGCGCAACAGCGGACTGATGTATACTGTGCATAATGGTGCCGTGGTCATCAAGCCTAATCATGATACTGCCGGACAGGCCGCTGCTACCCAGCAGAAAGTGGAACTGAAGGGAGTGGTGACGGATGCAGAACTGAATGAACCGGTGATAGGTGCCAATGTGGTAGTGATGGGTACAGGCAAAGGAACCGTCACAGACCTGGACGGACGATTCGTGCTGCAGGTTGACAAGCTACCGGTGACGTTGAGTGTATCTTTTGTTGGCTATCAGCGTGAAGAAGTAAAGGTCGGTACAGGACAGATGCTGAAGATTGTACTGAAACCCGACTATAACCTGACTGATGAAGTGGTGGTTACGGGCTATGGCACGTTTAAGAAATCGGCTTATGCAGGTTCGGCCTCGACACTGAAGACCGACAACATTAAGGATGTGCCTACCGTATCGTTTATGGATATGTTACAGGGCAATGCACCGGGGGTACAGTTCTCCTCACCGTCAGGACAGCCGGGTGCGGCGGCATCTATCAATATTCGTGGTATGGGTTCGTTCAATGCCAGCAATTCGCCGCTGTACGTCATTGATGGCGTACCCGTTATTTCGGGTTCCATTAATTCTATAAGTTCGGACGCAGGACTGGATATTATGTCTACCATCAACAGCTCTGACATTGAAAACATAACCATCATCAAGGATGCGGCGGCAGCTTCGCTGTATGGTTCGCGGGCTGCCAACGGAGTGGTACTTATCACGACCAAGACAGGAAAGGTAGGAAAACCGGTCATTTCGTTCAAAGCAGACTGGGGTATGTCCGACTTTGCCATGGATTATCGTCCGGTGATGAATGGTGCGCAGCGACGGGAATACATCTACAACGGTCTTAAGGCCGGTGCGTTGCGCGATGGCGATACGGAGGAGGAAGCCATTGCCTATGCCGATGCAGAAATTGACGATTATGCTCCCATACCTTGGTGCGGCTATGTGAACTGGGACGATGTAATGTTCAAGAAAGGCAGTCACCAGACTTACGAGGCCTCCATTTCGGGTGGAACAGATAAGTTCAAGTATTATTCGTCGCTGTCTTACCTCAAGCAGGAAGGTATTGCCATTAACTCTGGCCTGGAGCGTATCAGTGGCCGACTGAATGCCGATTATCAGGCTACTGACCGGTTGAAACTGGGTGCCAATATCCTTTTTGCTACCGTAAACCAGGATGTCTATGGCGAGGGTACTTCTTATACTTCGCCGTTCTATTCGTCACGCAATGCCGTAGTGCCTTCAGATGCTGTGTATAATGAGGACGGTAGCTGGAACCGCGACTTTATCCGCAACAGTGACCGCAATCCGCTGTTGGCTGCTACTTATGACTATCAGCGCGAGTATGTCAACCGGGCTTTCAACACCGTGTATGGAGAATATGAATTCTTGAAAGACTTGAAGTTTAAGACCACTTTGAGCTACGACTATACTAATACGAAGGGTAAGGAGTGGAGCGATCCGCGTACTTCGAACGGCGATGATATCAATGGTGGTATGGACAAGAAGTTTTATGAATACAAGAAGATGGTGTGGACCAATCAATTGAGTTATAAGACGACTTTGGCTAAAGATCATCATATTGATGTATTGGCCGGTTACGAAATTGACGACCAGTATCGTGACTATCTGTCGGGCTATGCTACTAATTTTGCCACTGCCGACAAGAATGACATCAGCAATGGCATGAAGACCGAATCGGTGGGCGGTAGCTCAACACGCACGCGCATGGTGTCCTACCTGACACGTTTGAACTATGACTACAAGCATAAGTATTATCTGGGCGGCAGTTATCGTATGGATGGCAGTTCACGTTTCCACCGCGATAACCGTTGGGGCAGCTTCTGGTCGGTTTCTGCGGCTTGGCGCATCATTGAGGAAGAATTTATGAAATCGCAGAACAATTGGCTTACCGACCTGAAACTGCGTGCCTCGTATGGTGTAAACGGTACTTTACCTTCCGATTATTACGGTTATATGGGCTTGAGCAGTCTGACCAACGGATACTTGGAACAGCCGGGTATCATACAGTCGCAAATTAAGAATGAGGACTTGCAATGGGAAACCAACTACAACCTGAATCTTGGTATTGATTTTGCTTTGTTCAACCGTGTGAATGTGACATTGGAGTACTATACACGTACAACGAAAAATCTTCTGATGGATCGTCCAATATCCATGACTACGGGTTTCAGCAGCTACCTGATGAACATTGGTGAGGTGAAGAACCGTGGCGTGGAACTGGAAATCAGCTCTACCAATATTCGTACCAAGGACTTCTCGTGGAACACGGTATTCAATCTTTCGCACAACCGTAATGAGATTGTAAAGCTGGATGGCATGCAGACTGAGATTATCAGCGGAAATCAGATTCGTAAAGTGGGTAAGTCGTACCGCACGTTCTACATGATTGAGTTTGCCGGTATCAACCCTGAGACGGGGGCTCCGCAATTCTATACGAACGACATCGATGAGAACGGCAATTATATAAAGGAAATTACCGAGAAATCGAGTGAGGCACATGCCATTGTGCTCGACAAGCATGCCGAACCCAATGTGGTGGGTGGATTGACCAATACCCTGCGCTATAAGTGGTTTGACCTGAACTTTATGTTCTCTTATCAGTTTGGAGGTTATTCTTATGATACTTGGGCGCAGAAGACCGAGCATGGCGGAAACGACCTGGAAGCCAATATTCCTATCTATTATCTGGATAACTGGAAGAAACCGGGTGACGTGGCACGCTATGAGGTCTTTATCGAAGACCCGGATGAGGCCATGAACAAGATTACAACCACCCGCCGGTTGCACAGCACTGACTTCATCAGGCTGAAAACACTGACCTTTGGAGTGACTCTGCCCAAGGCCTGGACGCAAAAAGCCGGTTTGGACAATGTACGTCTCTATGCTTCTGCCAATAACCTGTGGACCTGGGCTGCTTATGACTACTACGACCCGGAGGCCGTAAGTGCAGGAACAGCCATCTGGGGTACACCGCCTTTGAAGACCATCACCTTTGGTTTGAATGTAAACTTTTAATTGTTTCACCCTCTTAAAATATGAATCGTATGAAAACGTTACAATATATGTTCTTCGCCCTTCTGTTGCTGGCAACCGCTTCATGTGGCAACGATTGGCTTGACTTGGAACCTTCGACCTCGGTTGATACGGAAACGAGTATCAAGGGATTGTCTGAGATTGAGTTTACTCTAAACGGTATATATAGTACCATGCAAAGTTCGGATGCTTATTCGGGACGTCTGGTATATTACGGCGATGTGACTGGTGATGACATGCAGGCAGTGAGTTCAACGAAACGTACCGGAAATTATTACCGCTTTAATTTTACCAAAGACAGTGGTCCTACCTCACATTGGTCTTATCTGTATTCCATTATCCAGAACTGCAACATTATTCTGCTTAACATTGACAAACTGAGCATCTCAGACGATGACAAGGAGTATCGCGATGACCTGAAAGGACAGGCGTTGGCCATTCGTGGTTTGGCTTTGTTTGACCTGACACGTATCTTCGGTTATCCTTATTTGAAAGATAACGGTGCTTCGTTGGGTGTACCCATTGTTACAGGTATTTCTACCATTGACAGTAAGCCGTCTCGCAACACCGTAGCTCAGTGCTATGAAGCCATTATTGCCGACCTGAGCAGTAGTGTTACTTTGTTGGGTAAAGAGTTCAATAAGGGTAAGATAAACCGTTGGGCTGCCATGACTTTGCTAAGCCGAGTGTATCTGTACAAAGGGGACAATGCCTTGGCTTTGCAGATGGCCGAAGAGGCTATCGCCGGTGCGGAGAGTAACGGATATGCTTTATGGAGCACAGAGGAATATCCTACGGCGTGGGGCAATGATGCTTCTGCTGCCAATCCAGGTGAGGTGTTGTTTGAGATTGTGAACCTCACCACAGACAGTCCGGGTAAGGAGAGTATGGGTTATCTGAACTCTTACGACGGCTATGATGATATGTGCATCACTTGTTCTTTCTATCATTTGTTGCTTGAAGACCCCGATGACGTGCGTTTGCAGTTGCTGAGTTTCGACAAGACTTATTATGCTTATGTAAACAAGTATCAGCCGCAGCAGGGTGAGAATATTACAGATGCCAATATTCCGTTGTTGCGCTTGTCGGAGGCTTATTTGAATGCTGCTGAGGCCGCTGTCAAGGTAAACGACAACGACAAGGCTGTGAAATATCTGGATGCCATTGTGCGTCGTGCCAATCCTAACCGCACAGTTGAGGGGAAGACACTGACATTGGACGATGTGCTGAACGAACGCCGCAAGGAACTGGTGGCCGAAGGTCATCGTATGTACGATGTGATACGCAACGGACTGACCGTACATCGCATAAACGATAGTGACAAGAAACTGTCGAAGACAAAGCATAATACCGAATACATGGATTATGACTGGAACTTCTACAAGATATTGTTGCCTATTCCTAAGAAGGAAATGGATACAAATCCCAACATGGTACAGAATCCGGGCTATAGCAATTGATTGATAACAAACTTGAAACAGTGATTGTAATATGAATAGGATAGGGATATTCATGGCGGGCAGGCTCGCCAGTCTCTTCCTTGTGTTGGCAGTGAGTTCCGGCCTTTGTGCCGGAACTCTTGGCAAAGGGGAGGACAAGAAAGCAAAGAGTGTGGAACTGACGGCCGACGGGCCGTATGTCATTCATCAGCCCGACGGAAGCATTAGGGTGATACGGGTGGACGGGGTCGGAAGTGTGTGTGACACTGTATTCCGAACGTTGCCCGAGGACTTTTGCTTGCATGTGGCTGATCATCGTGACAGCATTGCTTTCGACGTCAGCTTGCACGGCATCAGCCGGCCGCAGTGGAAGTATCCCCGGCCGGAGCGGGTGTTTGTCATGTCCGACCCACACGGACAACTTGACTGTGTGGTAAGCCTGCTACAGGGCAACGGGGTTATTGACGAGGGGTTGCATTGGAGCTTTGGGGCGAATCACCTGGTGGTGATTGGCGACGTATTTGACCGTGGCGAGGACGTGCCGCAGATTTTCTGGCTCTTCTACAAATTGGAAGAAGAGGCGGTGCAGGCAGGCGGACGACTGTCGCTGCTGCTGGGTAACCACGAGACGCTGGTACTGGCAGGCGACCTGCGCTATGTGAAGCCTAAGTACAAGGAGCTGGCACGACAACTGGGCATGGACTATGAGCGCCTGTTCGGCCTTGATACGGAGCTGGGACGCTGGCTGGCTACGCGCAACACCGTAGAGGTGATAGGACCTGATCTCTATGTGCATGCGGGGCTGGGGCGTGCCTTCTATGACCGTAACCTGGACTTGCCACGGGTAAATGAGGAGATGAGCCGTGCGCTGTTTCTAAAGAAGGCGCAGCGCAAGGAACTGTCGGAGCTGACGGCTTTCCTGTATGGCAATGAGGGCCCCGTGTGGTACAGGGGACTGGTGCGCACGGCGGAGAAATACAAACCTTTGGCGGCCGATTCGCTGCAACTGCTGCTACAACGCTACGGGGTGGAGCGCATCATCGTAGGGCATACCATTTTTGAGGATGTCAGTACCTTCTACGGGCAGCGGGTAATAGGTGTTAATGTGGACAATGAGGATAACCGCCGGGAAGGACGGGGACGCGGTCTGCTCATTGACGGGACAAAATATCTGGTGGTGGGCGACAAGGGAGTGTTACGTCCCTGTCTGGATTAGGCCGGCAGCTTCTGGGGGGAATTCGCAGCCATAGCCCACACGGTTTTTCATGCTGATACTGCTTGCTTGGCTCTGCATGACTTGCCACACAAAGTTCAGCCCCAATCCGAAGCTCGAGGAGGGTGGTTGACTTGTGTGGCGGTTGTCGGTATGAATGCTTCCTTGAAGCAAGCGGCCAGCAGGATGCCACACGACAGCAGGAGGACAGTCTTTATTTTATGGCCGGTCAGCCTGGGGTAACCGAATCAGAAGAACAGCTTTTCGACAGCAGCGGCTACACCGTCCTCATCGTTGCTCAGGGTAATATAGTCGGCAGCTTTCTTGACGGGTTCCTGGGCATTGGCCATGGCTACACCCATGCCGGCAAAGCGTATCATGCTGAGGTCGTTGTATCCATCGCCCATGGCTACCATCTGTTCGCGGGTCATGCCCAGTTCGTCGAGTAGTACGGCCAGCGAACGTGCCTTGTCAATGCCTTGCGGAACAAGTTCCAGGAAGAAAGGCTCGGAGCGGTAGACGCTGATGCGTCCCTGCAGGCGCAGGGATAGTTCGCTTTCGGTTCTGATGAGTTCGTCGGGGTCGCCCACGATGAGGCATTTGGGCAGAGGCTGGGGAGCATCGCGCAGGAAGTCGTCGGTAGGGCGTATCTGCATTTTGTTGAGGAAAGCCTCGTGGTGCACATATTTGTTGTCGGGGTCTTCGGTGAGAATGAATTCGTTGTCATAGGTCAGTATGGCCTGGTTGTGGCGTACGGCGGCGGTGTAGAGTATGGGCAGGACGTCGTCGGGCAGGAGGTTCTTGTACATCAGCTGGCCCGTAGCCCAGTTGGTGATTTCACCGCCGTTGTAGGACAGAATGAAGCCTCCGTATTGCTTAAGCTGAAGCGTCTCGGCCAGGGGAGCGATGCCGTAGGTAGGACGTCCGGAGGCCAATACAATGCGTACGCCTTGCTGTTGCAGGTGCAGGAGGGTGTTGAGGTTTCGGTCGGATATTTCTTTCTTTGAGTTGGTCAGGGTGCCGTCCAGGTCGAGGACGAGCAGACGATAATTTGACATATTCTGTACACGGTTTTATTTTCGGTGTCAAAGATACGGCTAAGGGTTGAATTGACCAAACCGGGGTAGCTGATATTGGTAGCAGGGCTTCGGTGGTGGCCGCCCGTTGTGTGACGGATGTTTTGGAGGCAACGGTCAGACCAGCCATACCTGTCAGTGGCCAGAAGATGCTGGTCTCTTCTGTATGTCAGAGTTTCCGGGCAAAAAGGCTGCAATTGATTCATGAAAAGGCTTGTTTCGTTATCGGCAAGGTATGTGTAAACCTGTTATGCACAAAAAAGTAACAAAAGGACTCCTTATCCGAACGATTCATACCCTGTATTTGTGGAGGTGTTCTGTTATATTTGCATGATGAAATTTAAAAACCCTGATATTATGAAGACAAAGTTCTTAGCGGCAGCCTGGCTGATAGCTTCCTGTGGCAGCGTATGGGCACAGCCGAAGGTGACTGACGGTACTTCCTACCTGATGAATCAGGCGGTGGATGTAAGTACCGATTTTTATGACTTGAGCAATACGATGTTTTTTGCCGATCATCTGGCTTCGTTTGACGTACAGAAGGCAGAGGGACTGGTGAATTGGAAACGCATGCATCTGCAGCCCCGGCAGGCGTTTAACACCAACTGTGCGCAGCCCCGCCAGCTGGATATGCTCGATTTCCCGACAACAGCTTATGTAAACGACCCTGAACTGAAATTCAGTCTCGACTTCGTTACCCCCCGTACGATGCGTATCCGCATGCTGACTACGCCGGTAGAGCCTAAGCCTTCGACTTCTGTGATGCTGGTCGGAGAACCGGGTACGGACAACAGCTGGAAGGCAGTGGAGACAGACAAAAGCATTGTGTACAGCAGTGCTTATGGTACGGTGCAGATAGACAAAAATCCCTGGCGCATAGTGCTGAAGGACAGGAACGGACGGATACTGAGCCAGACGGCTTCGCTGATAGATATTGATTCTACCCAGGTGAAATACACTCCGTTCTGCTTCATCAAACGTGGCAGCGACAATGCGCGCCGCATGAATCCGGTGTTTACGCTTTCGCCGGGCAAAATGATTTTCGGTTGTGGAGAGTCGGCTACCGGGCTTAACAAGGTGGGACAGAAGCTGAATCTGTTTGTCACTGACCCGCAGGGACCTGAAACTCCCCAGATGTACAAACCCATACCTTTCTTTATGAGTAATCGGGGTTACGGTATGTTTATGCACACTTCTGCTCCGGTGACCTGCGATTTCGGGGCTACTTATATCGGACTGAACAAGCTCTTCATGGGCGATGAGAACCTCGACTTGTTTATATTCTTCGGTGAGCCCAAGGACATTCTGAATGAATATACTGACCTGGTGGGCAAACCCGGTATGCCGCCCCTGTGGTCGTTTGGCACCTGGATGAGTCGTATCACTTACTTCAGTGAGAAGGAAGGCTATGAGGTGGCCGCCAATATCCGCAAGTACAAGTATCCGTGCGACGTCATACACTTTGATACAGGCTGGTTTGATGTAGACTGGCAGTGTGACTACAAGTTCTCCGAGACGCGTTTTGACGATCCGGAGAAGATGTTGCAGGACTTCAAGAAGCAGGGCTTCCGGGTGTGTCTGTGGCAGCTGTCCTATTTTACACCCAAGAACAAATACTTCCAGGAACTGATAGACAAGAACCTGTATGTGAAGAACGGTAACGGTGAGTTGCCTTATGAGGATGTGGCTCTTGACTTCTCTAACCCGGAGACCGTGAAATGGTATCAAGATAAGCTGGCCGGGCTGCTCAACATCGGTGTAAGCGCCATCAAGGTGGACTTTGGCGAGGGAGCTCCGTTGAATGGCATTTATGCTTCGGGCAAGAGTGGATGGTACGAGCACAATCTTTATCCGCTGCGCTATAATAAGGCGGTGGCCGATATTACCAGAGAACTGCACAAGGAGAACATCATGTGGGCACGTTCGGCCTGGGCCGGTTCGCAACGCTATCCGCTGCACTGGGGAGGCGATGCCGCTACGACCAATGCGGGCATGCTGGGCACTCTGCACTCAGGGCTTTCATTCGGTCTTTCGGGTTTCTCATTCTGGAGTCATGATATGGGTGGATTCGTTACTTCTACTCCGGAGGAACTCTATTGCCGGTGGTTGCCGTTCGGCTTCCTGACTTCTCATACACGCGCACATGGGGCACCTCCTACGGAACCCTGGCTGTATGACAGTAAGCGTGTACAGGATGTTTTCCGCCAAAGTGCCGAGATGAAATACAGACTGATGCCTTATGTATATGCGCAGGCCAAGGAATGTACCGAGAAAGGATTGCCCATGTTGCGTGCCCTGTTTGTCGAGTTTCCCGACGACCCGGGTGCATGGCGTGTGGATGACGAATATCTGTTCGGTTCTCAGATTCTGGTTGCTCCGCTACTCGAGACCGGTATGACTGAACGTACAGTGTATTTGCCAGGCGGCAAGTGGATTGACTATCAGAATGGAGATGTATATGGTCCGGGCTGGCATACCATCAAGGCCGGTAAGTTGCCCATCGTCATGCTGGTGCGTGACGGAGCTGTACTGCCCCACATCAAGTTGGCTCAGTGTACCGACCAGATGGACTGGAACAAGCTGACTCTGAAGGTATATACGGCCGACAGTAAGGAGGCGGAGGGTCTGATTTGCCTGCCTGCTGACAACATACTGCAGACCGTTAAGGTTGACTGTTCGGCCGGCAAGCCTCGTCTGGAAAGCGAAATCAAGGGTACGAAGGTATCTTTCTGAGTAAGAACGTAATGTTGCGGTAAACAAAGGCAGTATCTCTTTCATTTTCCAGGTACGGTGTCTGCTAGGTAAAGGCAGGCTGCATCTGTGGGTTATCCTAATGTATATCCGGAGATGTGGCCTGTTTTATAAATTCGGGTGGATGTGTTACGGCTGAACATTGCTCGATTTTATAACATGGTTGGAATTCTGGGTATATGAGGAAATTGCTGCTGCATGCTGTAGCGGTCATGCTGCTGGCTACCGATGTGGTGGCACAGAACTTTAAGCTGAATGCTGCTGGCTGTTTTGGAAATGGAGGAGACAACGTCATGGTATTCAGTGATGTATATCCTAAGAACCATCAAGGAGAAGTGACACTGGTCAAGCACAAGATGCGAAAGACAAGGACGATTTCCTGCGTTGTCATTAACTGTAGTTTGATTTTTAGGGCATCAGGGAAGAGAGCCTTTTTCTGCTGACGTATGGAGAGTTAGTTTCACCTGTTTTTCGCATTGTCGCCTGTCTTGAAAGGGTATGACGATTCGTTGGCTTGCGATTGCCTGGATATTGCCAGCCTGTTTTGCCACTACCCGTTGCGACAACAGCGGAATATTGATTGTCAAGGTTCATGAGGGTGTTGAACTCTATCTGGCTACGAAACAGGGTTGCTATCGTGACTTCGTGCTGGTGAAAGCTGCCTACGGAGTGAACCGAGCTGACTGGTTGTATATCCCGGGTAGCGCATCCCTGGTACCAATTTCATCAGGCCTGATTTGTCCGAACTGTTGCGTTTCCCATACTTGTGGCAGGAAGGCAAGTACTGCTTGGGAGGGCATGCCTCCTGGTTCATGTACATGGCATTGATGGCCGACAAGATATTGAATAAGTAATTGTCTGAAAAGTGATTGAGTAATAAATAATTGTATTAAAACTGTATGTTATGAAATGTGTTAAGACAGTATGGGCTACTTTGTTAGCTTCCATGGCTTTGGTATCGCTTTCTGCCAGGGCCGACGGCGGGACGTCTCGTGATGAATCTCCTAAATTCTATACGGGGCAGGCAAATCCGCTGCTTGATTTTGCATTTGTTGCAGACCCTACATCTATCGAATACAATGGCCGGCTATATGTCTATGGTACAAACGACAGCCAGCAACTGGATTCAGTGGGCAAGGATGGAAAGAATACCTATGAGCATATCCATTCGCTGGTCATGATGTCGACCGATGACATGGTGAACTGGACATACCACGGCATTATTGATGTAAAATCATTGTCGCCCTGGGGAATTGCTTCGTGGGCTCCGTCGGTGGTATCGCGTCTGGAGGATGACGGAAAGACTCATTTCTATCTGTATTATTCAAACAGTGGAGCCGGTGTGGGACTGCTGACTGCAACTTCGCCTGTCGGCCCTTGGACCGACCCGTTGGGAAAGGCATTGATAACTCCTTTTACGCAGGGGCTGGGCGACTGTGAGGCTCCATTCGACCCGGGTGTAGTGATTGACGACGACGGCACAGGCTGGCTGGCCTTCGGAGCCGGTGAGCCGCGGACAAACTTTCAGCCAGGCAATGCCCGCCTGGTGCGCCTGGGCAAAGACATGATGAGCCTGGACAGTGAGCTTGTTGAAATTGATGCGCCGTATCATTTCGAGGCTAATGAGCTGAATTTTATAAACGGTACGTGGGTATATACTTACAATACCAGCTGGAACGAGCGTAAAGAATGGCCCTACGAGGGCGTGGACAAGCCCAGTATATGCTGCATGTCTTACATGACCAGCCATACGCCTTTGGACAGAAACAGCTGGCAGTACGTGGATAACTATTTTAAGAATCCGATGGACTATGGCATGGGGGCCAGCAACAATCATACGCACCTGCATAAATATAAAGGTGACTATTATTTGTTCTATCATAACCTGTCGCTTCAGGAATACAAGGGGACAAAAGGAGGTTTCCGCAGTTTGTGTGTAAACAAACTGAAAGTTGACGAGAAACCGTTAAAGATTTATATGGGTGAAGCAACCCTGAAGGGGGTAGACCAAATAAAGCCGGTAAATCCTTTTATCCGTCAGCAAGCCGAAACCGTGGCCGCTACATTGGGAGTAGGATTTGAACCGACGGGCGAACCGGGTAACATGCTGCTGACCGGTTCGGGTGCCAGCAAGTCGGTATGGACCGTACGAGGAGTCTTCTTCTCGGGCAGTCCGGTGGCTTTCTATGCCAAGGCTTGCGGTCATGGAAAGTTGGAAGTGCATCTGGATAAGCCGGATGGTCCGTTGCTGGCTGCCGTGTCGGTGCGTTCATCAGGCTTGGTGACTGTTTCCGACCAGTTGGATGTGAACGTTCCCAGTTCTACCCACAACCTGTATTTTGTCATCAAAGGTGGCGAGGTGAAAGTGGACGAGTGGATGTTTGAGCGATAAGCTGCCGGAATTCTTATTCATAAGCTGTTGGCTGGAATACGGTTGTCATGTGGACATAAAAAAAGGACGCTGCATCACGCAGTGTCCTGTTTTATTTAGTTAGTTTAAAGATTTTGAGAGAATTGAAACTTCACAGCCTCAGTTTTTCTTGTTTTAATAAAGCATACTAACTATTTATATTATAAAGCAAATGAAAATGTTATTTTATCAAGTACATGAAAACTTATTATCTGTGTTTTTTGTCCAGCTCCTCTTTCTCAATGTGCTTTAGGCTGTCAATGAGCTGCTTGTCGAAGGCCTCGGCCGATTGTGCCACCGAAGGAGCATTGATTTGCTGTCCGATGGTGTCGGCAGCTGCTACTTCCTGTACATTGTAGAAGAAAGAATGCTGCATGATGTTGCCCATGGTGAGCACAAGAGCCAGTGCGGCGGCAGCTTTGAAAAGGGGCATGAAACGCCGTGTGAGGCTGATGCGCCTTGCCTTTACTACCGGTACTTCTTCAGTCAGTGCCAGGATGCGCTTGTCGAAGTCTTCGCCCAAGTGTTCGTCTTGCTGGAGCTGCTGGTATATAAACAGGTCTCTGTAACGAAGAAGGTGTTCCGGGATATTCTCGCCTGCGAAGAACGTACGAAGTTCAGCTTCCTCTTGCAGGGAAGTTTCGCACTGCCAGTAGCGTTCCAGAAGTTGTTCTATGTGTTTAGAGTCCATAATTGTCTATATTGGTAAACCATTGTTTTACTTTTTGCCTGGCTCTGAAGAGGTTCACCTTGACTTGTTCTTCAGTAAGCTTTAGCAGGGTTGCTATTTCTTTATAGCTTTTGCCCTCTATGTCCCTGAGTTGCATGATGGAACGTTGCTTTTCGGGCAGGTCGTTCATCAGCTTGTGGATGAGCCTGAGTCGTTCTTTGCTGACCAGGTTGTCATAGGGGCTGGATGCCGCCGGTGTCTCTTCTGCTTCGGGGGTGAGCTCTACCGTTTGGGCGTCTTTCTTCTCGCTTCGGTCTATGGCCAGGTTGCGGGTTACCGTCAGGCAATAGGCTTCTACCGATTCCAGCTCATGCCACTCATCGCGCTTGTTCCAGACACGTATCATCGTTTCCTGTACGATGTCTTCTGCCTCAGCCCTGTCGAAGGTGATTCGCAGAGCCAGCCGAAAGAGCTTGTCTTTCAACGGAAGAATATCGTTGCGAAAGTCGATTTTAGGCATCTTCTAATGAGTTGACGGTTCAGCAGGAAAAAAGTTACAGCAGAAATGGATTTTTTTTATTATTTTCGGATGTGGGTGCCACAAGTGCCGTCGATGGCCGAGGCTTGGGTGATGATGACCTCGCTGACACCAGCTTCCAGGGCCTGGAAGGAATTCTCCAGCTTGGGAATCATGCCGCCTTGAATGGTGCCGTCGGCTGTGAGCCGGGCAAACTCGGCAGGAGTGAGGACGGGGATGACGCTGTCATCATCGTTTTCGTTGAGCAACACACCTTTTTTCTCGAAACAATAGATGAGAGTGACATCGAACAGTGTGGACAGTGCTTTGGCTGTCTCGCCGGCAATGGTGTCGGCATTGGTGTTGAGCATGTGGCCTTCACCGTCGTGGGTCAGGGGAGCCATGACGGGCACGATACCTTGTGCTATGAGCTGTCCCAGCAGGTTGGCATTCACTTGCTTGACGTCGCCCACGAATCCGTAATCTATATCCTTGACGGGGCGCTTGACGGAGAGGATGACATTCATGTCGGCTCCTGTCAGTCCCAAGGCGTTGACATGTCGGGCCTGCAGGCCGGCTACTATGTTCTTGTTGACAAGGCCGCCATAGACCATGGTGACTATCTGGAGGGTTTCGGCGTCGGTGATGCGGCGTCCGTTTACCATTTTGCTTTCAATACCCAGGCGTTCGGCGAGTTTGGTGGCCGAGCGTCCGCCACCGTGTACCAGGACCTTGTGGCCGTCGATGGCGGCAAAGTCGTCGAGCAGGCGTTGGAGGGTAGCTTCTTCTTCTACAATCTTGCCGCCCACTTTGATTACTGTGAGTTTTTCTTTCATGTTCCTTTATAAATAAGTTAACCACAGAGGACACAGAGTCTCACAGAGTTTTCTCTCTGTGTTACCTTGTGCCCTCTGTGGTGAAAGTCCTTTATTCCAAATATGTGTATCCGTAGAGTCCCGAACGGTAGTTGGCCAGGAATTCCTTGCCTTCTTCCAGGGAGATACGTCCTTCTTTTACAGATTGTGTTACCCAAGTCTCCAGTTTGCGCACCAGTTTTTTGGGATTGTACTGTACGTAGTCCAGCACCTCGGCCACCGTTTCGCCGTCGATAAGCTGGTCGATGGAGTAGCCTTTGGAGTTGACAGATACGTGTACGGCATTGGTGTCGCCAAAGAGGTTGTGCATGTCGCCCAGAATTTCCTGATAGGCACCGACTAGGAAGACAGCCAGGTAATAATGCTCCTTGTCGCGCAGGGCGTGCAGGGGCAGAGTGGTGGCATCGGGACGCGAGGTGACGAAGTTGGCTATCTTGCCATCTGAGTCGCACGTCATATCCTGAAGGGTGGCCTCATGGTCGGGCTTCTCGTCCAGACGTTGGATAGGCATGATGGGGAACATCTGGTCGATGGCCCACGAGTCGGGCAACGACTGGAAGAGCGAGAAGTTGCAGAAGTATTTATCGGCCAACAGCTTGTTGAGCTTGCGGAACTCCTCGGGGCAGTGCTTCAGGTTGCTGGCAATGGCGTTGATTTCGCGGCAGATGCTCCAGTAGAGCTTCTCTATCTGTGCGCGAGTATTCAGGTCGACGATACCGTGGCTGAACAGGTCGAGGGCTTCCTCGCGAATCTGCTGTGCATCGTGCCAAGGCTCGAGCATGCTGCGCTGGCTCAGGTTGTCCCAGATGTCGTAAAGCTCTTTCACCAGTTCGTGAGCATCGGGTCCGGGTTCCCAGTCATCGTCCATTTGGGGCAGGGAAGCAGTTTCCAATACTTCGAAGATGAGGACAGAGTGGTGGGCTGTCAGGCTACGGCCTGTTTCGGTGATGATGTTGGGGTGTTGGAATCCATGCTTGTCGGCAGCATCGACAAAGGTGGAGACCACGTCGTTGACGTACTCTTGTATGGAGTAGTTGACGGAGCTTTCGCTGTTGCTGGAGCGTGTACCGTCGTAGTCCACTCCCATACCGCCTCCGGTATCGACGAATTCGATGTTGAAGCCCATCTTGTGCAGTTGCACATAGAACTGGGAAGCTTCGCGCAGGGCGTTCTTGATGCGGCGTATCTTGGTTATCTGGCTGCCGATGTGGAAGTGAATCAGCTTCAGGCAGTCTTTCATGTCTTTCTTTTCCAGGAAATCGAGGGCTTCGAGCAGTTCGCTGGAAGTCAGGCCGAACTTGCTGGCGTCGCCGCCGCTTTCTTCCCACTTGCCGCTACCGCTGGAGGCCAGCTTGATGCGGATACCTATGTTGGGACGTACTTTTAGCTGCTTGGCCATCTTGGCAATGATGTTCAGCTCGTTGAGCTTCTCTACCACGAGGAAGATGCGCTTGCCCATCTTTTGGGCCAGCAGGGCCAGCTCGATGAAGCTCTCATCCTTGTAGCCGTTGCAAACAACCAGGGATTCAGGGTCGGTGTTGACTGCAATGACTGCATGCAACTCTGGCTTGGAACCAGCTTCCAGTCCCAGGTTGAACTTCTTGCCGTGGTTAATCATTTCTTCTACGACAGGACGCATCTGGTTGACCTTGATGGGATAAATGATGAAGTTCTCGGCCTTGTAGCCATATTCCTCAGCTGCCTTTTTGAAACAACAGGATACTTTTTCGATGCGGTTGTCCAGGATGTCGGGGAAACGTACCAGCATAGGCGTTGTGACATCGCGTAATTGGAGTTCGTCGACCAGTTCGCGCAGGTCGACGGCAACGCCGTCCTTGCGTGGAGTTACGTAAACATGACCTTTTTCGTTGATACCAAA
Organism: uncultured Bacteroides sp.; assembly: GCA_900553815.1. Lineage (GTDB taxonomy): Bacteria > Bacteroidota > Bacteroidia > Bacteroidales > Bacteroidaceae > Bacteroides. The sequence continues at coordinate 48,792 of USEY01000010.1, forward strand.
GTATGAAGTGCCCCAACCGGTGATGTTGTACAGCTCTTCAGAATCTTCAATACGCCATTTTCTCATTTTCTGTAGCTTAGCAGTTTTAATTAGGGTTGATTATTTTGAGGACAAAAATACATATAAATCCTGTATATACAGCTTTTACGTGTGAAAATACACAGGAATGTCAAACAATTACAGTCCTAAAAGCTGGCGGATGCGGCTGACGGACTCTGCTATCTGGCGGCGGTCTTCCAACCGGCTACCGTCGAAGCGGTAGTTTGCCTGGCTGTAGGCGGGCAGACGTTTGGCCAGTGCCTCACCGATAAAAACACGCAGCTCGTCGTCAGTCTTGCCTTGCAGGATGGGGCGTTGCTGGGTGGCTACACGCAGGCGACGGAAGAGCACGTCGGTGCTGACGTCGAGGAAAACAGTCTGTCCCTGGCGGTTCATGTAGTCCATATTGTCGAAGAAGCAGGGAGTTCCGCCACCGGTGGAGATAATGACATCTTCAAATTCGCCCACTTCGTGCAGCATGGAGCGTTCCAGTTGGCGGAAGCCGTCTTCGCCACGCTCTTTGAACAGTTGGCTGATGGACAGGTGGAAACGTTCCTCGATGTACCAGTCGAGGTCGATGAACGGGATGTGCAGGTCAAGAGCCAGGGCTTTGCCCAGGGTAGTCTTGCCGGCTCCCATGTATCCGGTAAGAAATATTCGTATCATTTTGGGGCTTATGTGGTAATATGTTAATGTAGTAATGGGTTAATGAACTGATGAGTCAATAGGTGGATTAATCCAATGACTTGAAAGTTCAAGAACTCAAAAGCTTACAGCCGCAAAGGTAAGCAATTCTGTAACGAGTAGGGTTGAAAAAGGGAAATATTTGTACCTTTGCTGTATGAATAAGAAACAGAAATACTACGTGGTATGGGCAGGACTGAAGCCGGGCATCTATGACAGCTGGACGGAATGTCAGTTGCAGACCAAAGGAGTGGAAGGTGCCCGCTTTAAGTCGTTTGATACGCGCGAGGAGGCCGAACAGGCCTTGGCCGGTAGTCCTGAGGACTATATAGTCAGAGGAGCGGCGGCACCGAAGGCTAAGCCGAGGCCTGCGGGCGAGTTGCCGGCAGGGGTGGAGTATGTGAGCCTGGCGGTGGATGCGGCTTGCAGCGGCAATCCGGGGAAGATGGAATATCGCGGTGTGTATCTGCCCACCGGGAAGCAGATATTCCACTACGGTCCTGTATATGGCACCAACAACATCGGTGAGTTCCTGGCCATTGTCCATGCACTGGCTTTGCTGAAGCAGAAGGGACTGGACATGCCCGTCTACAGCGACAGTGTGAATGCCATCAGCTGGGTGAAGCAGAAGAAGTGCAAGACCAAGCTGCCGCGTGAACCGCGTACCGAGCAACTTTTCCAACTGATAGAGCGTGCCGAGAAATGGTTGCATGAGAATACCTACACGACCCGTATCCTGAAGTGGGAGACCCATCTCTGGGGGGAGGTGCCGGCCGACTTCGGCAGGAAGTGAGCTGGCTTCCCCCATGCTCCCTGCCAATGTCATATATAGGTCTGTGCTTTTCTCATACGTATGAGAATGTTTTTCTCGCACGTATGAGAAAACTTTTCTCACACGGGTGAGAATACAAGGGACTCCCCAGTGTCACTGCCGGGGAGACTGGAGTAAGGGGAGTAGGGGCTAACGGAAGTCGTATTGTTCGATGTACTCGTCATAGCAGGGCGCTTCCTCTATGCCGGCTTTGCGGAACAGCGCGGCTATCTCCTCTTGCTCTTCGGGTAATACCAGCCGTTCGCCATGGCGGATGCGGTAGAACTTGTTACGTCCGAAGTATCCGTAGATGGCATTGCGCAGCGCATGAGCCGTGCGGCAGGGCAACTTTTCAACTTGCTTGAGCAGTCGTTCGATGCCGCGCCCGAAACGACAGGTCTCTATCGGGCGGAAATGACTGCAACTGCCTCTGGCTGCGGCTTTGCGGGCGGCGGCCGGCGAGAGGATGCGGATGTAGGTCGTTTCTGCCGGCACGTCCTGTCCTAAGGCATGGCGCAGGCACTGGCCGGCCTGGGGGCATTCATCGTACAGGCAGAGGGCATAGCCCTGGGGCAGTTGGGTGTAGTCGAAGTCGGTTGGCATCTGTCTTTGTCTGTTAAGCGGTTTATCCCAGCGACTGCATGTCGTTCAGCTTCTTGTAATATCCGTTCAGGGCGATGAGCTCTTCGTGCGTGCCTCGCTCCACGATTTCGCCTTCGTAGAGGACGCATATCTCGTCGGCATTCTTGATGGTTGAAAGTCGGTGGGCAATGGCGATGGTGGTGCGCGACTTCATCAGTCGCTCCAGTGCTTCCTGCACCAGGCGTTCGCTCTCGGTGTCGAGAGCCGAGGTGGCTTCGTCCAGGATAAGGATAGGCGGGTTCTTCAAGATAGCGCGGGCAATGCTGACGCGCTGGCGCTGTCCGCCCGAGAGGCGTCCGCCGCGGTCGCCAATCATGGTGTCGTAGCCCTTCTCGGTCTCCATAATGAAGTCGTGGGCGTTGGCAATCTTGGCAGCAGCGATTACTTGCTCCATAGTGGCGTTTTCCACGCCGAAGGTGATGTTGTTGTAGAATGTATCGTTGAAGAGGATGGCTTCCTGATTGACATTGCCTATGAGTGAGCGCAGGCTGTGGATGGAGACATCTTTGATGTTCTTGCCGTCAATCAGCAGTTCTCCTTCCTGCACGTCGTGGTAGCGTGGCACGAGGTCGACCATGGTAGATTTACCCGAGCCGGACTGTCCTACCAAGGCTATGGTTTTTCCCTTGGGTACGGTCAGGTTGATATGTTTCAGCACGGGGCGTCCTTCCATATAGCTGAAGCTGACGTCGCGGAATTCTATTTCCTTTTCAAAGTCGTTCAGGGGCAGGGGCTTCTCCGGGTCTTTGATGTGGTTCTCGGCCTTCAGAATCATGTCGATACGGTCCATGCTGGCCAATCCGAGAGGTACGTTATAGAATGCCTTTGAGAACTCCTTCAACGGATTGATAATACTGTAAAGTATCACCAGATAGAAGATGAAGGTAGCGGCATCCATGGGAGCATAGTCGCTGTTCAGGATAAGGGCGCCACCAAACCAGAGGACAATGACGATGACACAGGTACCCAGAAACTCGCTCATGGGGTGTGCCGAGCTTTGGCGGATAACCATGGCATTCATGGCATCGCGGAAGTCGTTGTTAGTCTTTGAGAAGCGTGCTGACATCTTGCTTTCGGCCAGAAAAGCCTTGATGACACGCAGGCCGCCCAGCGTTTCATCGAGTTGCGACATAATGTCTCCCCACTGTGCCTGTGCGGCCGATGATTGTCTTTTCAGCTTGCGGCTCACGGTTCCCATCACCCATCCGGCCAAAGGCAGTACGACGATGACGAAGAGGGTCATTTGCCAACTGATGGTGAAAAGGGTGGAGAAATAGATGATGAGGGCAATAGGATTGCGCAGCAACATGTCTATGGAGCTGGTCAGCGAGTTTTCTACGGCGGTTACGTCGGCACTCATACGGGCAATGATGTCTCCTTTGCGTTCTTCGGAGAAGAAACTCAGCGGCAGGCTCAGTACTTTGTTGTATACCTGTATGCGGATGTCGCGTACAATACCGGTACGCAGGGGAACCATGACTGCCGAAGATGCAAAGTAACCGGCTGTCTTCAGCATGGTCATTATTATCAGCAGTCCTCCCATCAGTACCAGTGTGAGGAAGGCGCCGTGTTCATTGATAAAGCTGCTAATCCACCAGTACGCGTTGTTTATCAGCACGTCCTTGTCTATATGGTTCCAGTCCACCGGCTGGTATTCATATACTTTGCTATCTATCTGAAACAGGATATTCAGTATAGGTATGATAGCCATAAAAGAGAATACGTTGAGCCACTGTGATAGGAAGTTCAGAATGACGGCCCATGTCACATACTTACGGTATGGTCTGATGTAGCGGCCTAATAGGGAAAAAAACTGTTTCAGCATAATTATCAAGTGAATAACAGGTGGCAAAGGTAAGAAGAAATTAAGAGAGGCACAATATCTGACCTTATTTTCCCTCTGTTTTACCCTATTTTACAGGGTAAAACAGAGGGGAGATTAATATATTTATTCTTCTTAATGAGTTATATTCTGCAATATTATTCTCATTTAAATATTGCAATTCACTATTTCTGCATAGACTTCCAGTCTTTTATGCAGCATTTCTTGAGGATTGTAGATGCCTCTTAATCGTTTTTCGGCGTTGTCTACCATATCCTTTTGTAATGTAGGGTTGTCTGCCAATTGTATGATGGCCTTGGCAAATGTTGTTGCGTCATCTGCAATTAGACATTCCTGACCATTTCTGAAGTCAATGCCTTCTACTCCTTTGGTAGTTGTAATGAAGGGAGCTCCTGCAGAAACAGCATCCAGAATTTTCATTCTCATACCGCTTCCAATGCGAATAGGAATTAATGCAATACTACCTTTAATAAATCCTCTTAGGTCTTCAACGAATCCTGTCAGTTCCATTTCCGGGTATTGGGCGCACAATTCCTTAATATATGTGCTACGCCATTTTCCAATTACTTGGAAAGTAAACTTGAAGCCTTGTTGGCGTAATTGCGGAATGATTTCTCGGCAGAACCAGATGACAGCATCCAGGTTTGGACAATGGTCTTCACTGCCAACAAATGTCAGTCTGTGGCTGTCTGAAGGCACAAATTCGCGTTGTTCGTTTCCCGATATTTTTACGACGGCAGGTGAGGCGTATATGCGCTCCTCACGTCCTATGAATTTTGTCAGAATGTTGCGGTCTACTTCAGTTAGTGCAATGATGTGTTTGTATTTTTTTAATGCGTCACGCTCAAAGTCTTTTGCTACGTTGAATAACATTTTGTCTTCATCGGTCACTTCTCTGAAGAGAGACATTTCGTTTTCATTGTGGATATATCGCAATTCATGGTGTACAAAGACGGTTTGTATATTTTCTTGTGGTAATATGTATCCTAATGAAATTAGTTCGTAGAATTCTACTTGTATGATGTCAAAGCCAGTTTTGACGGTTTGCATCACGAATTCAATATAATCTGTACTTAATCTTTCAAAAATGGAACCTGGCAAGGTGGATTTCAAGCGTACCATATCGAGATTCTCGTCGGCAGGTTCCGGTCCTTGCAGTAATTGTCTTCTTATCTTACGCGCAATAGATGCCTGTGCTTTGAGTAGCCATTTGTAGTAGAAAGGATGCCTGATTTTTACTGGGGCTGTTTTTATTGTTTGTGGGCTATAAATATAGAAAGTGACATTGGACCACAATTTTTTCAGTTCTGCGATGTTTTCTTCATGCGTATGGTTTTTGGCTATGAGCAGGACAGATACATTCATTTTGTGTCGCAGATAGTCTACCATATTGAAGAACGCTTGATTTCCCCCCGAATCCAATGGATAAGGTATGTAAGGGATGATAAATAGAATCTTTTTCATAAGTAAGGTTTATAGAATGTGTTTAATTTTTCCGATATGATGTTTTATGATGTACCACGCTGCTTGTGAGTCTATCCCATTTAAGGTGTGTCCGATTTGCATCAGCTCTTTTAGACTGAAATTGCCTCTTACCGAACAACGTAAAATAGTGCGTACATAAGTCTTCAGTGCTTCACGTAAGGCTATTTCTCCTAAATGAGAAGCATAATGCATTCTTATCCATTTCAGGAAAAGACGTGTGGCTTTCAGTTTTATTTGGTCGTAGCAGGTAGAATTACTGATGTTTGTCCCTTCTGCATTGCGCCAGTAGACGGGAGAGCCAGACAGGGCAATGATGCCGCCTGCATAATCGGCAAACTGAGCCCATGTAGCATCGTCGGAGCACCATGCCAGTGGAAACTTGATAAAGCCGCCGGACTTTTGCCATACATCACGGCTGAATACATATTCTACAGCTGCAGAGCTGATTTTGCAACTCATTTTTTGAAGCAGTAAATCATATCCTGAGATAACTTCTGACTCAAAGGGAGGATTCTTGAATTTTGTGCGTCCAGCCTCATCGGTCACTTCCAACGGAAATCTAAACATGACCTTCTCTGTGCCGTGTTTTTGGGCAGCTTCTACAATGCGTGCCACTCCATCGGCAGGCATCATGTCATCGTCAGAGAAAAGCCATATTAAGGGCTCGTCGGATAAAGCCATGCAGCGCTCCCAATGCCCCACTAAGTCTGTTCGCCCCATGTTTTCCTCAAAACGATGATATAATAAGTCCATTTTGCCTTCATAAGCACTTACTATCGGGTGCAAATCCTCTGGGCTTGCATCGTCTCCAATGTATACTTTAAAGTCATTGCATGTTTGTTTTGCTATAGATGCAAGTGTTTCGTTCAGAAAACGTTGCTTGTAGGCTGGTATGATGATTGCTACGGTTTTTCCCATTTTTCTTCTTCTTTTTCTTTATAATCGCTCATGCCTTTCGGTTGGCAGGAATGGTATGATGAAACTCAGGTATTGGTTGATTCTTTCTGCTATGTATGATTCCCGATTTCCGCCTATGGCCTGCGCTAATTCTTCATAAAGTCTTTGGCGGGCTTCAGAATCAATATGCAGGCGTTTTATCTTTTTATAAAAGACGCCCCTTCTGATAAGGCGTTTGTAGGCACTGACGTGTACGAGCTTTTCTTCCATTTCTTTGATTACCGCAATGTCTTCTTTGAGCGCATTGCCACTTCTTCTGCTTTGTACCGAAGTACTGCTGCTGTGGTAGCGGAAGTAGTTTAATTTTTTATAAAGCTCTATTACTTCTCCTTGGCATATCAATTCTGTCCAAAAGAGCCAGTCGCCGCTCGAACGCATGCTGAAACAATGTTGGGTGTCAACCTTCTCCACTGCTTCGCGTCGGAAAACCACTCCGCTGGCATTGTAGATATAAGCTCGCCAATACATGTTGTATTGCGCATATTTGGGGCCATCAAATACTTTATAGCCGCATTTGACGTTCAGTTGCCTTTTGCTCCAGCGGTCATAGTCGATGTTAACTTCTTTGCCTTTTTCGTCTACCCGGTGGCTTCCGCTAAAACATACTACTGCCTGATTGTATTTTTCCAATAATTGCACCGTTTCGGCCAAGAATGTCGGTTCGGCGTAGTCATCGCTTTCGGCTATCCATATATATTTGCCTTGACTCAGTTTTATGCCTTTTTCCCATTGTGCAAAGGGACTTCCAGAGTTAGATTCGTTGTATATCAGATGTGTAACAGATGGATTCTCCTTGTAGGTCTCCATAATCTCCCTGCTTTCATCTGTCGAAGCATCATCGAGCAGAATGAGCTCAAAATCCTTGAATGTCTGGTTCAGGATGGAGTCTATGCGTTGCTTCAGGAAACGTGCATAGTTATAGTTGGGTACGATTATGCTGACTAAGGGTTTACTCATTGCGTTATAGCTGTCTATTAGTGCTTCTTACAAACGGTGCTTCTTTGATTTGAATAAGATTCTGAACATGCGGTAACATTTCCGGTAAAGCTCAGGGCTGTTGGCTTGCAACCATAATTTGGTGGCGTAACTGTATCCTAATTCTTTTTTGTCCAGACTCTTATAGGAGGATATTTTTTGATTTACTAATTCCCTGATGTGCTTTGTTTCGTCTGAAGGAGGAAGCATGGACAGGTGGTCGAGCAAATGGATGCCGCGTTTAACAACCAATAACGGTGTCTTCTCCCATAGATTGTGCTGTCGGTAGAATGCGTCCTGTTGGCATACTGCTTGAAAAAGTTGCAGCTCTTTCTGGGGATTGTAGTGCGAACGCAAAGCACTGCCTTGTCGTAAGACATAATGATACTTGGGTGTGTCGACTACAACCACCTTGTTGGCTCGGAAAAACAATTGGTAATTTATAGCCAGGTCTTCATAAATACACCCTTCAGGGAAAGTCAAATTCTCAAACAGCTGGCGTTTGTACAGCTTGTCCCATACATAGTTCCTCAGCCATTTGTCCTGTGCCAGTGCCTTTAAGGCATCGTTGCGTGTCAGTGCGTGAATGGTATCTGACTGGTATCGGGCTTTGCTCTTTCCTCCTTTTTCCTTGTAGTGCGAACAGACCGCTATGTCGGCTTCTAGCTTTACAAGCTGCTCCAGAAGCAGTTCGTACATGTCAGATTCAATCCAATCATCACCATCTACAAAGGCCAGATAATCTCCCTGAGCCATTTGCAGTCCTGTGTTACGGGCCGCGCTGACACCTTTGTTTGCTTGATGTATAACACGGATACGAGGATCTTGCAGAGCAAATTTATCGCAAATCATGCCCGAACCGTCTGTCGAACCATCGTTTACAACAATTATCTCCAAGTCAGGAAACGTTTGGTCGCAAATCGAGGTCAGGCATTGCGATAAATACTCCTGTATGTTATATACGGGTACTATGATACTGATGATTGGCCGCATGTTTTTCCCTTGTTCTTGCTCTTATTTTACAAGCTTGCCACCCACTGCCTAGGCAAAGACAGAATGGGGTAGCCCACCCGCAGTCTCAGTTTGAACTTTCTTACCAGGTTCAGTGGCTTGGATTTTGTGCAACCCTGGTAGTTGGTTATGTAGTCGTCTATGGCGTTGAGCACGCGGGCCGATGAATGTCCGTCCAGATAGCCTTCGTGGCGATTGATGTAGCGGTGGATGTTTTCCATCAGCCAGTCGGGGCGGGTGAGGGCTTGCTCCAGGGCAGCTTCTACCTGCTCGGGATCGGTTACGTCCAGCAAGTGATTGCCGGGCGTCGTGTTGCGGAAGGTGACTACCGGTTTGTCCATCAGCATGCTCTCAACGATGACCGATGAAGCGTCGGACAACAGTACGTCGGCCTGAGACAGCAATTCGGCATCCACCAGGCCTCCTTCGTGGAAGGTCACGTTGGGGCAGGTGCGAGCCAGCTCGCGATACTTCTCAAGTGTCTCTACATCCGAAAATTTGGGGTGGAATGACAGTACCCAGTTCCAGTCCTTTTCATGAGCCAGTCGGGTAATGGTATCCAGCAGGGCAGGTGCCGACGTGATGCTGCGTGTGAAGGTGGTAGAGTAGAGTACCGTAGGGCGGGTGTGCTTGGCGGTGTTCTTGCGCATCCTGACGTATGTGTCGGCTTTGCACCAACCTGTTTCGTAAACCTTGAAGAAACCCAGTTTCTTTTCCAGTGCTTTGAAGGGAATGGTGCTGCTTTCGCCCTGTGTGCAGTATACGTCAAACCATCCACGAATGGCAAAGTGGTCGTCTTTCTCGTCCCCCCGCTTATTGATGGGGTAGCCGTGGAAAAGCGATACTTTTACTCCCGGAAAGAAGTCATAAATGTAATTGCCTGGGGCAAAGACTGCAATAGGGGCATAGTCGCTCACCTCTTTGAACGTTTTCAGTTGTTTCTCGTCTTTCTTCAACATCACCGGGCATTCTTGTTCTATATACCATGCCACTTCGTCTCCCCGACGTTTGATTTCCTCTTGCAATGGTCTCAGTATAGGATAAGAATAGGCTACTGAAACAAAAAATAAATAATGATTTCCCATACGCACGCTTCTTCTTTCAATTTAACACCTATCGTCTCCTTGCCTTTTGCGGGCATTGGGGGCAATCGTGTTTTTCGGTTTAGGTCTTGCTGGCCAGGCTTATTGTCTTTTTCAGGCGAAAAAAAGAATGGCCTTTTTCTTTTTCCCGTTTTTTGTTTCTACTCTCAATTTAATAGCATCTTGTAGCACCTGTTTCGTTTGGGAGCTGCAAAGATACGACTATTCTTTGATATAATAAATATATATCTGCAAAAACATGTTATACAGCCTGTTGTGACTCTCTTGGCTTGTACTCCTTTGTGTGGAAATGCGTCAAGGTTGGAGGCTCTCTGGCTGCTATGGCAGGCGGTGTGGACAACGGATGCGGACTGTCTGATGCAGACTCGGCTTATTGTCTTTCTGTTTATAGGGCTATCAAATGTATTATTGCACCATTTTTCACCTGCTTTTTAGGGTAAATGCAGTAGGCTGCTTATTACTGCACGGCTGGAGCAGAAAAATGAAAAATACCCATTTGACACTTTGACATTTTGTATTTCCTAATGGCTGAGAATCGTTTATTTCGGTTCGAGGTAGGTGCTGGCTCTGATTTTTAGATGTGCTATTGTGTAAAGTACAGTATGTCAGTTGAGTATCTAAATATTGACATCTGAAAGAGAAAGAATGGAAGGGGAAAAAGTCTTGTTTTTGCTCCCGAAAATGACGTTGTATATAGTTCCGATGCGAGTAGTTAAGACTTTGTGGCTAGGCAGTTAATACTTTGCGGGATAGCTCCCCACTGCTATCCCGTTAGCAGTAGAGACTTTTGTCGTTGGAAAAGTATATGTGGCTCGCTGGAAATTAATATTCGGTGCATAAGGTTTCATTTTTCGCCTCTTTTATGCAACTTGGCTGAATGGTTATGCGGACTTCCCACTCGCATTTACTCTATTTCGTTCCTTTTGTAACCGGTGCGTGTCAGCCTAGAACTGGGTTTGCTTTCTTTTTGTAGTGGGATTACTACTGGTGCGATAAAATCGCATTAGTTTTAAATCTCATCAAATAACGAGA
>USEY01000011.1 GCA_900553815.1 uncultured Bacteroides sp.
CGATAACTTCTTCTAACTCCTCTAACTCCTGCAAGTTTGGCTTCGCCGATTTTCAGTTCGGTAAAACCGAAACTTGAATAACGTATAAAAATTATGGCAATCAATTCCAATCTGTTCGGACGATATGTGTGGTTGATAGATACTATCCGAAGCCACGGACGCATCACGTATAACGAAATCAACGAGCTGTGGCAACAAAGCGGACTGGGCTACGGCGAAGAGTTGCCGTGGCGCACGTTCATGCACCACAAGAAGGCCATCATGGAGATATTCGATATCAACATCGAATGTGACAAGAAGGATGGCTATAAATACTATCTGGAAGATGCCGAGGCACTGGGAAGCGACCGGCTACGCACCTGGCTGATTGACTCGTATGCCACCCTGAACCAGGTGCAGACCGACAAAAGACTGGAAGGACGCATACAGTTCGAAGAAATTCCGTCGGGCAACCGTTTCCTGACCCGCATACTGGAGGCTATGCGCCGCAACAGCGTGCTGTGGATTACCCACCAGGGATTCGGACGCGACCATGCCAGCAGCTTCAAAGTGGAGCCTTACTTCGTAAAGGTGTACAACCGCCGATGGTACCTGATTGGCCGCACACCGGCGTATGACCAGGTGCGCATCTATGCCCTCGACCGCATGCAGGAACTGGAAATACTGGATGAAACATTCAGCATGCCGAAGGACTTTGACATCCATCGGTTTTTCGAAGGGTGCGTGGGCATCATTACCGATAAGTCGACAGACATAGAAGAGGTAGTCATCAAGGCATACGGACCGGCACGCAACTACCTGTCTACCCTACCCATACACAACTCGCAGCAGGAGATAGCCTGCGACGAGGAATCAACCACCTACCAATACCACGTCAGACCCAACTTTGAGTTTCTGCAAGCCCTGCTGGGACAGGCTGACCAGATAGAGGTGCTGAAGCCGGAGGGGGTGAAGGAACAGATGAAGGAAGTGGCGAGGAATATATTGGGGTATTATGGGGAGAAGTGAAACGAATGGAATGCCGGAAAAGAATCTTTTAGAGACGAATGGTACAGGCGAAGACTGTGTAAAAACAGGAAATAGACAAACTTTCAGATTGACACGCTTCTGAGACACTTAACATGCGGCGGGTGATTTTTTGGAAAAAAATCGTTTTCATTTGCCTTTGTCCTCGTCTTTCAGTATCTTTGAATAAGAAAAAAGCAATACACATGAATATACAGGAAATAAAACTTCAAAATTTCAGATGCTTTCAGGACATTGCAGTAGAGTTCCATAAAAGCCTGAACATCATTGTCGGCATCAACGGAACAGGAAAAACCGCATTGCTGGAGGCTTTGCGTATTGCTATCGGTTCACTGTTTCTTGGAGTGGATAAGTACAAAGACAAGATTGCAAGTCCCAGCATTACTCAAGACGATGTACGTCTGAAAGACCTGGAACAACAATATCCTGTAATCATCACGGCAAGTGGCGAAATCGGTGAATTTGATTCAAGCAGCAATTTATTTCAGAACCTGACATGGGAACGTTCGCTGGAAACGAAAGGTGGTAAGACTAAATACAGTAACGCCAAGGAAATGATAGAAGCATCCAAGGTGATGCAACAGCGTATCAGAGAAACGGATACTCAGACAACAATTCCCCTGATAGCCTATTATTCAACAGACAGATTCAAAAAAGAGAAGAAAGACGTAGGAGTAGAGCCGGATGGCAGCCGCTTGCGAGGGTACTACAATGCCTTGGACCCTTTGACAAACGTGAAATTCTTCCTTGACCTGTGGTTCACCGAGACATTATCGGACCTGCAAAACGATACACAATCGCCTATGCTGGCTGCTGTGGCGGAAGCCGTGAAAAGCTGTATTAACGACTGCGAGGACGTGCGGTTTGACATTAAAAAAGGGGAACTGATTATGACCCAGAAAGGCACGCATGAAAAGTTGCCCTTTCATGTGCTTTCTGACGGTGTGCGTTCCATGCTGGCCATGGTGATGGAAATAGCGTTCAGATGTTACCTACTCAACCCTCATTTGCGAGAGAAGGCTGCAAAGAAAACAAGCGGAGTTATACTCATAGACGAAATAGACCTGCATCTGCACCCTGAATGGCAACAACGCGTCGTCAACGACTTACACCGCACTTTTCCATGTATGCAGTTCATTGTTTCCACCCACGCACCTCTTGTTATAGGTTCACTGAAAGAAGGCAAGATATTCAGCGTGCAGGATGCACGGGTATTCGACTTCCCGCTACAGTATGGACGTGACGCCAATGCCATTCTGAACGAGATGGGAACATCGGAAATGGCCGGAAACATAAAGTAGGAACTTCAGGAATATTTCATCCTCATTGAAAAAGGAGAAGGAAAATCAGAACGGGCATTGAATCTGAGACATTCGCTGGAACAGAAATTGGGGCCGGACCATACAGAAATGCAACGGGCTGACCTGATGTTAAGTTTCTTTTAAAGCCATACAGCCATGCGATATATAAGGAAAGGCTCAGAACCGACATGCTTGATTGAATTCAAGAAAGCACAGGAAGAGGCTGGTATACAACCGCTGTATGCGAACTTTAGGGAAAAAGAACCGCTTAACAATCTGCTGCGCGCAGAACAACATCACATCTGCTGTTATTGCCAGCAGAGACTTACCCATTTTCAGCGAGACAAAGAAGGCGGAGCACACAATGAACATTTAATACCGCAGGAAAGAGCAGAAGGTGATACCTCCAAACAATTGGATTACGGAAACATTTATGCCTGCTGCATTGATTCGCGTGGCATGTCGGCCAACCTGCAGCACTGCGGAGAGTCGAAACATGACCGGCGTATACATGGATTTATCCAACAGGAAGACTGTACGGAATACTTCAAATATAATTCATTGGGAGAAATTCTGCCAAATGGTGAATATGATACCTGGGAAGAATACAACAGACACCAGGATACGCTAAGCGGAAACATAAAGGAAGCGTATCGGGAAATATGCACACTGAACTTGAACTGCCCGCGATTGAGAAATGACAGACGAGGCGATTTTTTTGCCTTGCTCTCCATCATTAAAGATATGTCCAAAGAAGAAATCGGCCATATAATGACTACCTGGAATGAAGAAGAGTATTACTTGAGATTTATTGATATGCTGTTGTATTTCATGAAAAAGAAAAAATAACCCACTCAAAAATAATCATACTGTAATCTACTGCCATGAAAGTATATACTCATTTTAAGATAATAGATAACCACATCGGAAATAATGGGAAACCTGTTGAAGACAGCGTCCGCTGGAGGACTCTACTGCAATATGGAGAATCGTGGGAAATCATTGGCTCGGTAGTAATGATGAATCCCGGCAGTTCAAGGCCGCTACATAAAGTGACCGACCAGGCTATTATTGACAAACTCGTTACGTTTGATGAAACGAGCCATGAAGAGTGGTATGAATTTACAGAAGACAATGCCATGAGGAATGTGGGAGAATTGTTTGCTCTTCGCGAACAGAAGAAAAGCCGACATGAACTGAAAGGCATTATACAGATATTCAACCTTTTCTACATCCGGGATGCTAATCTGGCAAGAGCCAAGGAAACCGTTTGGAACATTGCCTATCCTTCGTGGTTTTCAACAGATTATGACATCCGGTGCATGACTGAATATAATGGAAAGCCCATAAAAGCACCTATCTATTTGGGATTTGGCGCACTGGCCAAAGAGCCAGGTTATTCGGATAAAGCCCGCCTATTCTGGGAAGCTGCCCAAAAAAGAACACATTATTTAAACCCTTTATTTGAGAAGAATAAATTCTACTACCCTACTTACATCATGGTAAGAGGAAAAAATCGGTTATGCGCCCAAAGAGCCTTAGCCCAGTTTATATACGACAAGTATGAGGTTTCTGACCAAGAAGTAGAGGCATTAAGAGCCACATGCATAAATAACAAAACACATAATAAGCAGCCACTTATTGCCTCCACCAAGCAGGAACGGCAAAAAACAGCAGAGGAATTATTTACTCATTTTATACAAGTAGGGAAGATATCAGAAAGAGAAGAAGGGTTTAAGCGACAAACGGGCATTGTATTTCACCAAGGATTATACGAAATGTACATAAACCCTGTAAAAGATGAAATGCTACAACTGTTCTTCCGAGTAGGAGAAGGAGGATTGTCTCATGAAGAAAAAGAACGGCTGTTCAACACACTAGTCAATGAATATGGTTTTAAACGTTCAGCCAAACAACTATTCTTCAATCGGCTCAGCCTATCAGAAACGCTATTAGGCACAGACGCCATAGAATGTATAAAGCGAATTATCAACCGCATCAATGAATTACTGAAAACACAAGGCAAGCTTCATACCTAAAAGACACTCGCCTGACATAAAAACTACCGTACAAATTATAGCTACTAATCTCGCTCCTCTATTCTGAATCCCGCCAAGCGCAAATCATCCCAATAGCTGGGGTAGGATTTGGAAACAACGTGAGGGTCGGCAATGCAGATGTGCGGCAGGACAAGGCTGGCGGGGGCAAAGGCCATGGCCATGCGGTGATCCTCGTAGGTGGCAATGACCGGAGAGGGTTCGGCTGGGCAACGCTCGCCATCCCAACTAAGGATGCTGTCCTGCTCGTCGTGCAGCACATAGCCCAGCTTGCGCAGCTCGGTCTGAAGGGCGGCAATGCGGTCGGTTTCCTTTATCTTGAGACTTTGCAGGCCGGTAAAGCGGAAGGGGATGTCCAGGAGGCAGCAAGTGACAACGAAAGTTTGTGCCAGGTCGGGAATATCAACCAGATTGGCATTCAGATGACGGACTGGAGCACCCTGACGCGTCAAGCAGACACCGGAATTGGTGAACTCGGTGTGCACACCGAGACGGGCGAAGAGGTCGGCACCACGACTATCGCCCTGATAGCTATGCGCAAAAAGACCTTTTAAATGCACACAAGCAGGTATGGGAGCCTCTGCAGAAGCCTGACCGCTGAGCGCTACCATCTGGTACCAGTAGGAAGCTGCACTCCAGTCGCTCTCCACCGTGAAAGGTACATCGCGGTAACCGTCGGGCTGCACCAGGATGCAGTCTTCGCCCAGCCAGCAGGCATGAGCACCAAAATCGTGCATCAGACGCAGGGTCAGGTCGATGTAAGGACGTGACACAATGTCGCCTGCCAACTTCAATTTCAGTCCACCGGGCAGCACGGCACCTATCATCAGCAAGGCAGATATGTATTGCGAGCTGACGTTTCCGGCCAATTCTATTTCCGCACCCTGCAAAGGGCGTCCATTGATACGCAGAGGCGGAAAACCTTCTTCACCCACATAGGTTATATCGGCACCCAGACGACGCAAGGCGTCGACCAAGATGCGGATGGGACGCTGGCGCATGCGTTGTGTGCCGGTAATGACGTGCGTACCGGGTGTCACGCTGAGGTAAGCAGTCAGGAAGCGCATGGCTGTGCCGGCAGCCAGTATGTCTATCTCAGCACCGGGAGCAGCGGCAAGGGCACGTATCATGACCTGCGTATCGTCGCAATCGCTCAAGTTAGTAGGCAGGCTGTTGCCATGCGACAGGGCATGGATGATGAGGGCACGGTTGCTGATGCTTTTCGAGGCAGGCAGCTGAATGGAAGCCTGCAAAGAAGAAGGGGCGGAAACTACAAATTGCATAAGAGGTTGTATTTGCATGATTATTTGGCCGCAAATGTAAGATAAATCTTTGTGAAAAGGAAAGAAGGCAAGAGATTAGAAACTTTTTCGGCCATAAAGTTGCATTAAGTAAATGTTTCCCTTACTTTTGTGACTTTATATCCATCATTCATAATATTTACAAAGAAATAAATTATAGTCATTATGGATACAAGCAAGATTGTAGGAGAAAAGATTAAGTCTCTCCGTGAAAGCCAATCCATCAGCATGGAAGAACTGGCACAACGTTCGGGCCTGGCCATCGAACAGATTGAACGTATTGAGAACAACATCGACCTGCCTTCGCTGGCACCGCTCATCAAGATTGCCCGCGTGCTGGGCGTACGCCTTGGCACCTTCCTCGACGACCAGGACGAAACAGGTCCGGCAATCTGCCGCAAATCGGAAGCAAGCAACACCATCAGCTTCTCGAACAACGCCATCCAGAGCCGCAAGCACATGGAATATCATTCATTGTCAAAATCGAAAGCCGACCGCCATATGGAACCCTTCATTATCGACGTAGCTCCTACGGACGACAATGACTTTGTGCTTTCCTCGCACGAAGGCGAAGAATTCATTATGGTGCTGGAAGGAACCATGGAAATCAGCTATGGCAAAAACACCTACCTGCTGCAGGAAGGTGACACCATCTACTACGATTCCATTGTACCCCACCACGTGCATGCATACCAAGGCCAGGCTGCCAAAATACTGGCCGTAATCTATACACCAGTGTAAGACAGCGGTAAGCGGTGAGCGGTTAGTGGTTAGTATCAGCCACTAACCGCTTATCACTCATCGCTTACCACTAAAAACCGCCACTAACCGTTAACCGCTAAAATAGATGTCCATACACAAAATAGTGACAGGAGTTCTGCTGCTTCTGGCCACCACAGCCGGTAATCTACAGGCACAGGACAGGGAACTGACACGCATCAAACAAAACTATATAAAGTTGCTCGTCAACGAAGGTAACAGGCAAAAGCAACTGAACCAGGTGTTGGCTCTACTGCCACGCGAAGAAACAGCTTCGGACCAGATGGTGGTGGAACTATTTCAACGCCAGACTTCTCCACAAAACACCATCAAAAAATACCTGACCGAACAAAAGGATGACGGAACATGGCCTGACATCAACTACCAGGACCAGAAACGTTCGGGCTGGGAGCCGCGCGTTCATACGGAACGTACACTGGAACTGGCCAAACAATATACCAACAGCCAAAGCCCTTATTACCACTCACAGGCAGTAGAGACAGCCATACACAAGGCACTGCAATACTGGTTCACAGCCAAGCCGGTTTGTCCCAACTGGTGGTATAACGAGATTGGCTGTCCTAAAACCTTGGGAAACGTATTCCTGCTGATGGAAAAGCAGCTAAGTCCTGACGAGAAAAAGGCAGCCATTGCCGTCATGGAGCAGGCACGCTTCGGCATGACCGGACAAAACAAGGTATGGCTGGCTGGCAATGTGCTGACACGTGCACTGCTACAGGATGACAAAGCACTGGCCAAACAGGCACGAGACAGCATAGTCTCGGAAATTGTGACCGGACAGGCCGAGGGCATACAACCTGACTGGAGTTTTCACCAGCACGGCACACAACAGCAATTCGGCAACTACGGTCTGGCCTTCTTGGCAAGCATGAGTTTTTATTCAGGTGTATTTGCCGGAACCTCACTGGCCTTGAACGACGAACAACTGGAAACTGTACGACGGCTGACGGATGAAGGCTATCGATGGACCTTGTGGAAAGGAAAGATGGACATCAGTGCGCTGGGCAGACAATTCTTCCAGCAGGCACAAGTGCACAAGGGACTGGCAACGGCTTTTGCTGCTACCGAACTGGGAGGCGGTGAATCGGAAGCCTGTAACAAGACCGCACAAGACCTGTGCCGTGAGAACTTCCAAAGCACTCCAGACAACCAACTGACCGGGCATAAGCATTTCTTCTGCTCCAATTATACGGTACACCGCCGCCCTGCCTGGATGGCGAGTGTAAAGATGGCCTCGCGTAAGGTTATCGGAACAGAATCGCTGAACGGTGACAACATGAAAGGCTTCTACTCGGCCGACGGAGCGACTTATATCTATCAGGACGGCAATGAATATCTGGACATTTTTCCTCTGTGGAACTGGCGTAAGCTGCCCGGTGTCACGGCCTTCGATACAGATGCACCGATGCCTGTTGTAAAAGGTAACCGCCCACGCAATGATGCAGATTTTGTGGGTGGACTATCGGACGGCAGGCAGGGAATGACCGTTATGGAGCTTAACCGTGCCGGCCTGCGGGCACACAAGGCATGGATATTTACTAATGACTTCGTACTCTGCCTGGGAGCAGGCATACAGGCCGACAGTGTGCTGAAGGTGGCAACCACCCTGGAGCAATGCCATAAGCGAGATACCCTGTACCGGTTCGACGGCAAATGTTGGCAACCTGTTACGGTTCATACCGATACTGACAGTCCGCAGATTGTGAGATATTATCACCACCACACCGGATACATAGCCTGGGGCAAAGGACTGAAAAGTTCAGCCATCAGCCAGAAACGCACGGGGCAGTGGCACGACATCATGCAGATGTATCCCAAACAAGACGTGTCGGGCGAAGTGGTAGAGATTTGTCTGGACCATGGGACAGCACCACAAAATGCTTCTTACCAGTACCTCATACTGCCTGGTGCTGACCGGACTGCTACAGCAGCCTTTGATGTGCAGGCATTGCAAGTGTTACACAACGAACCACACTTGCAGGCCGTTATCCTGCCCGACAACAACTGCTGGCTGGCTGCCAGCCAACCTGCCGACCTGACCTTGCCCGACGGCACAAACATAAGAATTTCCACACCGGGCATCTATAAGATAAGCCGGCAACAGGAGAAGCATGACGTTCTGTGGACTTCACCTTCGCGGCAAGACCGGCAGGCACACATCAGCATAGACGGACAAGAATACATACTGACAGATACTTATATATACTAACAACTAATAAAGACTGGATACATGTTATACGAACGCACACTCGGCCAATGGCTGGAACATTGGGCCGAAACGACTCCCGACAGGGAATACATAGTTTACTCAGACCGTAACCTGCGCTTCAGCTGGAGCCAGTTTAACCGACGCGTAGACGACATGGCCAAAGGCCTTGTAGCCATAGGTGTGGAGCGCGGTACGCACGTGGGCATCTGGGCTGCCAATGTACCCGACTGGCTCACCCTGCTCTATGCCTGTGCCAAGATTGGTGCCGTGTATGTCACCGTGAACACCAACTACAAGCAAGCCGAACTGGAATACCTTTGCCAGAACTCGGACATGCACACCCTGTGTATTGTCAACGGCGAAAAGGACAGCGACTTCGTGCAGATGACCTACACCATGCTACCCGAACTGAAAACCTGCCAGCGTGGACACCTGAAAAGCGAACGCTTTCCTCACATGAAAAACGTCGTCTACGTGGGGCAGGAGAAGCACCGTGGCATGTATAATACTTCTGAAATTCTCCTTTTAGGTAACAATGTGGACGACAGTCGCCTGAATGAACTGAAGGCACAAGTGACCTGCCACGATGTAGTGAACATGCAGTACACCAGCGGTACTACTGGTTTTCCGAAGGGCGTGATGCTGACTCACTACAACATAACAAACAATGGCTATCTGACCGGCGAACACATGAAATTTACCCAGAACGACAAACTCTGCGTATGCGTGCCCCTGTTTCACTGCTTCGGTGTGGTGCTGGCTACCATGAACTGCCTGACACACGGATGTACAGAGGTAATGGTAGAGCGATTTGACCCGCTGGTTGTATTGGCCTCCATACACAAGGAACGCTGCACAGCCCTTTATGGCGTACCTACCATGTTCATTGCCGAACTGAACCACCCCATGTTTGACATGTTCGACATGTCAAGCCTGCGCACCGGCATCATGGCCGGGTCGCTCTGTCCGGTAGAACTGATGAAACAGGTGGAAGAAAAGATGTACATGAAGGTGACCAGCGTTTACGGACTGACAGAAGCATCGCCCGGCATGACGGCTACCCGCATTGACGATTCATTTGACGTGCGTTGCAACACCGTAGGACATGATTTTGAGCATACGGAAGTACGTGTCATTGACCCGGAGACTGGCGAAGAATGTCCGGTGGGCGTACAAGGCGAAATGTGCAACCGCGGCTATAACACCATGAAAGGCTACTACAAGAATCCCGAAGCTACGGCAGAAGTGATAGACAAAGACGGATTCCTGCACTCGGGCGACCTGGGCGTAAAGGATGAAGATGGAAATTACCGCATTACCGGACGTATCAAGGACATGATTATCCGCGGAGGCGAAAACATTTATCCGAGAGAGATTGAAGAGTTCCTCTATCAGTTGCCCGGCGTGAAGGACGTGCAAGTGGCAGGTATTCCTTCCAAAAAGTACGGCGAGGCTGTGGGCGCTTTCATCATCCTGCACGAGGGTGTGGACATGCACGAAAGTGATGTGCGCGACTTCTGCATTGGTAAGATATCGCGCTACAAGATACCGAAATACATCTTCTTTGTCAAGGAGTTCCCCATGACAGGAAGTGGCAAAATACAGAAGTTCAAGCTGAAAGACCTGGGATTGCAATTGTGCAAGGAGCAGGGAATAGAGATTATATAATTCAAGTTTCGGCTTTAGCAAACAGAAAACAAACAAAGTCAAACCTCAGTTATTGAAGATATCAGAGGGCTTGTAATAAACAGCTTGCGGTGGATGTGCCTTGATTTTATCAGAAGCATATCCACCGCACTGTTTTTCTTCCTAACGACATCTTACTGTTTTCCAACAGCTTGAGCAGACAGGATGTTGGTATTCAAACTACGCATCACACTGTCTACTGATGACAGCAGCCAGAACAGCAAATGCTGGAAACAGGAGTTTATTCGGCTTTTGCCGGGTAGTTCATGTTGGCGTCGGTCATGTGTTCAAGCACCTCGTGCAGATACTTGGCAGACTCCCAACGAGCCATAGGAAGGTCGTGGAGCAAATAGTTGCCACAGTCTTGGGGAGCAGCACCGGGAACTTCACCCTCGTAGTCGGCAATGAAGCGGAAGGTTTCCTGCATCAGTGACAGGATGTCTTGAGGCTGGAGGTCGCCGCGCATCAGCAGGTAGTTACCGGTGAGACAGCCCATGGGTCCCCAGTAGATGATGCGGTCTTGCCACTGCTGATTGTTGCGCAGGTAGGTAGCAGCCAAGTGCTCAATGGTATGAAGGGCTCCCTGTCCGAGGGCAGGTTCGCGATTGGGTTCTTTCATACGGATGTCGAAGGTAGTAATAACTTCGCCGTTAACTTCATCCTTGCGCGACACATAAATACCGCGGAGCAGACGGATGTGGTCGATGGTGAAACTAGGAATTTTTTTCATATCGTTTCTTGAATTGTTAATTGTTAGGTTTATAAACGTAAAATGCAGGAAAAGGAGTGATACTCTGAACAGTGGAAACAGAGGATAAAATCCCCAAAGTCCTCATCTGTTCGACGCAGACAAGGCTGTAGCATCAGCCTTTGACTCCTTCCAGGAATGCCCACGTAGTCTGGAACGAACGTTCGGCCATGGTTGCCCAGAAATCCTTGTATTGGGCAAAGTTGTCGTCGTGCGCTCCGGGTGTGTCGCTGATGATGCGGAAACTAAGGAAAGGCACACCGTAGATGTAGCAAGTCTGGGCTATGGCAGCAGATTCCATATCGACAGCCAGGCCTTGTGGAAAATGGCCTTTGATAGTTGCCAGTTCGTCAGCAGCCTCTACAAAACGGTCACCGGTACAGATGAGTCCGCCATGGATGCGACTCTCCAGCGAAGCACTGTTGTTGAGGTCAAGCGCATGATGCAGCAAAGACGAGTCGGCCTCGTAATAGAGAGGCATGCCCTGTATCTGTCCGTACTGGGTACCGTCGTTGCCACAATAAACGTCGTGATAGACCAGACGGTCGCTGGCCACTACATCGCCTACGCGCAATACGGTGTCAATGCCTCCTGCCACACCGGTACTGATGATGCAGTCGGGACGATGACGACGGATGAGCTCGGCTGCTCCTACGGCAGCGTTCACTTTTCCTATACCACACTGGGTAAGCACTACATCGTTCTGTCCCAGTCGGCCTTCCACGTAGCGGAAGCGGCCTTCGCCACTTTCTTTCTTCTGTTGCAAACGGTCAGCCAGCTGGCGATGCTCGCTGTCCATTGCACTTATAATGCCTATTTTCATTGTTGACAAATACTTAAATGTGTGCAAATGTACGACATTTCCCCGAAATACCCCCGCTTTAAGCATGGGAAATACAAAGGGATACGCTATCTTTGCCCGGCATAACCAAGACATACAATCCTTATGACATTAAAGAAAATACTTCCCGACTTGATTGCGGTTGCGCTGTTCGCACTGCTTTCGTTTGTCTATTTCTTCCCGGCCGACATAGAGGGACGCATCCTCTTCCAGCACGACACGGCGGCCGGTGCGGGTGCTGGCCAGGAAGCCGCACAATACTACGACGAAACGGGCGAACGTACCCGCTGGACCAATTCGCTCTTTGGCGGTATGCCTACCTACCAGATATCGCCTTCGTACGACTCTACCCAGCCACTGACATGGGCAAGCAAACTGTTCCAACTGTTTCTGCCCAACTATGTATGCCTGACGTTTATCATGCTGGCAGGCTTCTACCTGTTGCTGCGGGCATTCTCCATCCCGGCATGGCTGGCAGCCTTAGGCAGTATTCTTTGGGCATTCTCGTCTTACTTCTTCATCCTCATCTCGGCAGGCCACATCTGGAAGTTCATCACACTGGCCTATATCCCGCCTACGCTGGCAGGTATCGTGCTGGCCTACCGGGGAAAGCTGCTGTGGGGAGGCATTGTGGCGGCACTGTTTGTAGCCTTGCAGATTCAGTCCAACCACGTACAGATGTCCTATTACTTCCTCTTTGTCATTCTGTTCTTCGTGGGTGCCTACTTTGAAGAGGCCTGGCGCAACAAGACACTGAAACAGTTCTTCCGTGCCACGGCTGTACTGGTGGTAGCAGCCCTGATAGGTGTGGCAGCCAATCTGTCGAACCTTTACCATACATATACATACAGCAAGGAAACCATGCGCGGCAAGAGTGAGCTGGTGCAGACGGGCGATGCCGCCCAACAGACCAGCAGCGGATTGAACCGTGACTACATTACTCAGTGGAGCTATGGCGTGGGTGAGACATGGACGCTGTTGGTGCCTAACTTCAAGGGAGGCGCTTCCGTGCCCCTGAGCCAGAGTAAAACGGCCATGGAGAAGGCCAACCCAATGTATGGTAGCCTGTACGGCAGCCTGACGCAGTATTTCGGCGAACAGCCCATGACGGCAGGGCCGGTCTACGTAGGTGCATTCGTGCTGTTCCTCTTCCTGATGGGATGCTTCATTGTAAAGGGACCGCTGAAGTGGGCACTCATCGGCGCCACGTTGTTCTCCATCGTATTGTCGTGGGGAAAGAACTTCATGCCGCTGACTGACTTTTTCATTGACTACATTCCGATGTACAGCAAGTTCCGTGCTGTATCGTCCATTCTGGTCATTGCCGAATTCACCATTCCGCTGTTGGCCATCTTCGCACTGAAGAAGATATTGGAAGAGCCCAATGTGCTGCGCGACAAGGTGGCACTGGGAGTCAGCCTGGTTCTGACACTGGGCGTGTCTTTGCTGTTGTGGATGGCGCCGGGCAGCTTCAGTTCGGGCTACATACCCGTACAGGAAGCACAGATGCTGCAACAGGCGGTTGACGGAGGTATGATTCCCGCCAGCGAGCTGAATGGCATACTGGCGAACCTGAGCGACATGCGTGCCGCACTGGTCAGCAGCGATGCCATGCGCAGTTTCTTCGTCATTGCCATCGGCTTGTTGCTGCTGTGGCTATATGTGGCAGGTAAACTGCGCAAGTCGTTCACCGTGGGCGGTATTGCCGTATTGTGTCTGGTGGACTTGTGGAGCGTGAACAAGCGGTACCTGAACGATGAACAGTTCGTTGCTCCCAGCATACAGACTACTACCTTCAGCAAGACTGCGGCCGATGAAGCCATCCTGCAGGACAAGACGCCTGACTACCGTGTACTGAATCTGGCTTCGAACACCTTTAATGAAAACAATACATCCTACTGGCACAAGAGCATTGGCGGATATCATGCCGCCAAGTTGCGCCGCTACCAGGAACTGATAGACCACCACATAGCCCCTGAAATGCAGGCACTCTATGGCGAGGTGGCACAGGCAGGCGGACAGATGGACAGCGTGGACGCGTCGAAGTTCCGCGTACTGAACATGCTGAACACACGCTACTTCATCTTCCCCGCAGGCAAGCAGGGACAGACGGTGCCCATACAGAACCCGTATGCCTGCGGCAACGCATGGTTTGTAAACAACGTGCAGTACGTGGACAACGCCAACCAGGAGATTGATGCCCTGAACAACGTGGAGCCGCTGCACACAGCCGTGGTAGACGCACGGTTCAAGCAAGCACTGAACAGTGCCGCCACCCTGCAGACTGACAGCCTGAGCGACATATGCCTGACCAGCTATGCGCCCAACCGCCTGACTTACGAAACAGAGAACAGCCACGACGGTGTGGCCGTCTTCTCCGAAATCTACTATCCCGACGGCTGGCACGTAACCATAGACGGCAAGCCTGCCGAGCTGGCACGCGCCAACTATGTGCTGCGTACGCTCTACATTCCCGCAGGAAAACATACAGTAGAGATGACGTTCGACCCCACCAGCCTGCACGTGACCGAAGGAATCGCCTATACAGCCATTATTCTGTTACTGCTGGGCATCATTGCTGGCGTATGGCAAGCCAAGAAAAAACTGAGACTGGAAGCGGCGCAATCAGAGCAAGGCGGTAAAGCCTGACCAAGACGCGCCATACGAATCGAATAACTGCTGAAGGCGACTGTTGCAGGTGATGTTTACCTGCCGGTCGTCTTCTGTGCATCCCTGGGCTTCGGTCAACTCGCCACAGACATCCGCACCAATGACCCGGCCGGTAGACATGACAAGAGCCAGCAACCGAAGCAGGACCGGCAGCGTCAGCGAACCTTGGTCCCAGTTGGTACGGGCATAGTCGGGCGACAGGACATCCTTATCCACTGACAGATAGAGTGCCTCGCCGGCACACGTATCGAGATAGTCGGCCAAAACCTTGGCCAGCCGGTTGCCATCGGCATCGCACAACGACTCATCGAGCCACGTCACCCGTTGCTCAAATCCGGCCAGATGTTCCCTCAACTGGGGCGATGCACCTACAATACAGGCACTCCGCAAATACGGTTGCCCTTCCAACAAGGCACGCAACCAGCTGCCGCACGACAGCAGCCCCGCAAAGCGCGGTTGCTGCATATCGGGATGATGGTCGAAAAGTACAAGCGAGAAAGGCCGCTCCACCTTTTCGACCCAAAACAGGGTCAGGTAATGATAGTTGCCCGAGTCTATCCAGTGTACTCCCTGCGGCGAAAACGGGCGTAGCAATTCCCTGATGTGTGCAACGCTCTCGTCGTCGCAATAACAGTCTGTACCCTGCAAGCCGGTAGCGTCGAGACGCTGCCCGCCAAAACACTCCCATACACCCAGTTCCTCGTAGGCATGGGAAAAGTTCATCATAACATCGTTGGCATTCATGGCTTATCAATGATTAATGGGCAGGCAGCAACGCTTCTATCCTCGCCCGATGCAAATATACGTTTTTCCTGTATATTGCCCCAGCACTGCCGACCACAAAAACAGCACGAACAAACCGCAGCCAGAAACAAGACCTCTGAAAAAAGAGAAACCGTTCCTACTCTCACGAGCAAGAACGGCCAAGTCAATAATACATGAAAAAACGCTATTTAGAGAGAGCCTTTCAAAAAAAGACTTGTGTTTCCAAAATGGTTGGTTTCCCCTCTCCCGGGGAAGAAAAACACAGGAAAACGGGAATTTATAACAGTTGCCTTTCCTTATAGTAGTCCACCTGACTTCTTACGAATTCGTGCGAACCAGAAGTTCTAAGCGGGTTTCTTAGTATTTCCCCTTTGTTTTCGCTTACAAAAGTAATAGACAGAATCGACATACGAAAATAAAATCGACGAATCGGAGCTTTTTATCGACGAATTCCCCTTTTTCTTGAATTTGCCCCGAATCGGATGGTACATTTACCGGACAAATGAACATCCAAGAAGGAAAATAAAACATTCCAAAACCTGAGACGGTTCAAACAGCCAGCAACCGCCGGGTAAGATAGCGAACCGGATACCAGACGGACAGGAAGCCTACGGCTATCACCGTGACAAACACCAGCACCACATCGGCCACATGGACACTGACCGGATAGGCGTCGACCACAAAACTGCCGTTGCCCCCGCCCAGCGAAATAAGTCCGAACTGCTGCTGAAGGAAGCAAAGCAGCAAGCCCAGCACTATGCCGGCAGCAGCGCCAAAGAAAGCTATCAGGCGACCTTCGAAAAGGAAAATACGGGCTATGAGGCGGTCGTCGGCACCCAGATTGCGCAGGGTGACCACATCTTCGCGCTTGTCGAGGATGAGCATGGACAACGAGCCGATGATGTTGAAACAGGCCACCGTGAGAATGAAAGTCAGGAAAAGGTAGGAAATGAGTTTTTCCACCTCCATGATGCGAAACACATCGGCCTGCTGTTCGTAGCGGTTCTGCACGTTGAAGTCGGCGCCCAGCAACTGCTGCATGCGTTGCTCCACCGCATCGATGTCAGCCCCCGGGCGAAGCTTCAGCTCCAAGGCCGACACCTCGCGTTCGTAGCCGAAAAGACGGCGGGCAAAACCGAGCGAAGTAATGATGTAGCGCGAATCGTAGGATTGCTGGTTGACCACAAACACCACGCCGGGCGAGTACAGATAGTCGCGGCGAAAGGCAGCCGTAGGGTTGGCCAGATTGACACGTACATTGCGCTTGGGGGCATAGACCTGCAGAGGGTCGACGAAGCGGATGCCCGTGCCCAACTCGGACACCAGCTCGATGCCAAGCAGGCCATAGTCTACCACCGAATCGTTGAGGACGAAGCGTCCCGCGCCAAAAAGCAGGCTGTCGATGGACGTCAGCTGCCGGAAATTGTCCTCCACGCCCTTGATGACCACCATGGCCTGGCGGTCCTTATACTGCACCATGGCGTTTTCCTCCAGCACCTCGGTACAGATGTCCACCTCGGGCATGTCTCTGAGCTGGGCAAAGAGGGCTGTGTGGGGGTCGAACACCTTGCCGCGCGCAGGCGTAATCTTCAGTTCGGGGTCGAAGTCGGTGAAGAAACCAGCTACCATCTCCTGAAAACCGTTGAACACGGACAGGGTGCAGACGAGCGCCAGTGTGGCCAGTGCCACACCGCACACCGAAATGCCGGAAATGATGTTGATGGCATTGTGCTTCTTCTTCGAGAAGAGATACCGACGAGCTATGTAGAAAGGAAAATTCACCGTAAGCAACAAGCAGTGCGGGGCAGGCGCACCTGTTATTTTATTTATTCAGCAACTCGTCGATGTGCTCCAGATAGTCCAGCGAATCGTCGACAAAGAACTTCAGCTCGGGAATGATGCGCAGCTGATAGCGAACGCGCGTACCCAGTTCATAGCGAATGGACTTGACGTTGTCGTTCACGTTCTTGATGATTTCGGCCGAACGCTCGGAAGGGAAGATGCTGAGGTAGGCACGTGCCACGCTCATATCGGGACTGATGCGCACGGCACTAACTGAAATCAGCACGCCGGGCATACCTTTTGTCTCTTTCTGGAAGATGTCGCTCAGCTCTTTCTGCAAAAGGCGGGCAATCTTATTCTGTCTGGTAGTTTCCATAATCTGTTTGTTTAATGTTGTTCACTGACGGATAAAAACATCCGATTGTATATTTAAAGAGCAAAAGTACTGAAAATCGACGGAATAATCGAATAGCATGTCCGAATTTTACAGTTTTCCCCTGCCCTATATGCCACTTCCCGGCCACCATCGGCCATCATCCGCCCATGAGCAGTCCACCCGAAAGCCCTCAAATTCCCATATATTTCTCCGCAAAGTCCGACTTAAAACAGCCAATATACCAGACAATTCTGTATCTTCAGCTTGAAGATAGACATCTGCAAGCTGAAGATACGCATCTGCAACCTAAAGACAGACATTTTGAGGCTAAAGACAGAACACTCAGCAGGCTTCGACAAAGATTAAAGTCGGCAAGCCGATACTTTGCAGCGGACAGGAAATCCACCAAATATCCACTCCCCGTACACCAGGTTACGACAGAGACATAAAAAAAGCGGCCGAAGAGGAATTCCCGGTCGCTTTCTTCCTATCAGGGATTGACTGATTATTTCTTTCGGATGATGGTCAGGCCGTCGCGCAGCGGCAGGATGACTTTCTCCACCCGCTCATCTCGGGCCACAAGGTCGTTGAACGCCTTAATGCCCAGCGTCTGCAAATCGGAGGCATGCGGATGCTCTTCCAGCACGTGCCCGTCCCACAGGGTGTTGTCGGCTATGATATAGCCGCCGTCGGCAAGCCGGGGGAGTATCATCTCGTAATAGTCCACATAGCGCCGCTTGTCGCCATCCACAAAAGCCAAGTCGAAAGTCAGTCCAAGCTGGGGTACCAGCTGAAGGGCGTCGCCAATGTAGAGCTTGATGCGGTCGGCATAGGGCGAACCTTCAAACCAGGGACGGGTGAATTCCTCCTGCTCGTCGTTGATTTCAAACGTATGAATCATACCGCCTTCGGACAGTCCCTCGGCCATGCAAAGGGCCGAGTAGCCGCTATAGGTACCTATCTCAAGGATGCAGCTGGGCTTTATCATGCGCACAAACATCTTGAGCATGCGCCCTTGCAGGTGCCCCGAAGCCATGCGTGGATAGAGCAACTTGAGGTGCGTGTCGCGGTAGAGGGCGTGCAGATAGTCACCCTCCGGGTCAATGTGTTGCAGGATGTATTCGTCAATTGTCATGGCCGTATCACTGACATTCAAGACTTTGCGCCATTACTTAGAGGTAACGGTTGGAGTTGGGCAACACGCAGTCTTCGGCATGCTTCAGCACGTCTTCCACCACATTGATTTCGAGGAACGAAGTCTGTGTGCCGGCTTTTCCGCTACTCAGGTATCCTACCATGTCGGTCGGTTGCAGACGGCCTTCCTTCAGCAGTCGGCGCAGAGCGGCAAAGTAGTATTCCTGGCCGTTGGCAAGCTCAGGCATGTAAATGGCCTCTACACCGTAGGAAAGAGCCAGATGACGCATGGTCTTCTCCTTGTAGCAGATAGCCAGTACCGGATAGCGGCCACGGAAAGCGGCCAGGTTGCGTGCCGTACGGCCACTGTAGCTGTCGGTAATGATGGCGCGGATTTTCAGTTTCGTGGTGGCCTTCACCGCCTGCTTGGCCAGGAAGGCAGTCACGTCATTGCTGTTTTCATCAAGAGGAATGCGCACGTCGTTGTCGGGCAATTTATCCTTTTCGGCCTGTGCTGCCACCTTGGTCATGGTCTTCACGGCTTCCAACGGATATTTTCCGTAGGCAGTCTCACCGCTCAGCATCAGGGCGTCGGTGCGATAGTAGATGGCGTTGGCAATGTCGGTCACTTCGGCACGGGTAGGACGCGGGTTGTTAATCATTGTGTGCAGCATCTGGGTCGCCACGATGACGGGCTTCTTGGCCAGAATACACTTTCTGATGAGCAAACGCTGTATGCCCGGTATGCGCTCTTGCGGCACCTCGATACCCAGGTCACCACGGGCCACCATGACACCGTCGGCCACTTCAAGAATCTCATCTATGTTGTCTACACCTTCCTGGTTCTCAATCTTGGCAATGATTTTGATGTCACTGCCGTGTTCGTCCAAGATGGCTTTAATGTCAAGCACATCCTGCTTGTTGCGCACAAACGAGTGGGCAATGAAGTCAATGTCCTTCTCAATGGCAAACAATATATTGGTGCGGTCTTTCTCGGTCAGCGACGGCAGGTTGATACGTACTCCCGGCACATTGACACTCTTGCGGTTGCCCAGTGTGGCTTCATTCTGCACTTCGCACAGCAGATAGTCATCGTGCTTTTCCAACACTATCATCTCCAGGTCACCGTCGTCAATCAGGATTTGTCCCCCTACACTCAGGTCGTGCACAAAGTTCGGATAAGAAACGGCTATGCACTCGCGTGTGGTTTCCTGTTCAGGCTTGCCTACCACCTTCACGCGGTCGCCAGTATGGAAAGCTATCGGTTCGGCCAGTGTAGTAGTACGCACTTCAGGGCCTTTGGTATCCATCAGGATGGCAATGCGGTTGGACACGGTGCGCACATTATTAATAAGCCGCTCCGCTCCCTCACGTCCCAAGTGGGCAGTGTTCATCCTGACAACATTCATTCCTGCCTCGAAAAGCTGTTTGATAAAATCTACTTCGCAACGCTGGTCAGATATGGTTGCTACAATCTTAGTCTGTTTCAGTTGCATAATACCTATTTATATAATGATATAGTTTATTCAATATTTCCTGGTTTCTCCGCCAACGAGAAAAAATATCTTGCCTGCCGGGGGAATAAATCGGCCGGCAACAAGAAGACACATGAGCAGACGCTATAAATGCAACGCTGGCCGGCTCAATAGCCCAACAGGTCTTCCAAAGCCAACCGGTAGGAGTTCAGACCCAGCCCACAGATAACTCCCTTACAGGCACAGGCTATCATGGATACATGACGGAAAGACTCACGGGCATGGACATTGGAAATGTGCACTTCGATGACCGGTGCCGACACGGCACGTATGGCATCTTGCAGAGCAATGGAAGTATGCGTATAGGCGCCGGCATTCAAGACAATGCCGTCGACCTCAAAGCCTGCTTCATGGATTTTATTAATTAACTCCCCTTCAATGTTCGACTGAAAATAGTCAATCTGCACATCGGCATAACGGGCACGCAGTGACGCCAAGTAATCTTCAAAAGTAACGCTACCGTAGATGGAAGGTTCACGCTTACCCAGCAAATTGATGTTCGGCCCATTAATAATCAGTATTCTCATAACACTATTTTTTATATTTTTGCCCCTCGAAAAGGATAAGGAATGCACTCTTCTTTCATCCGTTCGGAAGGCGAACTACAGCAGACGGACAGCATTCTGCAAAGCCTTACCTGCAATTCTGCCTGTCCGAGTACCTGCGACTTGCCCTACCAGTGTGCCGAAGATGGAAAGCAGGCTGA
This sequence comes from uncultured Bacteroides sp., assembly GCA_900553815.1. Classification (GTDB taxonomy): domain Bacteria; phylum Bacteroidota; class Bacteroidia; order Bacteroidales; family Bacteroidaceae; genus Bacteroides. The sequence goes on from USEY01000011.1 coordinate 20,918, forward strand.
AAGCAATACTTACGGGGAATGGAAGGGACATCTGCTTATCCATCAGGCTCAACTAAAGAGCCAAAATCGTGCACAAAGTTAGAAAAAAGAAATGAATACTGAAGAAAAAAGCGAAAATAAGGATAATGACGCGTTGATAATCAGGAAGTATATGCAATATCTGAAGCTGGAAAAAGCACTTGCCGCAAACACGCAAGAAGCCTACATGCAGGACTTGGAAAAGCTGCTGAACTTTCTGAAAGCAGAAAACATTGATTTCCGGAAATGCACCTACGAGAACCTGCAACAATTCTCGGCCGAACTGCATGATATAGGCATTCATGCACGCTCGCAGGCACGCATTATTTCAGGCATTCATTCTTTCTACCGTTTTCTGGTGCTCAACAATTATATTGAGACCGACCCGTCGGAACTACTCGAAACTCCTAAAATAGGTCTGCACCTGCCAGAGGTGCTGACTGTAGAAGAGATAGACCGCATCATTGAAACCGTAGACATGGACAAAGCCGAGGGACAACGCAATCGCGCCATTCTTGAGACACTTTATAGTTGTGGCCTACGTGTCTCCGAACTGTGTAATCTCAAGATGTCGGACCTTTATTTCACAGAAGGATTCATCAAAGTAGAAGGCAAGGGAAGCAAGCAACGCATAGTTCCTATTTCGCAAAGAGCTATCAAGGAAATCAGGTATTGGCTGATAGACCGGCAAGCATGGCGCATAAAGCCCGGCTACGAAGACTATGTATTTCTGGCACGCTGGGGAAAAGGCATCTCACGCATCATGATTTTCCACCTCATCAAAGAGCTGGCCGACAAAGCCGGCATCACAAAAAAAATCAGTCCTCACACCTTCCGCCATTCCTTTGCAACCCATTTGCTGGAGGGAGGAGCCAATCTGAGAGCTATACAAGCCATGCTGGGTCATGAGAGTATTACTACTACTGAAATCTATACACATATTGACCGAAACAGGTTGCGGCAGGAAATCATCGAGCACCACCCGCGAAACATCAAATTCCGCAATGAAAAGAACCGCCGACATCAAGAAACAGAGGAGGTATAACTGACAATATGGCCGCTTATGCAGACAATTCACGTCCCTATGTGGCAGAATAAGGCAAATAAAGGCACGTAAGCCCAAAGAATATACTTAATTTATAATAAAATCAGGGAAGACTAACATGTTTTCATCGATAGTTTTCCTACTTTTGCATAGTATATGTACACTAAAAAGAGAGCATTAAATCATTACGAAAGAAAAAGTATAAAACAACCGCTAAAGTACAGAAAAACAAGTTTGACAAATATTCAATTACATCAATATTAATTTTTTATCTTACAACAATGAAAAAACTGTATTTACCTCTTTTGATGACATTGGTTGTTGTCTTGTCATCATGCAGTAAAAAGATGGGAGAATTGTCTTCTGACTATTTCACAGTCACTCCTCAGGTTCTTGAAGCAGTAGGTGGTAAAGTACCTGCTACCATCAATGGTAAGTTCCCCGAGAAGTACTTCAACAAGAAAGCTGTTGTTGAAGTAACTCCTGTATTAAGATGGGAAGGCGGCGAAGCCAAAGGCCAGTCTGCTACTTTCCAAGGCGAGAAGGTAGAGGGTAACGACCAGGCCATTTCTTATAAGATGGGTGGAAGCTACACTATGAAGACAACTTTCGACTATGTTCCCGAAATGGCTAAATCCGAACTGTATCTGGAGTTCAAGGCTACTATCGGAAAGAAAGTGGTTACCATACCGGCTGTAAAAGTTGCCGATGGTGTTATTTCTACTTCTGAAATGGTTGCCCAGACTCTGAGCAGCGCTAATCCTGCCAACGGTGACGACGCTTTCCAGCGTATCATCAAGGAGAAACATGACGCACAAATCATGTTCCTTATCCAGCAGGCTAATGTTCGCGCCAGCGAGCTGAAAACAGCTAAGGCTTTCGGCGAAGAAGTGAAGAACGTAAGCGACGCTGTCAACAAGAAGATTACAGATATCGAAATCTCAGCTTATGCTTCACCTGATGGTGGTCTGGACCTGAATACTGCCTTGGCAGAAAAACGTCAGGACAATACTGCACAGGTTATCAGCAGAGATCTGAAGAAGAAGAAAATCGAAGCTAACGTTGATACTAAATACCAGGCAGAAGACTGGGAAGGTTTCCAGGAACTGGTTTCTAAATCAAACATCCAAGACAAGGAACTGATTCTCCGCGTTCTTTCTATGTATTCTGACCCTGAACAAAGAGAACAAGAAATCAAGAACATCTCTTCTGTTTACAAGACTTTGGCTGATGAGATTCTGCCGCAGTTGCGTCGTTCTCGTCTGACTTTGAACTACGAAATCATTGGTAAGTCTGACGAAGAAATCGCTAAGCTTGCTGATACAGACGCTAGCCAGCTGAACCTGGAAGAACTGCTCTACGCAGCTACTCTGACCAACGATGCTGCCAAGAAAGAAGCTATCTACAACAAGGCCGCTCAGAACTATCCTAACGATTATCGTGCATTCAACAACCTCGGTAAGCTGGCTTACCAGGCTGGTCAATACGACAAGGCTGAAAGCTACTTCAAGAAAGCTCTGTCTATCAAGGCTGACGCTCCTGAAGCTAACATGAACCTGGGTCTGATTGCATTGTCAAAGGGTGACAAAGAAGCTGCTGCCAACTATCTGGGCAAAGCATCTGGTTCTAAGGAACTGAACGAAGCCATGGGTAACCTCTACATCGAACAAGGTCAATATGACAAGGCTGTAAGCTCATTCGGTGACACCAAGACTAACAGCGCCGCTCTGGCTCAAATCCTGGCTAAGGATTACAACAAGGCCAAGACTACTCTGAGCAGCATTGAGAAGCCCGATGCTTATACTGACTATCTGACTGCCGTTCTGGGTGCACGTACCAACAATTCTTCAATGGTTATCAGCAGCCTGAAGAGCGCTGTTGCCAAAGATCAGAGCCTGGCCAAGAAAGCCGCTTCTGACTTGGAATTCTCTAAGTACTTTACTAACGCTGATTTCATGGAAATCATCAAATAATAAAGGTTAAACTGAAAGTTGATAGGTCCGGCATACAAAATATGTCGGGCCTTTTCTTTTCAATAACGACAAAAAAACGTACTTTCGCAGCAAGTACCAGAAAATAAAGCTGCAACATGAAGATTACCAACTGTATTACGTACACCACATTTCTGTTTGTCGTATTTCTGCTTACCTTGGCCAGCTGTTCGAAAGAAAGTGAAAGAACCGCCTACATCGAAGGAGAAATCAAAGGCATGGGCAACGACACACTGCACATCTATGGCACTGACCACTCATACGACCGCATTGATACCATACCGGTCAATGCTGACAAATTCAAAGCTACCATTCCCGCCGACACTCTGACAGCTTCGTGGCTGCAACTCAACAATGGCATACGCTATCCTCTCTACTTTGACAAAGGCGATAAAATCCACATCAAAGGTGACCTTAGTACCCCCGACTTTTTCGACATAAAAGGCAATCCCGCCAACGATGAGCTGACCAGCTTCATCAAAGAACTTGAAGGCACAACCAATGGCCAAGCCGCCCCCACTCCTGAACAACAACAAGCCAAGGCTGAAGCATTCATCCGCAGCCACAATACTTCACTGGCCAGTGTCTACCTGCTAAGAAAATACCTGGTACTGATTCCTAACCCAGACCTGAACAAGATACAGGAACTTATCAACGGCATGAGTGGAACGTTGAAAGACAATCAGAACATCATTGAACTGTCGGACTTCCTCAGCGACAGCGAAAAGACGACCGTAGGCAAGAACGCCCCCTATTTCCGTCTGAAGGACACCAAGAAAAAGAATCTGGCACGTACCGACTTCAAAGACCAATGGATACTGATGCACTTCTGGGCCTCGTGGGACACCCCAAGCCGCCAGCAGCTATCCATACTGCGACGCATCTATAAGGAAGAAAAGAAGAACAAGCACTTTGCCCTGCTGGGTATTTCGCTCGATACCGACCACAAACTGTGGGAAGAAGCCATCGAACAAGATACACTCCAATGGAAACAAGGCAGTGAACTGGCCGGATGGAACAGCGACATCGTACAGAAATTCTCCATCTACAAGCTGCCAGCCAACCTGCTACTCAACCCCAAAGGTAAAATCATGGCCAAAGACCTGGACGAAGCCGACATAAGGAAATGGCTGAAGACCATTGAAGAAGAGGCGGAAAAAGAAAAGAAAAAGAAGAAATAACCTGCTTCTTGACTCAATGCCCAGTCTTAGGTATATGGCTGGGCACCCAACTCTTCTCCCCACAACAATCCTCCCTGCTAACAACTAAAAGACATACCCGTGTTAATCAAAATCTATGGCGCCGCCGTACAAGGCATTGACGCAACACTTATCACCATCGAAGTAAATACCAGCAAAGGTTGCATGTACTACCTGGTAGGACTACCCGACTCGGCCGTGAAAGAGAGTTACCAACGCATACGCTCGGCCCTGTCGGTCAACAACTATCGCCTGCCCACCTGCACCACTACCATCAACATGGCCCCCGCCGACATCCGCAAGGAAGGCTCGGCCTACGACCTCCCCCTGGCCATCGGCATGCTGGGTGCCAACCAGCTGATTTGTACCGACCACCTGCACGAATACCTCATTATGGGTGAACTGAGCCTCGACGGCAGCGTCCACCCCATCAAAGGTGCCCTCCCCATCTCCATCAAAGCACGTGAGCTGGGCTTCAAAGGGATGATTGTGCCCAAGGAAAATGCACGCGAAGCTGCCGTAGTAAACAACCTCGACGTCTACGGCGTGGAAAACATCATGGAAGTGATTGACTTCTTCAACGGACTAAAGCAACTGGAGCCCACCATCGTCAACACACGCGAGGAGTTCTATGCCCAACAGAGTGCTTTCGACATGGATTTCGCCGACGTCAAAGGGCAGGAAAACGTAAAGCGCGCTCTTGAGGTAGCCGCAGCCGGCGGACACAACATACTGCTCATAGGCGCACCCGGCAGCGGTAAGTCCATGCTGGCCAAGCGCTTGCCCTCTATCCTGCCACCTCTATCACTGGGCGAGAGTCTGGAAACTACCAAGATTCACTCCGTAGCCGGCAAGCTGGGCAAGGACGGCGGACTCATCTCACGCCGTCCCTTCCGCGACCCGCACCACACCATATCTACCGTAGCCATGACCGGCGGCGGTTCCTTCCCGCAACCGGGCGAAATCAGCCTGGCACACAACGGTGTTCTCTTCCTCGACGAGTTGCCCGAATTCAACCGCAATGTGCTCGAAGTGCTGCGCCAGCCACTCGAAGACCGCAAAATCACCATCTCGCGCGTAAAGTGCAACGTGGAGTACCCGGCCAGCTTCATGCTGGTAGCCTCCATGAACCCCTGCCCGTGCGGCTACTACAACCATCCCACCAAAGCCTGCGTATGCAGCCCCGGACAGGTGCAAAAGTACCTGAACCGCATCTCCGGCCCCCTGCTCGACCGCATTGACCTGCAGATAGAAGTCATCCCCGTACCCTTCGAAAAGATGTCGGATGCCCGTCCGGGCGAACCGAGCGAAGTGATACGCCAACGGGTGATACGCGCCCGTCAGATACAGGAGCAGCGCTATGCCGACGTGCCCGGCGTTTACTGCAACGCGCAGATGAACAGCAGGTTGCTGGCACTCTACGCCCGTCCCGACGAAAAAGGGCTTGCCCTGCTGAAGAACGCCATGAACCGGTTAAACCTGTCTGCACGTGCCTACGACCGTATTCTCAAGGTATCGCGCACCATTGCCGACCTCGAAGGCTCAGCTGAGATACAGACCGCACACCTGGCCGAAGCCATCGGCTACAGAAATCTGGACAGGGAAGACTGGGCCGGATAGAAAGACAAAAGACTACATACCAAGGCGGGACTTGACATCGAAACAGTTCTGACGCCCGCCTTGTCACACTTCCACAGCATACATCCGCCAATACACAACCTGTCTGTTAGCAGTTAACTGCTATCGACCAAGGAGTTAACTGCTAACGGGAAAAGAGTTAACTGCTAACACGAGAGGAGTTAACTGCTATCAAACAGCCTCCGTACTACTTTTAGAAAAACGCAGGAACTAGACATCGGAAGCAAATTGGCCACTATACAGGAATGGAACAAGCATAGGGAAACAATGATTGATAACAAGAGCTGGCAAGTAGCCAACTGACAAAAAGCGGCAATGTTTCAGGGCAAAACATTATAGCTTTTGCACCAAAACATTGCCGCTTTTGGGTCAAAACATTGCCGCATTTCGGCAGACACATTCTTCTCTATACAACTCATTGACGATGAGCGGATAAGGAAGACAGACTTTCTATTTGCGCACCTCTGCCCGCCAGTTTATTTCCAGCGGATTGTGCTGCATGCTCCACACCAGAGGCAGTGCCGGATTGTCCAAAATCCACATCTCACCACCCTCGGCCTTATCGCGCACATGCAGTAGGGCAAAGCCCAGAGCACGTTCATCGCTGTCCAGCAGCTCATATTCCGTATGATTGTAGGCAAAGGTCTTACGCGCTTTCAGGCTGCGATAGGCTTCCTGCGAAAGCAGGTAAGCCGTCTGCTCCTGTGGCAGCACTACATGCCGCCCGTCTTCGGGCATCAGGAAGCTGAGTACAGTGCCGCGCTTCACGGCTTGCGGTGTCAGGGTGAATGTTCCCTTCTGCCAACGCAAATTGCGCAGAATGCGCCAATTCAGCACGATAGAGTCGTTCTTATGAACAAACGACATGTCATATTTACGCGTCTGCCCGTGCAGCTTGAATACGAAAAGCAACGTATCGGGCACTGCGCTCTGCGCCGCTCCGCCAGTGGCAATGGCCAGCAGCAGGAGCAAGGTTATCAGATATCTTGGTTTCATTGGTTTATGTAATTAGTTACTCAAAATTTTGGATTTACCAAAACTTGAAGGAGTTAAAGAAGTTAGAGGAAGTTATCACCCAACTGCGTCGGGCTGAGGAGTTAAAGGCCAATAGTAGGGATTACAAGGTATCGGATTAACTCTTCTATTTCCTAACTTATTATGTCCACTCGTCAACTCAAAATACTTTAAACATCTCTTTTCCCCACTCCGCAGGCTGCTTGCCCATCTTCAGCACCAGCGTACCACCGGCCATCAGGTCCTTGTGGCGCAATGCCGACCAGGGATAATCCACTCCGTTCAGCGTAGCGCTCTGGATGTAGCGGTTCTTGTCCGACAGTCCGTCGGCCACTATCTGGAAATCTCGACCATTGGCCAGGTGCAGCGTCGTGGTGCGCAGCAGCGGGGTGTTAATAAGGTAATAGTCCTGCCCGGCATTGGGATAAAGCCCCATCATGTGGAAAGCCAGCCACGACGACATGGCACCCGAGTCGTCATTGCCCGGCAACCCTACAGGACCGTCGTTGTAGCTCTCCGCCAAGATGGTGTGTATGCGGTCACTGCTCCGCCAAGGCTTACCCAGCCAGTGATAGAGGCAGGGCGTGAGGAACGAAGGCTCGTTGTTCACGTTGTAGTAGTTGCGCAGGAAGAACGTGTCCAACCGCTGCTCGAAAGCCTGCGGACCGCCACACTTCGCTATCAGTCCCGGAACGTCGTGCGGAATGCTGAGCGAATACTCCCACGACGACGCCTCGTAGAAGAACATGCTCCACCACGGCGTGTACCACGGTCCTTCGAAAGTCATAGGCGTGTAGACATACTTGGGCTGTATCAGCCGGCTATGCCCGTAGGGCAGGCTGTCCAGCCACTGTCCCTGCGCATCGCGCGGCATGATGAAGCCACGAGCGCCGCTGTGTTCATAGTCATCACGCCACAGGTTCTTCCAATTGCCGCTCTGTTTCAGATAGTGCCGGTAGAGTTCTTCCTTGCCCAGTCCCTTGGCCACCAGCGCAATGGCATAGTCGCAGTAGCTGTACTCCACCGTCCGGTTGCCCGCGCGGTCAATGCCCCAGGGCACATAGCCCAGCTCCAGGTACTCGCGCAGTCCGCCCCGTCCTTCGGCCTCGTGGTGGCCGCCCGGGTCTACGGTAGCATCCTTCAGCATGGCCTGCAAGGCTTCCTCGTAGTCAATGCCCTCCAGCCCCTTGACAAAGGCATCGGCAATGACAATCTCAGCATTCGAACCACCCTGCGTACGACCGTTGCAGTTGCCGCTGCGCGCGTCGGGCATGTAGCCGTCGCGTTTACAGATGTTCACCAGCGAGCGTACGATATCCACTTCACGCTTCGGGTCAATGAGGGTAATGAGGGGTGACGACGTGCGATAGGTGTCCCAAATGGCATAGAAGTCGTCATAGTAGGGCACAGGGTCGCTCCACAACGGGTTCTCGCCCGTGCGGTCAACGGGCATCAGCATGGTGTGGTACAGTCCGGTATAGAACATACGTTTGTGTTCCTTCGGAGCCTTGGAGTCTATCTCTATTTTCGAAAAGAGAGTCTCCCACTTACCCAGCAACTGACGATGAACGTCTTCGAACGACCAGTGAGGAATCTCGCTATGCGCGTTGGCCTCGGCACGCAAGCAACTCAGGAAGGAAATACCCACCTTCAGTTGCAGCGTATTGCCCGATCTGTCGAAGCGCAGCAAGGCACCCGTTTTCTGGTGAGAGTCGTACTGGCTGCGGTCGGTCATGATGCTGTCACCCTTCCAAGTGACATATTCAGTGAAAGGACGGTCGGTCTCGGCATAGAAATAGACCGTATAGGCACGGCCATTGTTCCAGCCACCGCGTATGCGGGTGTAGCCACAGACCTCGTGGTCTGACAGTATCTGTATTTCCGAACCTACAAACTGTTGGGCCTCGCGCGCATCGGGCACAGGACTTTCACCCAGGAAGAAACCAGCGTCAATGGCCAGTCCCTGTTCAGTAGCCGTCTTGGGATAAGTAAAGCGGTAGAACGAAGCCCGCTCGGCCGTAGTTATTTCCGTGCGGATGCCGCTCTGCTTGAAACGCGTGTCATAGTAACCCAGGCGGATATTCTCATACTCACGGTAGTCCAGGTGCTGTGTCTGGTTCAAAGCGCCCAGAAAAGGAGTAACCAACACATTGCCATACTTGGGCCCGCCGCCCGTACCGCTGACGTGCACCTGCGCGAATCCGTCCACCCGCTCGGGCATGGGCAACCAGCCGCTGTTGGGCGAAGGTGTACAGTCGGGCGAAGGCTTCACCATGCCGAAGGGACACGACGGCCCGATGAACACACGGCCCAGCCCTTCAGAGCCGATGCGGGGGTCTACATATCTGCCCAGCGGATAGTCTTTCTCATAGTCCTTCCCGTCCGCACCCTGTGCAGGCAGATGCAGGCAAAGACAGCACCCCACGATAAACGATAATAGAATATTCTTCTTCATAATCTTAAATTTCACAAGTGAATAAAGCTTAGTCATGCAAAGATACAATACAGAATGCAAAAGTCGACATAGCCAAACTGTCTTGTAATACATAAAAGCCTTGCATTGACGTCCGCAGAATGGCAATACTGTGGACGCAACACAAGGCTTACATTTTTAAAACTCTAAATAAAACAATCGCTTGCTTTTACCTTAAAAATGTATTTTCTATTTCCCATATAAAGGCAAATCTTTTTCCTCAATAAATATACCAAATGCTGGTTCATGATCATTAATCACTGCATTATTAGTTCCATGAGCATTATACCAAGCATTATAATCATCTACATAACAAGCATCAAAATTATATCCAACATCATAAACTCTTGATTGTGTCACAGTTTTGTTCTTTCCCAAATAAGAAAAAGTTGTTTCCCTGGTTACAACAGCCAATAATCTACCATCCAAAATAATCCCCCAATCATACCAAAAAGTTTTATTTTCTACTGTATTAAAAGGATTGAGACCACTTATAGATAATTCGCAAACATTCCCAGACTCATAAAAACAATTATATTCATCTTTATACAAAAGTTCAGCTGTATACTTATTCGATGAGAAAGAACCAATATCTCTAATATTCTTTTTATATACCTGTCCTTGCAAAGTATCACACCTAATAAATTTTATAGTACTTTTGCATTCTGTTATATACTGGCTAATATCGGGATTTCCAAAAGGAATGCATTGATAATTAATTAATCTAGGTGAAGAGACCTTACCTGCTACAGAATTCGGGCCGGTCCATTTTGCGTTCTTTAGTTGCGTAAATCTTTCATAAACTACCCATGGAGTGTTTCTTACACCCCAAACTCCAATAAAATGTTCATTTGTAGAAGGACTTTGAGCATTATAAACTAAAGAATTACTATTACTCGGATTTCCACCTACAGTAGGATTAAGTATCTGATATAAATTAAAAGATATAGGATGAACACCATTTGTTGTCTGAGATGTTCCAGAACCACCTAAAGTAATAGTACCTGATGTAGATAACTTGATATCAGAAGTGGTTGATGTACTCCTGCCGAATATAAGACCTAATCCAGCAGAAATAGCTTTTGCATAACCTGCACCAGGAATAAGAGATATTAAATTAGTCAAGGTTGAACCCAAATTAGCTTTCTTAGTCAAAGAACTAACAAGGTTCTTTGCTTCATTTCCCGCTAAGTTTGCTATAGCACTTACAAGTCCAGAAGAGGATTGAGAATTCGTCGTAATTGTTCCCACTGTTTTCGACTCCTCTTTCCCTATAAAATCGTAATTTACAATATTATTATCATAAGCACCAATTATAAAATTAATATTACGATAATCAGTACAATAGGGGACTTCAAATTCAAAGCCATTCCATCCAGGATTCAAGCCAGTAGTTGGGACACCAGTTTGATTTGAACATAATATTTCACTATGTTCTGCTTTAGCAGTATCAACTTCAGCAATATAATCTGACAAAGAAAGCAAATGTGTCTTTTCACTATTTCCTGTAGATACATACCATTGAGTACCCTGACTAGGGTTATTACTATCGTAATAATAAAAGACTTTTACATACCCAGTAAATTGATTATAGAAACATATATAATTTTGCCCTTCATCTAACCCTAAATCCTTAAAAGTATGAAAAAGAATTTTCCAGCCATCCTCTTTTTTTATATCCATACAAAAATCTGAAGGCAGATGAGATTCTGCACCATCGAACCAAGGGGATGTAACTTTTTTTTCTGGAGTTACATTCAAAACTATAGTCTGTACATTTTCCCAATCGTTTAATAATTGGGGATTAGTAACAGAAACATTACTACCATCAACAATAACACGTGTGGAAACACCATTCAAAGAGGTTTCTAATTCATCTTGACAAGAGACCCCCAAAAAGCCTAATACACAAAAGAATAGTATACATGCATTTTTCATAGATATTAAAAATTAAATAACGTTTATTATACTAATAATTTGCTATTTCAGATCATACAACAAAAGTATCAACTAAAATTTCATCTATATGATTCCCATTCTTATAAACCTCTTAAAAAAGCTATAAAAATGGGAAATCATATAATCAATATAGAGTGATTTAGTATCCAGGGTTCTGTTTCCAGTTAGTATTGGCATTCAACACGTCACGAGCCAATGGCAGCAGACGATATTGCGGGTTAGCAGCATCCGGGTTATAGTCATACTTGAAGCCCCAGTCACGCTCGAAGTCACCGAAGCGAATCAAGTCGTTACGACGCCAGTGCTCGTCGAGGAACTCACGGCCACGCTCATCCAAGATTTCCTGCAGGCTCGGGTTATGATCCAACTGCGGAGCGTTGACATACGAACGAATCTGGTTAAACAGGCTCATCGGAGTGTCACCCAAGGTAGCCGAACCACCACGGGTGATGGCCTCGCACTTCATCAGAATAACGTCGGCATAACGGAAGATAGGCACATCATTGTCCTGATTACGTCCGTAGACATTATAGTCATTAATGTCGGGGAAGAATTTGATGGAACGATAACCTTGCGTCCAACCCGTGAGTGTAGCACCACAGTTGAGGTCGGCATCAGGTTTACGCTCTTTACCATTCTCATCAAAACCTGTTCCTAAAGTAATAGATTTTGTAAATGTAACATTTTCACCCTTATATGTATTACGAACGCCAGTAGGCAGACCTGTAATATTATCGTATTGATAAACATCAAATGATTCCATACCGATATTTTCGCCTGTGCTACCAGCAATCACATCGTTACGACGGTCTCCCGGCAAGCAGAACAGCTCTACAAACTCAGGTGTCAAAGTCATATTACCACCCACAGAGTTAGTCATTTCAATGCTGTAGAAACCATTGCTGTTCTGACCACGACGCCATGTACGGAAACGGGCGTAAGTCATACCCTGTGCAGTAACAGCATCAAAAGGCATTGCATAAATAAAATCTTTAATCTGCCAGCCATTGGTGTACATGAACTTCGTCTTATAATCGTCGCTCAAATCAAACTTGCGAGACTCTATCACACGGTCGCAAGCAGCAATACAGTCAGCCAGTTTCTCGTTGGCAGCATTAGCGTCCCAGTCAGCACTGGTTACATCCTTTGTATAAACGTTCCAGTTAATATAAAGCTTTGCCAGCAAAGCGTCAACCATCCAACAAGTAGGCGTTCCATAGGTAGCCTCACTCACTTCACTCGGACAGTCGTCACGAACAGCCAACAATTCCGATTCTATCCAGCGAGCGACATCGGCACGCGGAGTACGGTCAATAGGTGCATTGTTATCGCCTAACACCTTGTAATCAATGATAGGTGTATCACCCCAGTTATCCATCAGCAAGAACGTATAGAAAGCACGTACCGCACGGATAGGAGCCGTAGTTGATGCATTCTCTTCACTTTCACCCAAGTCCATCAACAGTTGGTTACAGTTGACAATACCGGCCTGTATATCGTTGAAGACAGCCAACTGGCTGTTGCTGGCATCAGCATCGACCATGTGAAGAGAAATATTCGACATATCACGTCCGTTCAGATAGTCACCATCAAAGCTGACTGCCGTATACTCATCAGAGTTGCAGGAAACGAGTTCATCGTAACGACGGCCAAGGGCACCACGGAATGCATAATAAGCATTGCTGATACGAGCACTCAAGGCAATCTCCGAATTGGGATATTCAGTATATTGTGACTTAATGTCTACATCCAGGTCGGTACAACCGACAGTTGTAAGTGCCAATAAGGCAGCAGAAATAAAATATCTTGTTTTCATATCTTTATGTCTCTTATGTTAAGGGTTAGAAATTTACATTGACACCCACCATAAATGTACGTGTACGAGGATACGTAGTATTACGCCAATCTACACCCGGAGTCAGGCCACCCAAATATACTTCAGGGTCAAGACCTTTGTAACCGGTAATGGTAAATACGTTATTACAAGTAGCATACAGGCGCAGGCTGTTGACCCAGTTGCCCAGCTTACCGAAGTTATAACCCAAGGTCAATGTTGCCAGACGCAAATAAGAGCCATTCTCCAAGTAGCGGTCAGAAGGACGCTGCGCGTTAGTATCGTTGAACTTCTGCTCAGTTGCAATCTCACTCAATGCATTCTTACCGGCAGCTACCAAACCTACATTGTTGTAGTAGTTGCGAGTAGCGTTGTAGATTTTGTTTCCGGCAACACCCTGGAAGAATGCAGTCAATGTCCAGTTCTTCCAAGTGAATTCGTTGTTCCATCCGTAAGTCAGCTTCGGCTGTGCAGAACCTGTCTTGCGGCGGTCTTCGTCTTTCGGAGCATCTGTAGTTCCAACCAGGTTGCCATCGGCATCATAGTCGTTGAAAACAGACTTACCGTTCTCATTATAGCCAGCCCATTCGTAGGTATAGAACTGACCGATAGGACAGCCTTCCATAATGCGCTGAACATTAGTTCCAGAGAAGCCACCAACATCAGGGTCTGCCATATCAATATAAGGAACAGAGTAAGTTGCGTTGGTCAGTTTCTCAACTACGTTCTTATTGTGAGACAAGTTTACAGAAGTAGTCCATGTAAAGTTGCGAGTCTTCACCGGAATGGCATTAATTGTAAGTTCAATACCCTTGTTACTGATGTCACCCACATTGGCTGTCATTGTTCCAAACGGGTAACGGTTGGTAGAAACCGGATAGTCGTAAATCAAGTCGCTGGTACGCTTATCATAATACTCGATAGTACCGGTCAAACGGTTGTTCAGGAAGCCGAAATCCAAACCGATGTTGAACATACTGGTACTTTCCCACTTCAAGTCAGGGTTGGCATTACGCGTAGCACCCAAAGTACGATATTCAGAAGAAGTACCATCGGGACTTACATAAGTGAACCATCCTGTTGCACCGTAGAGCGGACGGGCAATAAAGGCATCGAATCCCAGAGAGTTACCGCTGACACCATAGCCGACACGCAGTTTCAAATCATCGAAAATATGCTGGTTTTTCATGAATTCTTCTTCCGTGATACGCCATGCGGCAGATACAGAGGGGAAGGTAGCCCAACGGTTGTTGACACCGAAAGCAGAAGAACCATCGCGACGAACGGTTGCCTGCAACAGGTATTTGCTATTGAAGCTGTAGTTGACACGTCCGTAGAACGAAATCATACGCAAAGTAGAAAGGTTGTTGCTGATGATATCGCTGATATCCATATTGTTGGCCATACCCATGTTGTGGTAACCCAAGTCATCGTTGTAGAAGTTGTAGACTCTCAGTCCGAAGCCGTCGTTGTTGTCAGCCTGCTCCCAAGAATAACCCAGCATGACACCTACCTTATGTGCATCAGCAAAAGTGTGATCCCAGTTGATGTAAGTTTCCATCTGCTTACGGATGTTCTCCAAAGTGCTGCGGTCAGCCTGACCATGCTTAGCACCGAGTATCTGGCTCTGCGAAGAATTGTAGATGCTATAGATGTACTGTTGGTTCTGATAAGAAAGGTTCATATTCCAGTCCAGACCATCTATGATGTGCAATGTAGCCTGTGCTGTACCTTGCAACAGTTTTTCTTTCGTATCATAACGGTCTTCGTTGACCATTGACAGCGGATTGTAGTTCTGTGAAATCTGCAAGTCACTGTACCAAGTTCCGTCGGCGTTCTTGACAGGTACCAGCGGGCTGTAGTAGTACATGGCATCCAATACGCTTTTGCCTTGAACATCCGTAGGACCGGTAGAACTGTTACGAACACTGGCATTCAAGTTAAGAGCAATTTCCAAACGATCGTTGAAAGCTTTGGTCTTTACATAAGAGCGTGCATTCAAGCGGTCCATATCAGTACCTCTGACAACACCTTCACGCTCCAGGAAGTTGATAGAAGCACTGTAAGAAGTCTTCTTGTTACCACCGTTGATAGATACATTGTGATTGTGGCTGAAACCGGTGCGGAGTACTTCGTCCTGCCAATTGGTATTGGCGGGATTGTTAACATCACAATAGTTGGAGAGGTCAACACCGTTAGCATTGGCATAAGACAGCAGTTCATTGGCATCCATCATGTCCAAGGTCTTCATCGTGTTGTCCCATGCAACATAGCCACTATAGCTTACGTTGGTACGACCATCCTGATTACCTTTCTTGGTAGTGATGATGATAACACCGTTGGCAGCCTTCGAACCGTAGATGGCAGTTGCGGAAGCGTCGCGCAATACGTCGATGCTCTCAATGTCTTCGGGAGATACCAGCGAGATGCTTACACCCGGCACACCGTCGATGACATAGTAAGGTTCCATTGCTTCGCCGGTACGCAGTGAAGAAGCACCACGCAAGGAGATAGAAGCTGAACCATTAGGGTCGCTGGTGTTGGCAATGGTCAGACCGGGAACTTTACCCTGCAACATCTGGGCCGGAGTGGTGATGACACCGATGTTCATGTCTTCGGCCTTCACTGTAGTGATAGAGCTGGTCACGTCCTTACGGGTCATGCTACCATAACCGATAACGACTACTTCGTCCAGTGCCTGGAGGTCTTCCTGCAAGGTTACGTTGATAATGTTCTTGTCAACGACTACTTCTCTTGTAGTAAAGCCAATATAAGAGAACAACAAAGTCTTGCCTTTCTCCACATGGTCGATGATAAACTTACCATCCACATCAGTGATACTTCCGTTGGTCGTACCCTTTTCAAGTACGTTCACACCGGGAAGCGGCATACCGGACTTGTCTGTTACCGTACCGGTCACTCTGTTCTGTGCAAATGCTAAGGTACTGCTTAGCAGGAACATTACAAAGACTACGCTTTGCAATAATGTCCACCTCTTTTTTAATTGTACATTCAGCATAAAATTAGATTTAAATTAAAAAACACAATATAATATATTCATACTTATCTCTCATTTTACCGGCTGCAAAGTTAGGCCGGCCATGTTACAAAGGTATTTCCAATGAATTAAAAATTTGATTTAATTTATTGGTTATTAGTACATTAAGTAGAGATAAGACAATAAGAGAACATTCTTTTCAACGACTCTTCCAGAAAGGAAACAACGCTCAAAGAACATCTCTCGCCTATCCCCCTTCACTTTATCTATCCACGGCCAAACTGCCGCACGGGGGAGGAACATATTAATAAAAGATGCCTCCATAGTATTTCTTAGATTTTAACTGAATGCAAAACTAAAAGAACATGCACATAAACGGGGAGAAAATGGTGCAAAAAAGGGGGAATATAGTGAACAGGGAGAGGAAATCGCGTTCTGGAGGCGTATGAAGGGGGATAAAAGTGTAAATAAGACACTACTGTCAAGAGACAGACATAAAATGTAAACGGAACGTAACAATATAACAAAGATTACGACAAGTGAGCGGCTGCAAGCAGCCGTTTTCCACACACGCTCGTTTCACGTTGAACAGTGAAACGAGCTGTGAAAGGCCTAAGGTTATGCTCCACACTATAGTAACCATGCCCCAAACAGCCTGACACAGTAAGTAGAGACGTGGCGTGCCGCGTCTTCAGGAATATGTTTCACAGTAACGAACTAACAATCAATAAAATGCGAGAAGAGCGATTAAGATAAAAACAAGACGGACGAGGGAAACGCAGCACACCACGTATCTACAAAAGATACACGGACAGAGTGATATCCTGCAAATGAAATACGTGTGAAATTTCGGCATGAACCGTGAAACATGTACAGAGGGCTGAATTTTCACCATTTCTTATTGATACACAGCCTGTTCCATTTCATCGTGAAGACGTGAAACTTCAAACTCCCAAACACCTTTTACAGGCGTGAAAGCTCGATGAAATGGGCGTTTTTGGATAAAACGGAGTCAATAATCAACCAGAAGGTAGTTCTTGCAGAAAAGATTTCTGCAAGGCTAGCCGATACCCCAAAAGCCACTACAGGGCGAAAGGAAGAAAGTAGTTAAGACTTGTTTTGTTAGCAGTTAACTACTCAGACGATAGGAGTTAACTGCTAACGCGTTGCGAGTACACTGCTATCGCGTAAGGAGTTAACTGCTATGATTTCAGAATGCAGAGTTCCGATTTCAAGTGCCCAATACCCCATTCATCCCAATGAAATAAAGGAAAAGGTTACACCTGGGCAGTAGTTTTAGTGTCCAACGGATTATCGGGATTCTGGCTGATATGGCTTAGCTGGCACCAGCCTGAAAAACCTGTTTTCAAACATAGGAAGAGAAAATCATGGTAACTACTTGATTTTTACAAATATAATAAGTATATTTGAAAGCTACCTAAAAAGACGTGCCTTATGAAAAAGTATTTAGCAGAAATGTTTGGTACAATGATTCTTGTACTAATGGGATGCGGAAGCGCCATTTTCAATGGCGGATGCGGCAGTCCGGCGCAAGTGCTGATGGTTGCCACTGCCTTCGGACTGGCAGTAGTGGCAATGGCCTACACGATTGGCGGCATCTCGGGATGTCACATCAATCCGGCCATCACCCTGGGCTGTATGCTTACGGGACGCATGAAGAGCAGTGAAGGACTGATGTACATGCTGTTCCAGGTACTGGGAGCCCTGATAGGCTCTACTCTCTTATGGATTCTTACGTCGAACATCGACATGGCCTATGTCACACAGACTGGTGCCAACGCCTGTGCCACCGGGGTAAGCCTGACAGGCGGTTTCCTGGCCGAGGTATTCTTTACGTTCGTCTTCGTACTAGTGGTATTGGGTACAACTGATGCCAAACAGGGCGCCGGAAACTTTGCTGGGCTGGCCATCGGCCTCTCGCTGATACTGGTGCACATTGTGTGCATTCCAATCACCGGCACTTCTGTCAACCCGGCACGCAGCATCGGTCCGGCGCTGTATGAAGGTGGTGAAGCATTGTCGCAGCTATGGTTATTCATCGTTGCCCCGTTTGTAGGAGCAGCCTGCTCGGCACTGGTGTGGAAGCTGGTGGCGGCAAAAGGATGAAGGGTTAGTTGACAAGGGAACAAGGAGAGGATACTTGCATTCTGTCATTCTGAGCAAAGCGAAGAATCTCGAAAGCAGTTATTTATGTATCGAGATCCTTCACTTCGTTCAGGATGACATTACCTAATGATTCTACTTTTTTTCATTTTGACACGCCCTCGATAATATCAAGCATATCAATCTTCTTACTACTGATTAACCCTCTCCCTTATCCGCTTCACCCTTGCAACTCGTATCTTGTTAACTCGTCAACTAATCCAACGCCTTTTCCCAGAAAGCGCGTACGTCGGCCCAATGATAATAGGGTCCCGTACAGCTTTGCAAGCCGTTGAGTTTCACTTCACGCTCGTTCAAGAGGAATTTTACCAGTACATCGCCCGTAGACTGATGGCGGAAGAATATGATTTGCAGATTGCCGGCCATGGGCGAAATCTGATAATCGGGCCATGCCTTGTAGAAGTTTTCAATGTCAGCCTCAGCCTTGTCGCACCCCTCCACGTGCATCAAAGTCAGCAACCGAATGAGGTGCGTGTCGTGTCCGAAGCGAAGGTCGGCCGCAGGCAAACCGGCTTTCAGTGCCTTGTCGGCACTCTCCAATATATTCCGCAAAAGGGGCACAGCTTGACGGGGCATCAATCCGCCGTTAAGCGGCGCTGCGGCGTTGCAGACGTACATGCGGGCATTTACCACACGCCACAGGCTGAAAAGTTCCTCGTACTCAAAGAGGTCGTAGAAGGAGAGGTCGAGGTCTACATTCTGCATGTCGGCAGCTATCCAGTAAAGCGACCACATGAGGGCCGAAGCTTCTGCGTAATTGAAGTGGACATCGTCGGTGAAGAGCGACTTCATGAGCCGCTCGGGACGTACATTGCGCTCTTCAAAAGCACGAAAATCCTTGCGCCAAGGTGCCGTTTCCGAACAAAAGGCCTCTCCCTCGGCCGAAGTATGAGCCAGATAATCCATGTAACGAGTATATGAACGGCGACTGACGCGCAAGGCTGGATTCAGTTCTTTCAGTCCTTCGGTGAAGTAGCTCATGCTCAACGCACAACGTAGTGAAGTGGTAGAACGGGCATCAATCACCGCACTGTCGGCAAAGACTTGGGGGAAGTTGCGAAACATGCGCCGGGCTATCTCGTGGTGCTGGCGTTCGCCCACAGGAGAAATGTTGCCACTGCATCCGCGGGCATCCTCATAAACCAATTGCAGGCGACGACGCACATCTTCGCCCTGCGGTGTCAGCAACTTGGCCGCATGCAGGGAATCAAAGCGGCAAAGCACCTCTGTGTAGCGAGCGTCGTCCGTCATCCAGCGCGAACCATGGCGCCCATAATGGCTGATGTAGAAAGGCTGATAGCCGGCCGGAGCCGAAGTAAGCGTTTCCGTAGGCGACGGATAGGCGTAGTAGATGCTGCCTAACTGCTCAGGGGTAGGACGTTGCTGTTGGGCACGTGCCGGGCAGAGACTTAGCAGCAGTATAATAAATAATGACAACTTCTTCATAAGCAATATTTCATTATCAGTTTTTTACTCTACAGACCGTCATTTTATCACCACATTCTGCGCATTCTTCTGCATCACGCCTTCGGCTGCATTATCCGGACGGGTATCCCCCCAGAGGATATGTGAATTCTCAATGGTGATGTCCGATGCCGTGTCGATGTAGAAACCGTATGTCTTGTCCTTGACAAAGCCTTCGCCATCGCAAGGGCGCTTGTCGTAGACACCGCCCGGATAGTCTGTCCGCTTGTGCAGCAGCAGGTCTATGTCGTTGAAATAAATGTGGTTTACCTTACCCGGCACATCGCCACCCACAAATATGCCGTTTTCGCTGGTGCACTTGACATTACTGAACCAGATGCGGCTCACCTCGCCACAGCGTCCTTCGGTAGCTCCCTTGGGGAAACGCCAGCCGGCATCCTTGTGGTTACCTACGGCACGCGGATAGGAAGTGACATAAATAGGTTCGGCCTTGCCCCACCATACGTCAGACCACAACTTGCAGTCGACTATCATGTTGGAGAAGACTACATTGGTCACCGTACCTTCATCGCGGTTCTGGATGCCGATGCCACGGTTGCTGTCGCGTATGATGCAGTTGTTGAACAGCACGTTGTTGATGACGTCCATGTTCTCGGAGCCAATCTTGATGGCGCACGAACGCGATACCATGGTGCAATTGTTCACTACAATATCTTCACACGAACCGTATTCCTCAAACTCGCGGCGGTTCTTCAGGCAGATGCAGTCATCACCCGACTCAATGTAACAATTGGCTATACGCACATGGCGGGAGTGATCAACGTCAATACCGTCGCCATTGCGAATCTTCAGGTTATTCAGAATGGAAATGCCGTCAATGAGCGCATCGTGACAACCAATGAGGTGCACGGTCCAATAGGCACTGTTGCGGATAGTAACATCGCGCATCCGCAACTGTTTTACATTTATAAGCGTCAACACATGCGGCCGGGGGTCGAAATTGGTGACCGGCTTCAGTTCGTATGAGTCTTCCAGTTCGCTACCCATAAAGGCTACTCCGTTTCCGTCGATGGTACCCATACCGGTAATGGAAACCTGCTCCAGGTCCTTGCCGCTAATCCACATCATGCCTTCGCCGCGATTATCGCGGAAGGCACTCTCTTTATAGACCTTTTCGTCAGGATTGGCCAGCAGGCGTGCATTGGCCTCCAGATGCAAGTCAACATACGAAGCCAGTTTAAAGGGACTGCACAGGAATGTGTGTCCGGCAGGGACAAGCACCTGCCCACCTCCGGCCTTGTTGCACGCATTGATGGCCGACTGTATGGCTGCCGCATCATCGGTCTGTCCGTCGCCCACAGCGCCATAGTCCATTATGTTGAACACACCGCTCTCTCCTTTCGGTGTGCCGCAGGCTGCCAGCAGCAAGAGGCTGTACACAGCCAGAAGTAATGATTTCGTTTTCATCAGAAATATATCGTTTACAGTTTACTCTCTTCATCATATCCGGGAACAGGCTTGGCTGTTTTGAACACCACTTGCCTGAACTCAAAATCCTTGCCCCAGGTAGGTTCGGGATGCTCCCTGTCCCACTCCACCTCACAGTCTTCCAGCCGCAGGCCGTCGACGCCGTGGAACAGGAAGCCGTGGCAAGAACGTTTGTCGACAGCATCCTCAGGCTCCATGAACAGTTGCACACCATCCAGGCGGATGTCTTTCAGCCGTTCGCTGAATTCCTCCATGCGTATGCCGCTCTGTCCGTGGGCTATGATGTTGCGCAGTACCACGTGCTCAATGCCTCCGGCCGAGGGCACGTCGCCCCGCTTCTGAATGGTAAACCAGATGGGGTCGCCATTGCCCCACCAGAAGGTTTCCTTGCGCACGGTACGGATAAGCAGGTCGGAGAAAAGCACGTTGCGCACCACGCCACCATCGCGCACTATCATGTTCAGCCCCCGGTTGGCACGGTCTATCACACAGTTGCTCACGGTGATGTATTCAAAATCGGCATGCGACTCGGTGCCTATCTTCAAGGCAGCTGACGAGGATGTCAGGATGCAGTTGGTTATTGTGATGTAACGGCAGGGATAGGCCTCGCCGTCAATACGGATTGTCTTCAGGCAGAGGGCATCGTCGCCGGTATCTATGCGGCAGTTGCTCACCATGACATGGCGGCAACCGTCAATATCCAAGCCATCGGAGTTGACGCTGTTGTGCGGGTTGGAGGTGATATAGATACCATTCACAAAGACACGTTCACAGTTGCGCAGATGAACGGACCAGAAGGCCGACTCCACCACCTGTATATCGCTGATGTGCACCTGCGTGCAGCCGGTGAAGTGAATGGCACAGGGCGAAGGCGGAACACGGCGGTACTTGGTACGATAGTCCACACCGTAGCGCACGGCATTGGCCACCTCGCGCCCCGTCACTGAATCGGCAGGAACGTCGGTAGCCGGCTTGCGTTGATAGGCTTCGCGCACGGCACGGCAGTGCAGGCGTCCCAGGCCTGTAACGGCGATGTTGGTAGCATCGGTCGCACCTATCAGCATCTCGGTCTCGGCCTTGTCGGTGGCTCCCGATGATTGCTGATGCAGTTTGAAGTCGGCCACATTCCGGCTGGCATACAACGTAGCTCCGACAGCCAGGTGCAATTCCACACCGCTCCGCAGCATCACCGTACCGCTCAGGTAGTTTCCGGCAGGCACCAGCACACGCCCGCCACCAGCGGCCGCGCAAGCATCTACCGCCTGCTGTATGGCACGGGTGGAAAGCCGGGTTGTGTCGGACACGGCACCATAGTCCAATATATTGTACACCCCACCCACAGCAGCCTGCGCACAGGCTATTGACAAGAGGAAAGTACAAATGGCCAGAAACCCTGTCTTTATCATCTGCATAATATATAAATTACTAAAGTTTCGGTTTTAATATTCCTTCGGTAGTTAATGAGTTAAGCCGATACCTTGTAAACTATTTACTTGCTATTGGCTTTTAACTCCTCAGCCCGACTAAAGGCGGGCGGTAACTCCTTCTAACTCCTTTACTGCTCCAAATTTCGGTTTTACCGAAACTTGAATAAGTTGTCATTCACAAAAAAACTTTATCAGTCAGCCAGCAACGGCTGGTCGCTCATCTCCACTTCCAACAGGCCACCTTTCACAATATCGGCATGTTCCAGGTAGCTCTTGGCATAAGGTTGCCCGTTCAACTTCATGGAACGGACATAAATGTTGTCTTTCGATGCGTTCCGTGCCTCTATCACAAAGCTCTTTCCTTCGGGCAAATGCAACGTCAGGCGGGAGAAGGTTGGACTGCCCAGTTCGTAACGTGTTGTACCCGGACAAACGGGATAGAACCCCATGGCAGAGAACAGATACCACGCCGACATCTGCCCGGCATCATCATTTCCGGCCAAGCCACCGGGTGTATTCTGATACTCAGTCTCCAGGATATGACGCACAGCGCGCTGCGTTTTCCAACTCTCACCGGCATAGTTGAACATATAAGCCACTTGATGACATGGCTCGTTGCCGTGCCAGTAGCGTCCTTCGCTGAACATGGAGTCAAGCTTGGCCACATACCTGTCACGCCCGCCCATGCACTCCATCAGCCCCTCGGGGTCGTGGGGCACATACCACGTGTAATGACAGGGAGCGCCCTCGGTAATGAACTTGACAAAACGGAAAGCGTTGTCATCGTCAAGGAAAGTACCGTCGGCATGACGGCCCTGCGCATAGCCTGTGCGGGGATCTATCACATGCCGATAGTTCTGCGAGCGCTTCATCAGGGCCTCATAATCGGCAGTCTTGCCCAATGAGCGGGCTACCTGTGCCAGCACAAAGTCGTCGTAGGCATATTCCAACGTACGCGACACCTGTTCATGGGTGTGGAAAGCATCGGGCACACTGTCCTCAAGCGGTATGTAACCATACTTCAAGTAAGAATCCAATGCCCGGCGTCCCATGCCGTCGCGGTAAGCCTCCACGGTAGCCGGTCTGTCGAAAGCGTTCCGGCGCATGGCTTCGTAGGCCTTGTTTATATCAAAGTTGCGAATGCCCTTCATATAGGCATCGCCCAAAGCTGCTATGCAATGGTCGCCAATCATGGCAGCCGTATAGCTGTTCCAGCACGGGAAAATGGGCAACCAGCCGCCCTGTTCATATTTATCGACCAGCGACTGCATCATGTCACCCGCCGTCTGAGGAGTTATCAGGTTGATGAAAGGATGCAGGGCACGGTACGTGTCCCACATGCTGAAGTCGTCGTAATAGTTGTGCCCTGCGGGAAGCTGACACACAGACTGCCCACCGGCAAAGGAAGGATAGCGCCCGTCCACATCGTTGAACATACGAGGGAGGAAAGAAGCCCGGTAGAAAGCGCCATAGAACATGCTGCGCGCATCACGGTCGGGCGTCTCCACCTCGACCAGTGAGAAGCGACGGTTCCAGATGTCGGTCAGTTCGTGGCGCGTCAGCTCAAAATCCCAGTGGGGGATTTCGGCTTCCAAATTGGCCAAAGCACCGGCCTCATCCACAAACGAAGAAGCAGCCTTCACCGATAAGGCTTCACCGGCCTCCACTTCAAAGGCTACGTAAATGCCCGCCTGCCGGCAATGGCCTGCCTCCACAGCCCCGGCACAAACGGAATCGGCAACAAATGTGCCCCACGATACCGGTTTCTTCTCCAGCTGTACCACAAAATGACCGCTGAAACCTGCCGGTTGTCCCCAGCCCTGATAAATACGATGCACCGGGTTGCATCCGCTGATTCGATTGTTCACCGTATCCAGGCGAACAGAACCTTCTCCTTCATCACTATTGGGAGTGACTACCAGGTAAGCCAGCCCTGCTTTAACGTAAGTAAAACGGAATATGGCAGAACGGGAACGGGCAGTAAGCTCGGCACGAATGCCTTCAGCAGGCAGTTCTACCGAATAATAGGCAGGAGTGGCTACCTCGGAATCGTGCGAGAAAGGGGTAGCACGCTGCTCAGCCTGGCAACGCAGACGGCCATAAAGGGGCATCAACGTCATGGAACCATAATCCTGCGTACAACCGCCCACTATCCAATGCGAATTGCGAAATCCCTGAAACAAGCTGTCCCGATAATAATAGGGAGCGACACATTTCTGCTCGCCATCCTGCGTCTGGGGTGTCCAGAAGTTCATGCCGTTCGGTTCGAGCACGGCAGGCAAGGTTTGTCCGTACTCTTCGGTGTTCTTGCCAAACAGACCAGCCGTCCGGGTGGTACTTGGCGCAGTACCCACGCGCGTATCAACGCAGGCAACCAGTTGCTCACCGCTACCGGCCGTGCCACACGACTGCACCAGCCATGTGATGAGACACAGGCAACCAAGCACCTGACACATTCTGACACTGACAGAGATACGACTTATCATAGCTTAATATATATTTTCTTCTTGTACAACGGATAACCGGCTGCCCCCATCACCAAAACAAAGAGTAGCGAATAAAAGGCGGAAGCCAAATAAGGATTGCTGATAACCGAATGGAGTGCATTGTAAACTAAGGGTTTGAAACCTGTAGCACTTACTACAACGGCTGCCATCTCGCTCAACACGTACAGGAACAACGGATTAACACCAAAGACCTCAAAGCAACGACACCAACGCTGTCGCCCAAGCATATCAATGAAATACATCAGTACAGCCTGCAACATGGCGGCCAGTCCGCAGGTCACCAACACGAAGGTAGGCGACCAGATGCGCTTATTCAACGGGAAAGCCTCCGTAAACAGATAGCCCCCGGCAAACAGCAGGAAGCCGACTACAAACAAACGGATAACTTTCTGTTCCAATTCTTTGGTCTCTATTATCAGCCGGCCACAAGCAAAACCTATCAGCGTATGGGCTATGGCAGGCAGGGTACTGAACAGGCCTTCGGGGTCGATGGGACTCTTCTGATACAGATGTCCGGCACCCAGCAAAGCACGGTCAATGACACACAACCAATTGCTTTCGTCCATGGCATAACCGTTGCCCAACAAGAGGAATACGGCATAGCCCACCAACAGCACTACGGCAACAGGAATCAGCCTCCGATGGCTGACATACAATGCCAGAAAAGACACTACGCAGTAGCACAACGCAATACGTTGCAAGACTCCTGTCAGGCGCAAGTGACCTAACGACCAGAAGTCACCGTCACAGGCACCGTCAAACCAATGCAGGGCAACACCAATCAGCAATATCAGGAAAGTACGTTTCCATATCTTGCGAATAACCGTACCCGATGGACGAAACTGAAACTTACGCAATGCCAGGTACGTGGAGATGCCCATAATGAACAAGAAGAAGGGGAACACAAGGTCGCACGGCGTCAATCCGTTCCATGCGGAATGGCGCAGGTAATCGTACGACATCTTCCCACCGGCATTGTTGACAACAATCATGCCGGCCACCGTAATGCCACGCAACACATCGAGTGATAGCAGTCTCTTCATGGTTCTACCGGAATCTATAACGTTTATTTCGTTCCAAACGCCTCCTGATAAACTTCTTTAGCCGTGTCTACGCAATCACCTTCCGGCTCTGCCGTATAGGGGTTCTTGGCCAGTGTCCAAGGCTCTTCCATGGCATAATAGTCAAGCGTCACCGCCGGTTTGCCATCCAACTGGTCCTGTAAGGTTTTCCAATAAGCAGCCCAACGTTTGTAATAGAAGTCGCGCAGTATGCCATTCCATTCTTTGTGAGCATAGTCGCGCAGACCACCCTCGTCGGCACAAACACGATTGCCCCAAGTAGTGATTTGCACACGGGCATTCCATTCGTACAGGTCTTTCTCCTCAGGTGTAGTTCCCAAATTACGAGCCTGCTGAATCCAGCGGCCTACACGGAACTCGCTGCGGGTACCCAACAAACGGTCCTGCAACAGCAACAGATTGAGGAAACGTTGTGAATCACGGGCAAAACTGCGCTTATCAAAGCTCTTGAAATCAGCCACCGTCCGGTTGTAGACGATACGTGCCTCATCGGCAATAGACTGGCGAACAATATCCACCAAATCGTATTCAAAGTTATTGTTTCCCTTATACTTATCAGCTACTTCCAGCATCAGGGCAGCCGCCTCGGCCGTCACAGTGGGGTCATAGTAGTTTTGCATCTTCGACCAACTGCTGGCCTGGAAATTGTTAAGTGTAGGACGTCCGCAGAAAATGGACTCGTGAGGACCTTGCTGGTTATTGCCAAAAGGACAGTTATAAATAGAGTTGGCAAGCAACATCCACGCTTGTTCTATCTTAGGGTCGCGTACGCCGTAACGGGCAAAAAGATAATCCTTCAACCAAGCCTCCTTGGTAAACTTCTCAGGACGCCAAGGCAACTCGCACATCAGTTCGAACATAACCGGGTTGTTCTCAGAGCCTTCCATAGTCAAACCTATTCCTTTCAGATGGGCAGCCAACGGATTGTTCTTCGTCAAGTAGAAATTGTTGAGCAACTGGTCCATACGGCCGTGCAATCCCACATTACCGCCAAAATTCTCAAGCATACAGAATATCCAGTCATGCTGTTCATATCCTTTATCGCGTTTCCAGATGGAAGGAATACCCCACATGGGACGGCACTCACTGAACAAATCCAGAATCAGCAAATCACCGTTGGCCAGGTTCTTTATCATATCAGGTCGCGGGTTCTCCGTCCAGCCCTGCACTACCCACACAGCTTCCGGGTTCACCTTCTTCATGGCCTGCATAATGGCCTTACCGGCCGCATCAAAGTCAACAGAGGCTGCATTCTCGGCTTCATGGAAGGGGTCCATCGAGTAATAGTCAGCCTTACCAAACAACTTCTGCTGTTCGCTGTAGTACAAAGCGGCAATCTCGGCATAGCGTTCGTCAGTAGGTTGCAGGAAAGCCGGTCTGACAAAACCATTCCACAACTCGGGCTTATTGACATTCAGTCCCAGTTTGGTGTCAGCGTCATGCGGCACCATACCGCTGTATCCTGGCAGAACAGGCTTGATGCCCCACTCTTTCATGCGCTTCAGGATTTTCTTCTGCAAAGCCTCCTGTTGAGTATACCAACTGTCGGGATTGGGACCTCCCCAACCTTCCAAGTTGTTCATGGCCCACCATGCGAGGAAAGCCGGACCTGCAATAAAACGGTTGATTTCATCCTTGGTATAGCCCAACTTCAACAGCATATTGCGCCATACGCACTCCTGTCCTACGGCAGCCAACGGCAGATTAATGCCGTGCAGTGCCATCCAGTCAATCTCCTTCTCCCAACGCTGCCAGTCCCAGAAGGCCATGGTATAGGAGTAAGTACAATAGTTGAAATCATATCGGAGTGACAAGTCGGTCTCATGACGTTCTTTCTGCATAACAGGCGGCAACACATCGGGCAACTTGGCTGTCATGCCATTCCATGACAAATGAATGCCGGCATAATACTTCAAATACCAGTTTATGCCCGTGGCTATATTTACATAGGTATTACCCCGCACCACAACTTTGGAGCCTTTCTGGTCGAGTTCAAAGAAGTCGTTGGGACCTTTCTTCAGTTCGATGACAAATTTCTTGGATGCTCCTTTATCTATTCTTTCGAGCAAACCTTCTACCGGTCCAGCCCACAAGCAGGCAGGAATAACAGCAATCAACACAAGGAGGAAATAGAGTCTATTCTTCATGGCATTATATATTCTTCGTTTGTACGCAAAATTAAGTATTCTAATTTCACGTCAGGGAGAAAATAATGCAGATTGAGAAGAATATAGTAATCATTTGCCCTTTTTATTGAGTCCTGAGCTGGGTAAATAGCCAAAGAACTCCTTAAAACACTTTGTAAAGTACTTCGGGTCATTAAAACCAACCGCATAAGCCACTTCCGATACATTGACCTTATCCTGGTTTTCCTGAATCATTTTCCGGGCCACGTTCAGCCTGAAGTTTTTCATAAACTGTCCGATGGGCTGTCCTGTCAGTTCCTGCATTTTCTTATTGACAAGTGTCTTGCTGTATCCCATGTCGCGCACAAAGCTTTCAAGATTATATTGCGAATCGGCATAGTTTTTCTCCATCAGGGAAAGAGCCTGCCGCACAAACTGGCTATCTTTTGACTCTTCCTTGATGTGCAATTCTTCAATCTGACTACTGGAAGAGAACATTTTCTTATATTGCCGGCGCAATTTCAGTATGTTCTTCACCCGCAAACAAAGTACCTCTTCATCGAAAGGTTTGCAAAGATATTCATCAACCCCTATTTCAAAACTCTTCTTTTCCTGCACATCCGAACGTATTGCGGTCAGCATCAAAAAAGGAATATGCGATGTAGCCAGATTCTCCTTAATACGGCGAGACAGTTCCAGTCCATCCATCACAGGCATCATCAGGTCACTGATTATCAAATCAACAACATGTTTCTTCACCACAGCCAGTGCCTCTTCACCATTACCGGCTTCATATATGCGATAATCCTTGTCAAGCAAACTACGTATATAAGTCCGCATGTCTTTATTATCCTCTACTACCAGAATGGTTTCGCGTCTCACATGTTCACCATCAACCGGCAACTCCGCTACTGTTCCTGCAACAGCCAGTCCGCCATCCATTGCTTCACCGGCAACTGTGACCAGTTCACCCGGCAACAAAGGCATCAGAATACGGAATGAAGCACCCCGCCGGTGATTATTGCGCGCATAAATCTTGCCGCCATGCAGTTCTACAATCTTCTTGCACAGGAACAACCCGATACCCGTTCCACTCTGACCATAAACCGAATACTTGGCCTTATTATCTTTCGACTGATAAAAGCGGTCAAAGATTTTATCCATATCTCCCTCGCTAATACCGTGTCCGGTATCACAAACATTGATATAGAGGAGAGGCTCACCCTGATTGCCTTTCACCGAGGCCACAAATATGTCAATCCGCCCACCGTCGGGGGTAAACTTAATGGCATTGGACACCAGGTTTATCATCGCTTTACGCATATAGGCCCCATCCATCATCAGGCAAGGAACATCCAAACGATAATAGGTACAGATTTCAATATTACGTTCGCGGGCAAACACTTTAAAGGGCAACAATAATTCTTGCAAGAAATCTTCAAAGTTCTGAGCAGTCCGATTCAGTGTCACCTTATCAGCATCCAACTTTCTGAAATCCATCAACTCATTGACCAGTTGCAACAAGTAACGCGAATTCCGACTGGCTATCTCCAACTGCTTCTTCACATCCCCATCATCCAGTTCCTTCAAGGCATGTTCTATAGGTCCGTTAATCAAAGTTACCGGTGTACGAAATTCATGGGTAATATTGGTAAAGAAAGCTATTTTTTCCTCCGTCACCTCTTGCAGGTTGCGGGCCATAACCTCCAACTGTCCATTACGTTCGGCCAGTTCCTGCGTACGTTTCTCCACCGTCTGTTCCAGTTTAAGTTGCTGTTCACGGTAGCTTCGTGTCTTACGCCGATAAAAGAACCAAGCCAACAGACAAACCGCAAGTGCCACCAACAAATAGAACCATACAGTTTTGTAGAAATAAGGCACTACATTCAACTCCATCTCCGTTACCTGCTCCGACCATCGGCCCATTTCGTCCGTAGCCTTCACTTGCAACACATACCTGCCGGCCGGTACTGCATTATAAGTCGCCTGATACTCACCCGGCCTTGTTTCATTCCATTCGGGTTCATAGCCTTTCAGCCTATAAGCAAATCGCACCCTGTTGTTGTTGCCATAGTTCTGTGTCGTAAATCCCACAGTAAAACGGCGGTCCTTCTCATGGATGCTGATACGTCCTTTCCTGACCACCTCTTCCTGTATATCTCCATTGCCCGACGGATAGACCCAATTGCCATTCACCATCAGACTGGCCAACTTCACCTGCCGGCCGGTGACCTCTTCGCCCTGCTCCGACGGATGTACCATCACCAAGCCATCGCTTGTAGCCAGATATATCATGTCCCACTTACGGGAATAATAAACACCATTCCAATAAAACTGTGTAGCTGGCAAACCGTCGGCTTGCGTATAGTTACTGAAGGTCATGGACGATACATCCAACCTCGACAATCCGTTGCCCGTTGCAATCCACAAGAAGCCATTACCATCTTCAGCCAGACCTATGACCGTATTGTCGGGCAAACCGTCAGCCACCGAATAACCCTGAAACTGGAAACGGTTGTTACGATCATCTATCATTTGATAGAGCCCGCTCCCGATGCCTCCCAACCAGATCCTGCCCTCACGGTCTTCTATAATACAACTAATTTTTTCCACCTGCGTCGAAGAGCGGTCATCCAACTTATATTTCAGACATACATAGTCAAAATTACGACGTGACTTGGCAAACGAACCCAAGTCTATGACATACACACCTTGTGTCGTCCCTACCCACAACCGATTTTTACGGTCAACCAACAAAGCATGGATGGCCTCAAAATCCTTGTCCGACTCTTTCAAATCCAGCAACAAGAAAGTACCAGTCCGCTTATCCAGAAAATTCAAGCCACGCGTCGAACCAAACCAAATGCCATGATTCAACACATCCTCGCAGGCACTGCTAATGAAGTCTGCCTGTAGCGATGGCATTTCTTCCCGTGTATAGCGCTTAAAATAACGATTACCGGGCTTACTCAGGTCCAATTCATTGATACCCACACCCCAAGTATAAGCCCAAAGATGATTGTTTCTGTCTATCAGCAAACCATTTACCGTATTATTTGTAATGGAGGAAACATCGCCAGGCACAAACATATAATGTTCCATCCGTTGTTGCTCCTCATTCCACTTCAACAGTCCTTTTTCCACCACACTCATCCACAAACATCCCTCACTATCTTCTATCACTGCATTCACAGCCCTTCCCTGCTGGACGCCTGCAGGTTTCCAGACCTCAGTCTTCAGCCGTTTGAGTGAAAGCAAATTGACTCCTCCTGTTTCCGTTCCAACCCAAATGGTCTCTCCTTCAGTCAGCAAGCAGTTTATGGCATTGCAATTCACCGTCGCCGACTCATTGCCAACCGACTGCCTGATAAAACTGAAACTATCCGTCTGCCGGTCATACACATTCAAACCATTCAAAGTAGCAGCAATCAGATACCCGTCTTCTGTCACCCCTAAATCCGTGATATAAGCCTGGCTCAAGTAACCCTCGCGATGAGTAGAGTAACGATAACGCTTCAATTCACCCGTATGATAATCAAACCGGAAAAGGCCCCGGTTTGACCCCAACCATAACCAATCGCCATCTTCCTGCATGCACAAGATACGCCAGTCTTCACTAAAAGACGGCAGTTTATCGGCAAGCGATGTAACTACGAGCTTGTGCCCGTCTTGCCGTTCCACCGTACACACCTCATTATCTATCCCCACATACATCGTTCCATGCACATCGGCCATAGCTCTGACGCCCGTCGACATATCGCCACGTTTCAAACGGAAATAGTTGCTGATGCTCCCCTTTGCATCCAGCTCTATACACCACAAATCCTTATCACCAGCTATCCAGATGTTGCCTGCATCATCCTTATACAAAGCATGAATATACTCATTCATCAGCGAGTCAAGTGGTGCACCGTTCACTCCTTCCGGCACTACTATCTCATACGTATTCAGGTCCAGAACGTCAATGCCCCCCTCCGAAGCTATCCAAAGTCGATGAAAGCGGTCTTCACAAAACTGACGGACAAAACCATTTTTCAGCCTGACAGGCGATGTGTGCGAATTGTAGTTCAAGCACTGATAACCATCATACCGCCCTGCACCCTGGTGGGTAGCCACCCAGACATAACCATCGGAGTCCTTGTAAATATCATCTACGTAATTATGAGGCAAACCTGTTTCATCGGTAATATATTTAAAGTTATAACGGCTGAAGAAATTTTCAGCCTCGGCTGCACAGACTGAGAAAGCCCCCAACAGACAAATCAGAGAAAAGGCTATCAACCTTTTAGAGGCACATAACAGCTGATAAAAACAGGAAGACAACACAGGACAAATATTTAACAGGTTACGGGCACGAAGATACAAAAAAAGATTTATCAAGACGAGACATTGAGAAAAGTATCGGCATTTTCCACGAAAAGAGCCTCTCATACGAAGTGAGGCGGATGGACTACAGATAATCGTCCAATCCGCCTCATTCATATCTAAAAGGGTTACAATCAGTCTGCTTGCAAACAGCACAGGCAAACCTGCTGTCAGATTACTTCCATTCCCTATGCTTTCTTCTTTTCCACCCGTATGCGTGCATCTACCGCAATCACATGTTTTTCTGTTGCCAACAACGGGTTGATATCCATCTCCTTAATCTCAGTAGCGAAGCGCAACAATGTAGAAAGGCGTACTATGATTTCTGCAAACTTATCTTCATTAACTCCCTTTTGTCCGCGTGTACCTTTAATAATCTTGTAAGCACGCAGAGAATGAATCATGGAGTAAGCCTCAGCATACGACAGAGGAGCCAGGCCCGACGAAACATCTTTCAGCACTTCCACGAAAATACCGCCAAGACCGCAGAGCACTACATGACCGAATTTTTCCTCATACTTGGCACCGATGAACAACTCCGTTCCCTTCAGCATGGGCTGCACCATAACAGCCGTAACACCGGGCAACTGCATCATGCGGTCAAACTCCAACGCCAGATGCTGCTCACTCTTGATGTTGAGCACTACGCCACCAATATCCGACTTATGTACAGGCCCCACTACTTTGGCTACCACCGGGAAACCTGCACGACGGGCAAAAGCCAGCACCTCATCCTTCTTGGGCGACACAAACTCATCGACCAACGGAATGCCTGCCGAACGCAGCAACGCCTGTACCTGATGAGGAGCAATATATCCGTCTTCTGTAATCGAATCAATAATCCGGCGTATGCGCGGCACATCCACACCAAACAGTTCTATCTCATTGGCCGCCGGACGGGGAGCATTGATAATACGTGTCAACGCTGTACCCAATGTCACCTCATCGGCAAAATTAACATGTCCCTTTTTCAAAAAGTCGGCCACCTCGGCACCTGCCGTATTAATCGAAGGCAAAATCGGGAAAATAGGTTTACGACATGTCAGCATGGCTTCGTGCAACACATCATACATATCAAACATAGTCACCAGACCCGGTGTACCGAAAATAGCCATCACGGCATCAATGTTCTCAAACTTATTTTCGCAATAGTCCAAACAAAGCTTCAGATGCTCAGGCGTACCCGTAGCCAAAATATCAATCGGATTGCCCACCGAAGCACCGGGATAGAGCTGAGCCTTCAACTCGTCGGCCAGCGGTCCTTCCAGCTTGGGCACGTTCAGCCCACCTTTGCTCAAGGCATCGGTCAACATCACACCAGGACCACCCGCATGGGTAATGATAGCAAAATTCTTACCTTTCAGTTCGGGCAAAGTGAAAATACAACCCACAGTAGTCAGCTCTTCACGCGAAAAACAGCGCACAATACCCGCTTTACGGAACAAAGCCTCTACAGCCGAATCACTGCTGGCAATGGCTCCCGTGTGCGAGCTGGCCGCCCTACTGCCGCTCTCGCTGCTACCGGCCTTTATGGCCGCTATGCGACAACCTTTTCTGATAAGCGATGAAGCATGGAACAACAACCTATCCGGGTCACCAATACTCTCAATATAGAGCAGCTTGATATGCGAATCCTTCTCCGCATCAAAGTGCTCGTCCATATATTGCAACACGTCTTCCACTCCTATCTGTTTGGCATTACCCACCGACCATACAGAGTTGAACTGCAACCCCTTAGTCACGGCACTCTCCAGAATAAACACCGCCGTGGCACCTGAACTTGAAATAAGGTCTACACCCTGCGGATGCAACTGCGGAATGGGCTGACTGAATACACTGTGATGCCATGAGTTCATATAGCCGATACAGTTCGGTCCAATAAGCGAAGCCCCGTAACGGTTCACCGTTTCCAGAATACGGTCTTCCAGCAAAGCCCCCTCATGCGTTTCCTCGCCAAAACCTGCCGACAGGATGATAAAGGCTTTCACATGCTTCTCGGCCGCCAATGTATCTACAACATCGGGACACATCGGAGCTGGAATAGCCAGGATTGCCAAGTCCGTATCAGGCAGGTCCTTCACATCAGCAAAAGCCTTGACGCCCTGCACCTCCTGTTCCTTCGGATTGACCGCTCGCAATTCACCGGCATATCCGCCACTAATCAAATTACGCAAAATAGCACCTCCGGGCTTATGTACATTATTGGACGCACCCACAACGACAATGCTCTCAGGGTGCAGCAATTCACGTGTAATCATAACTAAATCTTTATACGTTCGACAGGATGCAAATATACCTTTTTTCACCTGAAAAGCAATGCCTTTTCTTTTGCCACCGGCTTCTTCACCAGCGTAAACACCGGCCGCTCATATTCCACCTCATTCAGGAAAAAATGACGATTAAACTTTGGCTCCCCATCTTTCCAATACATCTTATTGTCAAAACTAAAGTGGTCGATGGTACCGTCACCCCACTTCACGGAGAAAGGAGTATAGTTCCAATCTTTCTCACCACGGAAGTAGCCAAACGTCAGGCAGTAACGTCCATCTGGCATCTGAGTAGTCTGTAATCCCATAAATGGAGCATAGATAGCCCGTGTCTGCACCGGTTTTTCACCCAACTTATACTCTTTTTGTTCGTAAATAGCACGGATATCCTGTTTCAAAATATTGTCCTCGTTTTCCGGATTCAGCAAGTCACATCCAGCGTCATCCTGCACATAGATACGAAACTCAATAGGATATATATCCCAAATCGTATGATCTTCCTCATCATTTCCGCATGCCGTGAACAAAGATAAGGCAGTAAGTAAAAACATGAAAAATACTGATCTTATTTTCATAATCGCAACTTTTGTTGATTCATATTATTTAGATAACAAACACGCACTTATTATTTCGGTTGAATTCCAACCATATCTCGTCTATTTTTATTAAAATAGAAACGACCATCATCTCTATCTACCCAAATATTAGCATCATAATAAAAGCCGTCATATTTTCCATACCAGCCCCAATTCATATAAAAATACCTGGAATTTGTTATTTCCATATCGCTATCCGCTACTAAAAAGACGAAAGTACCTCCGGGATAGTACTGTTCTGGCATCACCATTAATTCATATTCTGTATAATAATCAGAATGATCATACCCTGTAGCTACCCACGCATGTCCTTCATCTCCTTTTGGAGAGAATCCTTCCATTATGACAGGCCGATTTTCGTTCAATTCTTTCTCTACAACATCCGCCGAATGTGAAATCAATCGAGTTGTAGAAGCATAACCATATTTTGAGACCAACGCACTTCTAACATTATCCAACGAGGCAGGTGTTTGTTTTAGCCCATATTTAGCATGTATGGCATCTCCCAATTCCCGAATAAGCCCTGCTGTTTGAGGAGTAGCATAATTATTAGGCATTGCATTCCAATCAAAAGTAGTAGGATATTCATGATACTTCATAACTTGAGCCATAGCAATAGTAGCACAGCCTGCATAAGGATATTCCCCATTAATTTGAGGTAATTGAGCATTAAAACCTAATAACTGATCCCATGTCGTAAATACAAAATTATCTTTTTTACTACTTTTATCGTACGTTTTACTACGGACTATTGACTGAACCGTATAATCGTACTCAGGGTAGGTCATACTCTGAGCAAGTGAACGGAATCGTTCATAAAAAGGATAAGCAGTTGAAAAATCACAAAACAAACATACGCTATAGCCTTCGGACGCCCATTGAAAATAACAAGAGCGCACATAGTCTGCGAATTCATCATCATACTCCTGTCGTGTCTTTACTATCTTCTTTTCCGGCTCATCAGTTTGCAAATACTTCTTCCAAATATTC
Organism: uncultured Bacteroides sp.; assembly: GCA_900553815.1. Classification (GTDB taxonomy): domain Bacteria; phylum Bacteroidota; class Bacteroidia; order Bacteroidales; family Bacteroidaceae; genus Bacteroides. Next base: position 57,544 of record USEY01000011.1, read on the forward strand.
TTATACACATACGCGCTGTCAACTGGATAAGCACTAACGGTTTCAATGATAGCACCCATATTTTCCATCCAATCATTCAATCCTGCTACATAAGATTTCCCAACAGTAAAATGGCCTTTATCGGAATAGGCCAGTATGGGCATGAAATTCTTTGTAGCACTAATCAATACAAAGCCCTTATCATCGGCATAATTCACCACATAGATTGCAGGTCTACCTGTATCATCATTTATCACTGATATAGCCTCAATCCTTCTATCAGTCGCACGAGTTTTTGCATCATCCCCATAAAAGGAAGCTGCAATTTTCTCTGCTTCAGACATAGAGACAGATGTTACCTCAGCCTGTATTTGTTCTAATGGAACAATGTCATTAGCAGGAAATACAGAATCGTATTGCTGCTGACAAGCGACCAATAATAACAGGGATAATAAACACACATTCTTTTTCATAGGAATCTCAATTTTAGAATTTAACAACGGATTTACAAATGTATGTATTTACAATAAAGATTCCAATAAAAATCTAAAAAAACATCCACCATCTGCCACGGCTCTTTCATTTAAAACAACCTCTATAATCCTTGTTATTCTCCGAAAAACC